>JAQGOE010000179.1 GCA_028293725.1 Gammaproteobacteria bacterium | reverse complement strand
CGACGGCCGGTGACATCTCCGCCGTGGCGACCGTCGTCAATGGAGTCGCCTACGTGCCGGATTGGGGCGGGAAGCTGTGGGCCATCGACACCAGAACTGGCACGGCGCTGTGGTCCCACGATATCAGCGACTACACGGGAACCACCGGATCGGTCTCCCGGACGAGCCCCGCGTACTGGAACGGCGAGCTCATCGTCGGCACCGGCAATGTCATGAGCGACGAGCTCGCGGGAGCCTTCGAGATCGGCATCAACGCCCGCACCGGTGCGATGCTCTGGCGCACCAGGACCGATGACAGCAATGCAGCCATCATGACCGGTTCCCCTACCGTCGAAAACGGCATTGTCTACACCGGAGTCTCTTCCAAGACCGAGCACGTCAAGATGACGCCGACGTTCCGCGGCTCTGTCGAGGCGCTCGACGCCCGTACCGGCAAGATCCTTTGGAAGAGCTACATGATGCCCGAGGGCTTCAATGGAGGCGCCGTGTGGAGCAGTCAGCCGGTCGTCGATCATAAGACCAACATGCTGTATGTGACCACCGGCAACAGTTACTCGGTGCCGAGCGGCTACTGCGTCAATCCCGGACAGACTGGCTGTACGCCGCTGCCCGACGCTGCTCACATCGACAGCATTGTCGCCCTCGATCTGAACACCGGTCGGGTGACCTGGGCTCACCACACTCTGGCTGCAGACACCTGGACCCTATCGCAACCGAACGCTTCACCGGACTTCGACTTCGGCGCCGGCCCAAACCTTTACACAACGACGATCCAGGGCAAGCCAACCGATGTGCTGGGCGCCGGTCAGAAGAACGGGATGTACTACGCGCTCGACCCGGCCACGGGTGATTTGATCTGGTCAACTCAAGCAGGTCCCGGAGGAGTGCTCGGCGGTATCGAGTGGGGCACTTCTACCGACGGCCACAGGATCTATGCGGCCATTACGAACGGTAGCCACAAGTCCTACACCTACACCACCTTCGACGGTCAGAGGAAAACCACGCAGGGCGGTCTGTGGACGGCGCTGGACGCCGCCACCGGCAGGATTCTCTGGCAGACGGCCGATCCGCAAGGTTCCGAGTACATCACCGACGGATTTGTATCGAGCGCCAACGGCGTGGTCTATGCCGGTTCCTCGGGCGGGAATTTCTATGCTATGGACGCACGGACCGGCGAGATCAAATGGACCTTCCCCAGTGGTGGAGCGGTCTGGTCAGGCGCGGCGATCGTGGACGGCACTGTCTATTGGGGCAGCGGTTATGACACCCGGGCCCGCGGCCTCCCTTATGAGGGCAACAGCAAGAAGTTTTATGCGTTCTCCCTCGACGGCCGCTGAACGCAATCGGGAGCGGCGCTCAGCCGCTCCCGACGATCGAACCCATCAAAACTCCTAATTCCCCCTGTGCGTTGCCGGCTGCACCGCCTCCGGTTGGGTACCCAGCGGCGCCGCTGGAGACGTCACAAAGCCGTCTGTGAGCGTCTGCAGAAACGCGACCAGGTCTTTCTCGTTCTGGGGCGAAAGCCCGAGATTACCGATCAAAGGTGTTAGATTTTCGGGTGTTTCCGGCGACGGCCAGCAACTCACTTTCTCGCCCGGCGAACCCTGAGCACAACGCGGCAGCGCCTGCGAGGTGTTGTAGAAGTGCACCACCTCGGCAAGACTCTTCAGATACCCGTTATGCATATAGGCTTTTATGAAATTGGCGCGTGGCCGCTTGTCGACGTTACGCAACGTGGGCACTTGGAACTTCCCGTTGTACAGCGGCGCCAGGTGCTTCCATTCCAACGGGTTCTGGTCATTCGTGCCGCTCAGCATTGCGCCGACTCCCAGATCGAAGAACGTGAAGCCCAGTGGATTGGCGGTGTATCCCACTTGGTCGGGCTTCGACTCACAGAAATAGGGAATCGCCAGGTTTCTCGGAACACCCGTGTTAGCCGATGTGAAATCAGTGAACATCGGCGCCACGTCGGCCGCCGCCAGGCCGACCGAATTGATGGCGTTGCCACTCAGGTGGCACTGATTGCACTTCGCCTTACCGTTAAAAAGCTCGTAGCCGCGCTGCTCATTTGCGCTCAATGTTGCGTTGCCGGCAAGGCTCGCATCGAACTTCGACGAGAACGGGCTCACCTCGGACGAGGACTCATACGAGGCTACCGCAAGGGTGATATGGTCAAAGGTGGCGTTTGAAGTTCCTCGATCCTTGGCACTCAGATGGACCGGGAACGGATCGTTCGCGGGCGCTGGAGCCGGCATCGCACACACCTTCGCCACGTTCGAAGGCCAGTTGATCGCAAACGATTGCGCTCCTCCGACCAGTTGAACGAGTGACGCGTAACCGCCTTGCGATACCTTCCAGACCACGCACGCTGAATCGATATTCCCGATCTCCACCGGATTGACCGGCGGCCCCTGCGCCTGTTCCGCGGCAGGATTCGCGAGCCGGATCCCCGTCGCCCGCATATCCCAGAAATTGCCTCCGTAGAAGTCGGCGACGGCTAAGTCGTAATGAAGAATCGGAGCAAATGCAGCGTACGCGTAGCCGTGGTGACAGTCGCTGTTCCAGACAGAAGTCTTCTGTACCTGTGCGTCTCGTCTCGTTCCATTTGGTTTCTCCCTTCCGGTTGCAAGTGTCTGCATTCGGCTGAAGGATATGAGAACCCATCACCCTGTCGGAAAATAGGCACGCGGCTTGACGCATGCAACAGCTAACGCGCGCATTTGCGCGAAATGTCCAAAGATGCCTGGAAATGTCGAGGACGCGCAGGCCAACGACCCCTGTTGACTACCGCGGGGCGGGGCGCCGGCCGGAGCTTTCGATTGGTCGCGCCCGCGCCTGCAGCGCGCGCGCGACCGCCTCGGCGATATCGCGCCGGACGAGCGGTTTGCGTAGCACGTCGATGACCCCTGCGGCCTGCGCGCGGGCGCTCAGTTGCGTATCACTGTAGCCGCTCATGAGTATGATTGAAACTTCTGGTCGCAACTGCCGGATCTTACAGGCAAGCTCGGCCCCCGTGAGATCGGGCATCGTCTCGTCGGTCAGCACGAGATTGAAGCGATCCGGTTCCGCGCGAAAAGCCTGCAAGGCGCACAGGCCCGAGTCAAACCCCACCGGCTCGTAGCCGAGCTCGGCCAGCGTCTCCTCCGCGAGCGCAACCAGCGCACGCTCGTCATCCAGGATCATGACGGTCTCGCCGTTGCCACGCGGCAGCTCCCTCGCAGGCTCCGCCAGGAGTGTTGGCATTTGGCCTGCGCCCGGCAACCAGATCGTGAAGGTGGTGCCTACCCCTACCTGCGTCGCCACGTCAATGACACCGCCGAAGTCGGCAACGATGCCGTGTACCAACGCAAGACCAAGACCCGTGCCCTCGCCGACACGTTTGGTAGTGAAGAACGGATCGAACATATGCTCGAGCACGGCGGGCGGAATGCCGTTGCCGGTATCGCTGACCGAGAGGTGGACGTAGCGGCCGGCGGACAGCGTGCCGTGCGAAAGTAAGCGGCGCTCGCGAACCGCTATACGCTCGAGCACCACGGTAAGCACGCCGCCCCGCTTCATGGCGTGCAGCGCATTGGTGCAGAGATTCATGACGACTTGGTGGAACTGGGTGGCATCGCCCACAACGGCCGTGTCGAGCGCATGGAGCCTCCTCTCGAGCTGCACATCGGCGGGCAGTGATGCTGCGAGCAGCTCGAGCGTCTCTTCCACGACGGGCTGCACCTGCAGCGGGGCGCGCTCGCCCATCCCGCTCCGGCTGAAGTTGAGTATGCGGTCGACGAGTGCCTTCCCCCGCGCTCCCGCGCACATCATCTGATCTACCTGATGGCGCGCGGCGCCGCCTTCGGGTAGGTTGCTCTGTGCGCGTTCGCCGTAACCGAGAATCGCGCCGAGAATGTTATTAAAGTCGTGCGCGATGCTGCCGGCGAACTGCCCGACGGCTTCCATTTTCGCCGCCTGCCGCAACAGCTGCTCGAGCCGCTCGCATTCGGCCTGCGCCGACTCCTCGGCCCGCTTACGGTCGGCTCTTTCCGTGACTTCACGCAGCGCGCGGACCACCGACGGGACGAGCCTCGATAGCCGCGTCTTCAGAACATAATCCGTGGCTCCAATAGTGAGCGCTTCAATCGCCACTTCCTCGCCGAGGGTTCCGGAAACAAAGATGAATGGCACCTCGGGGCGCTTCCGCGCAGCAATTTTCAACGCCGAAATGCCGTCGAAGGAGGGAAGTGTGTAATCCGCCAGGATTAGATTGAAGTCATGCCACTCGAGTGAGGCACAGAAATCAACCTGACTCTCCACACGTGTTACTTGACAGCCGAAACCGCCCGTCTCCAGCATTGCCCGAACGAGTTCTGCGTCTTTGGGGTCGTCTTCGAGGTACAGGATGCGCATCTGGGAATTCACAATGGGTCAACTCCAAAAACGAGTGCAATTACTTCCTTCGCATGCTTCCCGGAGGCGGCTCATTGATAATTGCCCAGAACATTCCGAGTTCTTTGATGGCATTGACGAACTCGTGAAAATCGACCGGCTTTACTACATAAGCATTCACGCCAAGTTTGTAGCTCGCGACCATGTCTCTTTCCTCCCGGGACGAGGTCAACACCACAACGGGTATCGTCTTCAGTGTGTTGTCAGACTTTATCTGCTGCAGCACCTCCAGTCCGTCAACCTTGGGCAACTTCAGATCGAGCAGCAGGACGGCGGGATTTTCGTTACTACGCGCCTCGAAGCTCCCCCGGCGATAAAGATAGTCCAAGGCCTGCTCCCCATCATGGATGACAACAACCTCATTGGTTAGGTTGTAATCCCCCAGCGCTGTCAGAGTGAGTTCCGCGTCTTTGGGGTCGTCCTCAACCATCAAAATGCGTCCCAGGATGTCCATGATCCTCAGCTCCTGCGGCCCGGAACCGCGAGAAAAAAGGTTGCGCCTGCGTCCACTGAGCCCTCGGCCCAGACTCTTCCTCCATGGCGATGGATGATGCGTTGCACGGTCGCCAGACCTATGCCGGTGCCTTCAAAATCCTGAGCCGAATGAAGACGCCGAAATACGCCAAATAGCTTATCGACATACTTCATATCAAAACCAACTCCGTTGTCTCTAATGAAAACCACCGCCTGGTCCTGGTTCTTCTCAAAACATCCTATTTCGATCTCGGCTCGTGACCGGGTGCGGGTGAATTTGACGGCATTGGAAATGAGATTGACCAGCGCAAGCCTCAGCATCGACCGGTCTCCGTACAGATTGGGCAACGCGCCGATGTTCCAGGCTATATTGCGCCCGTTGACATCCTGCCGCACTTCACCCAGGGCTTCCTTTACGAGGAGATCCAGGTCGACCGTGGTCTCGCGCGTGTCTGTACGTCCGATCCTTGAAAAGGCGAGCAGGTCATCGATCAACGTACCCATCCTCTTTGCCGAATCCAGGATCGTCAGCATGTATCGGCGGCTCTTTTCATCCAGAGCCGAAGATGAATTCCTTTGCAGCAGCTCTGCATATCCGACGACATGACGGATGGGCGCACGCAGGTCATGTGATACGGAATAAGCAAACGCTTCCAGTTCCTTGTTACTGGCTTCGAGGTCGGTGGTTCTTTTTCCAAGCTCGTCGTTCAGTTTGCGAATTTCATCTTCCCGTCGTTTGCGATCGTTGGCCTGTTGAGTTCGTTCCGCCACTTCCCTCTCCAGTTCGTCGCGGGATTGCAGCAGCTCCCGCTCGAAGCGGCGGCGCACCCTGCTGAACCAAGTGAGAAGCATCGCGAACAGAATGAACGCAAAATAATACGGGAGCTCGGAGGTTGTGATGTAGAGGGTGTGAATGGGCTCGGTGAAGAAGTAGTTGAAGACCAGACTCGAGATTGCGACTGCGAGAACGGCTGGCCCGCCCCCTCCAAACCAGGCGGTTAAGGCTACGGCAAACAGGAAGAGCAGGGACTCCACCCCGTAGAAGCTGTAGCGTTGCAGGGTGAGCCCGATCGCCAGTGCAATCGCGACGGACCCGATTGCAAGACCGTAGCGTTGAATCGGGAGGAGTTCCTTCAGCAATGACGGCTTCTGCTTCGCCATGGATTGCCTCGTTCTTGACTGCGTGCGCTCCACGCATGCCGCCCGCCCTGACTTTGGAGGGTAGGTGCGCGTCGCGGAACCGTCTATCACACCTTGGTTTAGCGAAGGTCCGACCTATGCAAGTAAGGCTTCAGCGCGAAGGGAGTGCCCCGGAGTCGATCGACACGGTGTTGTAGGTACCGGACTCGTAGCCCGTGCCGACCAGGGCGTAGGCCATAACATTGGGACCGAAATGGTGATCCAGACAACTGCCGGAAGTGATGGGTGTCGGGACGACGAATCGAATTGCCGATCCAGATGACGTGGCAAAATTGTGAGCACATACTTGAGCGAGAGAATAGATATGGGCGCATGGCCGGGGAGAAAGACTCGTGAGGGATCTTTCGGGTTACGGATTTTCGCCCTTACGGGAGGGCGAATTGGCGCTGTTGCGGGGTTCCGGTGAGGGACTAGCGCCGATTCTGCTGGTCGCGGCGGAGAACAACTCGCTTGCTTGTCTCACGCGGCTCGAACATGAACACGGGCTCAGAGCCGACCTCGATGCCACCTGGGCGGCCCACCCAATCGAACTCTCCCGCCACCGCAACCGCTTGGCGCTCCTGTTCGAAGATCCCGGAGGTACGGTTCTCGAGCGGCTGCTCGGCCGGCCACTGGGAATAACGGAGTTTCTGCGCATCGCAATCTCGCTCGCAGAGGCACTACACCAAGTGCATGCGCGCGGGCTCATCCACAAGGACATCAAGCCGGCGAACATCCTGGTGAATGTGGCAAGCGGCGGTGTCTGGCTCACCGGCTTCGGCATCGCCTCCCGCCTGCCGCGCGAGCACCCCAACCCCGAGCGGCCTGATGCGATCGCCGGAACGCTCGCCTACATGGCGCCGGAGCAGACTGGCCGGATGAACCGTTCGATCGATTCCCGAAGTGATGTCTACTCTCTTGGCATCACCTTCTATCAGATGTTGACGAGCAAGCTGCCGTTCACCGCCGCCGATCCGCTCGAATGGGTGCACTGTCACCTTGCCAGGCAGCCCGTTCCACCCGACGAGAGGAACGTGGAAGCTCCCAGGGCGCTATCGCTGATTACAATGAAGCTCCTCGCCAAGATTCCCGAGGAGCGCTACCAGACGGCCGCCGGTTTGGCGGCGGATCTCAGGCGGTGCCTGGCGGAATGGGAAGCCAATGGCCACATCGAACCGTTCCCGTTGGGCATACGTGACGTGTCGGACCAGTTGCTGATCCCGGAGCGGCTGTACGGGCGCGAGCGGGAGATCGAAATGCTGCTCGACTGTTTCGACCGGGTTGTGGCCCACGGCGCACCGGAACTCGCGCTGGTGTCTGGATATTCCGGGATCGGCAAGTCTTCCGTGGTGCACGAGTTGCACAAGGTACTGGTCCCGTCGCGGGGCCTGTTCGCGTCCGGCAAGTTCGACCAGTACAAACGCAACATCCCGTACGCCACTCTGGCGCAAGCCTTCCAGACCCTCGTGCGCTCGCTTCTGAGTCAGGGCGAGGCGCAGCTGGGCCGGTGGCGGCAATCTTTCAGCGAGGCGCTGGGATTGAACGGTCAACTCCTGGTGAACCTCGTTCCGGAGCTCGAGCTCATCATCGGCAAACAGCCGCCGGTCGAGGAGCTGCCGCCGCGAGAGGCGAAAAGCCGCTTCCAGACGGTATTCCGGCGCTTCTTAAGCGTGTTCGCGCGCAAGGAGCATCCGCTCGCGTTGTTCTTAGACGATTTGCAATGGCTGGATGGCGCGACGCTCGACCTGCTCGAGCACCTGGTAACACACTCAGAGGTGCGCCACCTGCTGCTGGTTGGGGCCTATCGGGGAAACGAAGTCGGTCCGTCGCATCCTCTTATTTGTACGCTCGAGGCGATCCGCGAGACCGATGCGCGGGTGCAGGAGATTGTGCTGGCGCCGCTCGGGCTCGGCGATGTTGGCCGGCTCATCGCCGATACTCTGCACTGCGAGCCCGAGCGCGCGCGGCCCTTGGCGCAGCTAGTGCAGGAGAAGACCGGCGGCAATCCGTTCTTCGCGACCCAGTTCTTCACGACGTTGGCCGAAGAGGAACTGCTCGTATTCGACCGAGCCGCACTCGCCTGGGTCTGGGACATCGATCGTATCGACGCCAAGGACTATACCGACAACGTGGTGGACATCGTGGTTCGCAAGCTGAAGCGATTGCCTCTGACCACGCAGGATGCCCTGAAGCACCTCGCCTGCCTGGGTAATATGGCCGAGATCGGCACGCTGAGCATAGTGTATGAGCAAACAGAGCAAGCGATGCATACGGCTCTCTGGGAAGCAGTTCGCGCTGGTCTCATTGTCCATCAGGGTCATCACTACAAGTTCCTGCACGACCGGATACAGCAGGCAGCGTATTCACTATTTCCTGAGGACCGTCGCCCCGCCGTTCATCTGCTCATCGGCCGTAAGCTGCTGGCGAGCATGACGGCTAATGAGATCACCGAGCAGCTGTTCGACGTTGCGAACCAGCTCAATAGAGGCGGCACGTTGATCGTCGATCGAGCGGAGAAGGCGCAGGTGGCGACAATCAACCTGCGTACCGGACGAAAAGCGAAGGCATCGGCGGCCTATGCGTCGGCGCTCGAGTATTTCGCGGCTGGCATGGCGCTGTTGGACGAGCGGGACTGGGAGAGTCAGCACGAGTTGAAATTCACCCTGTCACTCGAATGTGCGGAGTGCGACCTTCTCCGCGGTAGCCTAAAAAAGGCCGAGGCACAGATTGTGGAGCTGCTGCAGCGCGCGGCTTCAAACGTCGAGTTCGCGGACGCCTCCTGCCTGAAGATCAATTTGCATGTATTGACGGGCGAACACCCGCAAGCCATCGACAGCGCGCTCGCGTGCCTGCGTCTGTTCGGCATCTACCTGCCGGCACACCCTACCCTCGAGCAGGTCCGGGCCGAATACGAGGCGGTGTGGCAAACCCTCGGCGGGCACTCGATTGAAAGTCTGATCGATCTGCCGCTGATGACCGATCCGGAAATACAGGCAGCTCTGCAGGTGCTCTCAGTCCTTGCTGGCCCCGCCACATTTACCGACTTTCAGTTGTTTTGCCTGCTCGCCTGCCGCATGGTGAGTGTCAGCATACAGCACGGGATGAGCGGCGCTGCCGCGTACGCCTATGCCTGCCTCGGGTCAGTCCTTGGAGCGAACTTTCACCGTTACCGCGAAGGCTACCGCCTGGCCAGGCTTGCCTGCGACCTGGTCGAGAAGCACGCCTTCACCGCCTACGACACGAAGGTCAACCATGCGATGGGACTAGCCGCCTTTTGGACGGAGCCGCTGACGAGCGTGATCGAACTCCGTCGGGCGACCACTCGCACCGCCACTGAGAGGGGCGATCTAACTTTCGCTTGCTACGGCATGCACCAATCCATCACATATTTGCTTACACGCAACGATCCGCTCGATGCGGTGTGGCGCGAGTCGGAGCTGGCGCTGGACTTCTCTCGGACAGCCAAGTTCCGCGATGTCGTGGACCTCATCGTGAGCCAGCGACGCTTCATCGCGAGCATGCAGGGTCGCAATGCGGCCTTCTCTACCGTCAGCGACGAGCGATTCGACGAGGCGGCGTTCGAGGCGCAACTGACGGCCGCACGGACGCCGACCGTGATTTGCTTGCACTGGATTCGCGAACTCAAGGCGCGGTACCTCTCAGGCGATTACTCCAGGGCCCGGGCGGCAGCCGAAAAGGCGAAGGCGCTGCTTTGGACCTCAGCCGTACAGTTGCAGCTGCTCGACTACTTTTACTACACTGCGCTGACGGTGGCGGCGCTCTATGAGGAAGCTTCTGCTAACGAGCAGTCAGGCTGGCGCAAACTACTTACGGCGCATCGGGAGCAACTGCGCGAGTGGGCCGAAACCTATCCACCCACGTTTTCCGACAAGCACGCTCTGGCGTCGGCGGAGCTCGCGCGCATCGAAGGTCGGGACGCCGATGCCATGCGTCTCTACGAGCAGGCCATTCAATCCGCTCGCGAATACGGCTTCGTTCAGAACGAGGGCGTCGCCCATGAGGTAGCCGCTCGGTTCTACGCGGCGCGCGGCGTGGATCGCGTCGCCCATGTGTATTTGCGGAACGCAAGGGACTGCTATCTGCGCTGGGGGGCGCTCGGCAAAGTGCGGCAACTCGACCAGCGTCATCCCGGGTTGCCTGAAGAGTCGGTCCCGTCTGTGCTGAACGCGACGATCGATGCGCCTGTTGAGCAGCTGGACGTCGGGACAGTGGTCAAGGCTTCGCAGGCGGTGTCGAGCGAGATTGAGCTTAGCAAGCTCATCGCGACGCTCATGAGAATCTCGCTCGAACATGCGGGGGCCGAGCGGGGTCTTCTCATACTTATTACGGGCGACGAGCCGCGGATCGCTGCGGAGGCGACGACTGGCGGCGGCAACATTGAGGTTAGGCAGCGAAACTCAGCGGTGACGCCGACCGAACTGATCGAGTCCGTGCTCCACACCGCGCTGCGCACGTGCGAGAGTGTGATCCTGGACGATGCCGCGGCCCGAATCCCCTTTTCTGTGGACGGATCGGCCCGTCAGAAGTACGCTCGCTCGGTGCTCTGCCTTCCCCTTATCAAACAAGGCAAGCTCGTCGGCGCTCTGTATCTCGAGAACAATCTGTCGCCGCGCGTGTTCACGTCGGCCAGGCTCGCGATTCTCAAGCTGCTGGCCTCGCAGGCGGCCATTTCCCTGGAGAACGTCCGACTCTATGAAGAGCTGCGCGCGGAAAACAGCGAGCGCCAGCGGGCCGAAGCGGGGCTACGGCGCAGTGATGCCTACTTGAGCGAGGCCCAGAGACTCAGTCATTCGGGCAGTTTTGGTTGGAGGCCCTCCAGCGGGGAATTGTACTGGACGGAGGAAACGTTCCGCATCTTTGAGTACGACCCGGCGAGCACTCCGACGCTGGAGCGGCTGCGGCTCCGGATTCACCCGGACGATGTTGCCGCCTTCGGCCGGGTCGCGGAGCGCGCCTCAGACGACGGGCAGGATTTTGCGCACGAGTATCGATTGCGGATGCCGGATGAACGGGTCAAACATATTCAGGTCGTGGCCAGCGCCTTCCGAGATGAGGCAGGCGACGTCGACTTCGTCGGTGCGGTGATGGATGTCACCGCGATCCGGGTGGCGGAGCGCGAGTTGCACAAAACCCGGACCGACCTCGCGCACGTGATGCGCGTGACCAGCCTGGGTGAGCTGACGGCCTCGATCGCTCACGAGGTCAATCAGCCGCTCGGCGCCGTCATGTTCAACGCCGAGGCATGTCAGAGCTGGCTCGCTCGTGACCCTCCCAACATGAACGAGGCGTATGCCGCCCTCGAGAGAATCGTCCGGGACGGCAGTCGGGCGGGTGAGGTCATTCGGCGCATCCGTGCGCTGGCGAAAAAGACCGACACGACCATGGTGCCGCTCAATCTCAATGACGTCCTGAGCGAGGCACTGACTTTTGTACAGCATGAGTTGCTCAGCTCCCGGGTAGTGGTGCGCGTGGAGCACGCGAGTGTGCTCCCCCTCATTGTGGCCGACAAAGTGCAGCTGCAGCAGGTGATCCTCAATCTGGTGACCAACGGCATCGAAGCCATGCAGTCGATCACGGATCGGCCGCGTGAGCTGGTAATCCGATCCGAGCAAGATGACGCACGGCAGGTGCGGGTCACGGTGACTGACTGCGGTGTTGGCTTCTCCGCTGCTAGCGCGGAGCGGCTCTTCAATACCTTCTTCACTACCAAGTCCAGTGGCATGGGCATGGGACTGTCGATCTGCCGTTCAATTGTCGAACTTCACGGGGGCCGGATCTGGGCTGCGCCCAATGTGCCTCACGGGGCGACTTTCCAGTTCACGCTGCCTTTGCATCGAGTGGAGGCACCGTGACTGAACGCCCGACATTGCCAAGCGACTCTGGAGCGGACGGTGAACCCGTCGTTCTTGTCGTTGACGATGACATTGCGATACGCGAATCACTGACGAGCCTTTTCCAGTCGGTTGGTTTGCGGGTTAAGGTGTTCGCTTCGGCCCCCGAATTACTGCAGAGCAGTCTGCCGAATGCCTCCAGCTGTCTGGTACTCGATATCAGACTACCGGGGATAAGTGGTCTCGACTTTCAGATAGATCTGCGCGAGGCGGGCATTCACATCCCGATTATCTTTATGACGGGTCACGGTGATATCCCGATGAGCGTGCGGGCCATGAAGGCCGGTGCCGTCGATTTCCTGACCAAGCCGCTGCGGCAGCAGGAGATGATCCAGGCCGTAACCCGGGCGCTCGCGGTGGATGAAAAGAGACGCGCGAACGAGAAGACCATTGCGGATCTGCGATTTTTGTACGAGTCGCTGACACCCCGCGAGCGCGAGGTGTTAGCTCTCGCTACTGCCGGCAGGATGAACAAGCTGATTGCGGCGGAGTTGGGGGTCAGCGAGGTCACAGTCAAGGTCCATCGTAGTAACATAATGCGAAAAATGCACACCCGGTCGCTGGCCGACCTGGCACGAATCGTCGACGCCCTCGGAATTCGCCCGGACAGACCGTAGCGCATCTAAACCTAAGTATAACTTTCTTCGCTACTCCGTCGGCGCACCATGGAGTAGCGCCACGCCGCGATGGGCGACCCCGAGGATGAGCCGCTTTTGCGTACACCCCCTTTGATTTCGGTCATCGACGATGATGAGTCCTTTCGCGTAGCCACCGACAGTCTCCTCAGGGCGCGCGGCTACGCCGTCCATACATTTGCATCGGCGGCGGAGTTTCTACGGTCACCCCAATTGGATGAAACGTCATGCGTGATCACGGATGTTCAAATGCCGGAAATCAGTGGTCTCCAGTTGCAAATCCTGCTGCGCGACCAGGGACGCACCGTTCCGATAATTTTTGTCACGGCGTTCCTCGAAGAGCCCGCACGTGTGCGAGCGATGCGTGACGGAGCAGTTTGCTTCCTGAGCAAGGCATCCAAGGCATCCGCCTTGATCAAGTGCGTCGAAAAAGCACTGTCGGGGCGCGGATCCGGGACGTGATTACCCAAGATGTCCGGAAGTGTCGAGGACGCGCGCCTGCAGCGCACGCGCGACCGGTTCCGCAATAGCGCGGCGGACGAGCGGTTTGTGGAGCACGTCAATGACCCCTGCGGCTTGCGCGCGCTCGCTCAGTTGCGCACTACTGTAGCCGCTCATGAGTATGATTGAAATTTCGGGGCGCAATTGCCGAATCTCGCGAGCGAGTTCGGTTCCTGTCAGGTCGGGCATCGTCTCGTCGGTCAATACGAGATCGAATCGCTTCGGTTCCGCACGAAACGCCTGCAAGGCGGCGAGGCTCGAGTCGAACCCCACCGGCTCGTAGCCCAGTTCGGCGAGGGTCTCCTCCGCAAGAGCAACGAGCGGACGCTCGTCATCCACAATCATTATAGTCTCGCCATTGCCTCGCGGCAGCTCGCTCGCGGGCTCGGCCCGGAGGCTTGGCAGGGGGCCAGCGGCCGGTAGCCAGATCGCGAAGGTGGTGCCCACACCTAACTGCGTCACCACGTCAATCACACCACCGAAGTCCGCGACGATCCCATGCACCAACGCAAGGCCGAGGCCCGTGCCATCGCCGACACGTTTGGTGGTGAAGAATGGATCGAACATGCGCTCGAGCACCGCCGGCCGGATGCCGCCTCCGGTATCGCTGACCGAGAGATGCACGTAGCTGCCGGCGCACAGCGTGCCATGAGAGAGTAAGCGGCTCTCACCAACCGCCAGGTGCTCGAGCACGACGGTGAGCACGCCACGACGCATCATGGCCTGCAGCGCATTCGTGCAGAGATTCATGACGACCTGGTGAAACTGGGTGGCGTCGCCAACAACTGCCGCGTCGGGCGCATCCAGCCTTCTCTCGAGATGCACGTCAGCGGGCAGCGAGGCGGCGAGCAGCTCGAGCGTCTCTTCGACGACCGATTGCGTTCGTATCGGCACGCGCTCGCCAATACCGCTGCGGCTGAACGCGAGAATGCGATCGACAAGTCCCTTCCCACGCACGCCTGCGTGCATGACCTGGTCGACTTGGTGGCGCGCAGCGCTGCCTTCGGGCAGGTTGTTCTGCGCCAGTTCGCCGTAACCGAGAACCGCGCCGAGAATGTTGTTGAAGTCGTGCGCGATGCCACCGGCCAGCCGCCCGATCGCCTCCATTTTGGCCGCCTGCTGCAGCTGCCGCTGCATCTCCTCGCGCTCCCGTTCCTGCACTCGTTGCGCTTCCTCTGCGTGTTTGCGCCGAGTGATGTCCATCACCGCCCCCACAAATTCGACGTCACCCAGTGCGTCAAATAAGGCGCGAGCCACCACGTGAAGATGCTTGACTGTGCCATCCCCCAGCAGCAACCGATACTCCATCTCAAAGCCCCGCCTCTCGTGTCGCGCGCGGTGGAGTGTTTGTTCATGGAAGTCCTTGTCTTCCGGATGCGTTCTTTGAACTATTTGCGAGAGCGGGGGCGGACTCGCCTGGTCAAATTCATAGATCCTATAGGTCTCGGCAGACCAGTAGATCTCATCGGTTACCGGATTCCAGCCGAAACTGCCCGTGAGGCTTACGGCCTGGGCTTGATCCAGATAGGTCTCACTGCGCCGCAAGGCATCTTCGGCACGCCGACGCACGACGTTCTCCTGCTTCAGGTCCGTGTAGAGGTAGGCATTCTCCAGCGCGGTCGCCGCCTGGGAGGCGATCAGCTTCAGCACCGCGTTCCGGGCAGGCGTGAACACGCCGGGTGTCAGGTTATTCTCGAGGTAGAGCACCCCGATCAGTGTGGCTTGTTTGATCAGAGGCAGACAGAGAACGGCACGGACGCGATTGCGGCGGATATACTCATCGTCGGAAAACGCGTTCTGTGCTGAGGCATCGTCGAGAATCACACTCTCCTGTGTCCGTACGACGTAGTGAAGGATGGAGTCAGGCAGATCAGCTGCTGAGACGCTCGCCTGGCGAAAGTGGACCGTGATGGCAGCGCCGCTGGTCGTGGCTTCCGCCTCGAGCCGCTGCGCACCGGCGTGCGGAATAATCAAGAGCCCGCGCTGTGCTCCCGCGTGCTCGAGCGCAGTTCGCATGAGCGTGTCGATCAACTTCTCCAGAACGATCTCGCCCGAGACTGCTTGGGATACCTTCACAACGGTCGCGAGATCCAGGTGTTCGACCTGGGCCCGGATAGTGGTGGTCGGCGGCGGCGGTGACAGCTCCGCCTGCAGTCGCGGGTAGGACTCATCCAGTTGCCTCACCTTGCCGTCGGCGCCCCACCGCAGGTAGCAGTACCGGGCATTGCGCAGGTAGGCTTGGGCGATGGTGTTGAAGCCACGTGCTGCATAGAATCGCGCGGCGAGCTCGCCACCGATACCTGCGTTCTGGATGAAGCCATTCTCGCTTGCCAGGCGGATAGACTCCTCGTAGAGACGCTCGGCGTCGAGGTACCGCCCTTCGATGCGGGCGATCTCAGCGCCGATCAACGCCGTGCGGTTTCCGAAGTTCTCGGGACAGTGTTGCGCCCAGATCTCGAGTTGGCGATGGTGGGCCGCCAGAGCTTCCAGGTGCAGAGGACGCTGCTCGGGTGAGACCGTGTTGCAGTAAGCGGCTCGCGCGAGCGCGGCGTAAAAGCGGTATTCGGCGACCTCAAAGAATGATGGTGAGGTCCACAGCAAATCTTGCGCCTGCAATTCGGCGTGGATGGCGGACTCGTAATCGCCCGCATGAAAGCGCGCTTGCAGCTTGCGGATCCAATACCAACATGAGGGCAATGCGAGGCGAGGATCCGCCCGGAAGTGCTCCTCGAAGCGCGCCTCGTCAAATTGCGCGTCGTTGAAGGAGTTGAACGTCGGTGTCAGACCTCGAAGCGTAAGGATCAGCCGCAACTGGCCCGTGATGATGTCGATGACCAGGCCGAATCGTATCTTGCGCGCGAATGCGAGTCCGGCCTCCGCTTCCCGTTGGATGTCGGGCAGCGGCTCGCCGGAAGCGAGCAGGTTGGTGATCAGATTGTTGCAGCTATAAGCGGCAAAGGTGAGATCGCCGATCTCGTTGGCCGTGTTGAACGCGCGCCGCACTAACGGACGACCGATGCGTACATGCTTCGTCCACGGATTGACGAGGTTACCGAAGGACATGTAGACACGGGCCTTGAAGCGGTCCAGGCCCTGCCGCTCGACCAGCTCGAAGCCGAGCTGACCGAAGCGGAATCCCGTCGGGTAGTCGTTGAAGTGCGGGCCTGCGATCATGCCGAGCCAGACATAAGCGAAACACGAGGCGCCACTGTTGCCGTGCTCGAGACTGATGTTCGCCATACGGCACAGGACCCGGCAGAGCAGGTTGTCGTCCGTGAACAGAGCTGGCGTGACGACCTGGGCGAGAACATCCAGGGTAGCGCGCCACTCGGGGTCGCTGGCCAGCGGCAGATCGACCAGGGCCTCGACGGAGCGGTTGCCAATGCGCTGCCAGATCTCCTCGTATTCGGTCCGCACTTCCTCCTTTGTCGGGTGCGGCGACCATTGCACGCCGATGTGCTGCAGGTACTCCAGGCACAGCTCGACGCCGCGATCGCTGCGATCCAAGGTCGTGTAAAGCTCCAGGCGAAGGCATGCTACCGCGGCACTGTCGATCAGTGTCGCAGTACGCGCCGCCAGAGCGGCGAGCCGCTGTTCCGCGGCCAACAACTGACTGCTGAGGAATTCGCACTCCGCACGATGAAACTCCAGCGCAAACATGAGCGGATAGCGCTGCTCCCAGGCGTCTTCCGTCAGCAGCGCCCGGCCGGCCGCAAAATAGGTCAGCGCCGACACGTAGGCCGTCGAGGTTTTGGCGCGCTCGCCCGCAATGAGGTTGAGCTCGGCGACTCGCTCGCGCTCTTCCTGGGAAGTGATCAGGTTGGCGCCGCGGTTGAGTTGGTTCACGATCTCGAAGATGCTGTCCTCGAGTTTGCCGGGCGGCGTGCGACCTGCGAGCAGTCTGCCGATCCGAAGATGGATTGCGGGACGCTCATCCTCGGGGATGAGTCCATACGCCGCCTCCTGGACGCGATCGTGGACGAACGCATAACCGCCGTCCTGGCGGGCGATGAGTTCCGCGCTGAGGGCCTCCCAGAGTGCGGCGTGGATCTCCTCTTCTGACAGCCCATGTACCAAGGTCAGAGTAGCGATGCCGGCCGCGTTGCCGACACAGGCGAATTGTTTGAGCCGTTCCTGTGTCATGTCTGACAACCGCTTCAACTTGCCGACCATGAGCTCCACCACGTTGTCGGTGTAGCCTTTGGCCCGGATGCGCTCCAGGTCCCACGTCCAGGCGGCCGGGCCCGGCTCGAAGGCCAGCAGTCCCTCCTCGGCCAGCGCCGTCAGGAATTGGATTGCGAAAAAAGGGTTGCCGAGGGTTTTCTCATACACGAGTCGGGCAAGAGGCCCGGCAGGCCGGAGTTCACAGCGCAGCGTGTCGGCAACGAATTGGGTCACATCCTCGAGTGAGAGAGGGGCCAGGGCGATATCGCGCACCACGGCCGAGGTTCCCCGAATGGCATCCAGGGTTTGCATGAGTGGGTGAGAGCTGCTGACCTCGTTGTCGCGAAATGCCCCGATGAGGAGGAGGTGACGGACGTCAGGGTGCGTCATGAGGTGCTCGAGCAGCTTGAGAGTCGCCGCATCCAGCCACTGCAGATCGTCGAGAAAGAGGGCGAGGGGGTGCTCCTTGCGGGCGAATACGCCCAGAAAGGCGCGGAACACCATGTGAAAACGGCTCTCGGCCTCCGTGGCGGGGAGGATCGCAACCGGTGGCTGCCGGCCGATGACGAACTCGAGCTCGGGGATGAGGCTCACAATGAGTTGACCATTCGGGCCCACGGATTTCCGGATCGCCTCGCGCCAACGCTCGACCTCTGCCTCGCTCTTGCACAGGATCTGGTGAATGACAGTCCGGAACGCTTGAGCCAACGTGGCGTACGGAATATCCCGGCGGTACTGATCAAACTTTCCGGAGATCAGCATCCCGCGCGGCAGGACGATCGCCTTGTGCAGCTCATGGACGACCGAGGACTTACCCACTCCTGAATAGCCGCGGACCAGGACCAGAACCGGGGCTCCGGTGGCCACCACCTGATCGAAGGCAGCGAGCAGGGTCTCGCGTTCGTCATCGCGCCCATACAGCTTCTCAGGCATCAGAAGTCTGTCTGGTGTGTCGCGCGTGCCGAGGGTGAACGCCTCGACCCGATTCATCGTTTCCCATTCGCCGAGGCATCGCCTCAGGTCAGATTCGACCCCCGCCGCGGTCTGGTAGCGCTCTTCGGCGGTCTTGGCGAGGAGTTTCAAGACGATCGCAGAAACAGGGGCGGGCGCATCCTGCGACCGCTCGCCGGGGTCTACAGGTTGTCTCGCGATATGACAGTGGACCCACTCCATCGGATCGGAAGCGGTGAACGGCAGGCTGCCGGTGAGCATTTCATACAACGTGACGCCGAGTGAATACAGGTCGCTACGAGAGTCGATCGAGCGATTCATCCGTCCGGTCTGCTCGGGGGCCATGTAGGCGAGTGCTCCGGAGAGAACTTCGGGAGGGTCCGGCGACTGCCTCTCGCGTGGCAACCGCGATGCGGTGCCGAAGCCCATCAGCCACGCTTGGCCAGTCGCCGTATTGACGAGGGTGTTGGCGGGCTTGATGTCCTTATGGATGAGACCGTGCTGGTGAACTTGTCCGAGCGCGACCGCCAGTCCGATAGCGACGCGAAGGAATTGTCGCAACTCCATCGGCGTGCCAACCAAGCGGTCCAGGGGTTCGCCGCCCGGATCTTCGAGTACGAGTATGGGGCGACCCTGGTGCCCGACGAGGCCGAGCGGCATAACGGCCCAAGCGGGATCCAGTTCGGTACGTAGCGAGAATTCGTGCTCCATTCGGCGAAGACTGCGCGGAGCGGTGTGCTCCCGCAGCGGTGCGATCACGAGCGCGGGCCACGCGAGCCCGTCGGTCGCGCTCCGGCACCGGACACGATAAAGAGCGAATTCCCCGTCGTCCCGGAGCGTTTGACACGCCCCGTTCGCAAGCTCTAGCACGGCGGCCTGCCACGTCGACTCCATAGCGCTTCCCCGGCATGAGAGTCACCGGCGAAGACGATACCCGATATGCGACCCCCGGCGGAAATTCAGTCGCAGATTACAGCTGAAACTCCCGTGTCCTGTTCCGACATCGCCTGCTCACTTGTCTCGATGAGGATTGCTGTCAGCCCCGGCTCATATTTCACAGGCCCCAGGCAGGAACAGCGGGATGGAAGAATCAGCGTATGGTCGACTGGACGCTCCGATAGGCTCCCACGTTGTTACGCCGCGTCGCGGCTATCTACACCATGGAATCTACGTCGGCGACGGAAAGGTCGTGCATTACGCGGGACTGTGTTACGGACTTCATAGAGGACCGGTGGAGGAGGTCGCTCTCGCTTGTTTCGCAGGCGGTCGCCCTGTCTGGATCCAATCCGATGTAGCGCCGACTTTCAACCCTCAGGAGACGGTTCGCCGGGCGCGCTCCCGGGTGGGGGAAGACTGCTATCGGCTGTTGACCAACAATTGCGAGCACTTCTGCGAGTGGTGTCTGCGCGGCACGCCTCGCAGCCATCAGGTAGAGGCGTTGCTGACGCAGCCCAGACGGGCACTACGAGCGATGATCGAGTGCTTACGGCTTTTTCACGTACGAGGAGCACCAACCCTGCGCGGACACCGCTTTTCCCGCAAAGAGGGGGCAGGGGCCCGAGGCGGCGCCCGCGGCTCCCTGATATAGAGCGCATTTGGAACACGAGGATCCGGGCACGTACTGAGGGAATTTCGCCTTGTCGACGCTCGAGGCATTTGCCTTATAGCCAAGCGCCACCGCCGTGGGATCCGATTCCGACACCATCGGCGCGGAATCCGGCCACGCAACAGCACAAACACCGAAGGTAGCCAACAGAAAGGCACCGTTCTCTATGAACACGCGGCGTGAAACGCTCATGAGGTTCTCCGACTTGAATGTACCCGGAATGTAGTCAGTGGGAAGCTCGTGGTCTTTCACGATTGTGCTCCATAAGAGTGGCTTGACGTTGTACTCGGCCGCGCGAGGCCAACGGCAAAGCTCGCTCGGCCACAGGTTTGTTCAGGTTTCAGCACAAAGCAGCAATAAACAACGTGCGAAGTCTGCTGCACTGGTGCAGGTGAGGGTAGTGGCCGCGTGCGAAGCCGGGTTACGTAACGTGTTGACGCCAGGTGGGTGTTGCTATGAGATTGCTATTGTTTGTCGCTGCGGCATTGGTGGTGAGCCCGGTGTTTGCTCAATTAAAACCCAACGGGGGCTTCACGAGCGCACAGGCTTCGCGTGGCGCGTCCGTCTACGTTCAGTATTGCGCGCAATGTCACGGCGCGAGCCTTCAGGGTGAATCAGGGCCTCCGCTCACTGGGCAGGTCTTGCGGGCGGCCTATGGAGGAGGAACGGCCGCGCAGCTGTACGACTTCATCAGCCGCCAGATGCCTCTAAACAAACCCGGAAGCCTGAAACAGTGGGAGTATCTCGACGTTACCGCATACATCCTGTCGCGAAACGGCATAGCCCCCGGCGCCACGGCTCTGAGCATCGAATCGTTGAGTCAGGTAAGCCTCGCGGGACTGCGTACAGCCGCGGCTGGCGCGGGAGGTACGACGGACGAAATCGTGCGGGCTCCGCCTCCCGTGCGTAACGTTTACGCGAAACTTCCGGCCGGCGCCAATGTGAACGTTACTGATGCCATGATGCGTAACGCGGCTTCTGATGCGAACGATTGGGTATTGCACGGGCGTACATACGATAACCAGCGATTTTCGCCGCTCCAGCAGATTACGGCTGACAACGTAACATCTCTCAACCTGGTCGCGCTCGTACAGACGGGTATGACGGCGAGCTTCGAGACGACACCGATCGTGGTCAACGGCGTGATGTACCTCACTTCGCCGGTCGTTAACGGCAAAATGGTGATCATGGCCATAAATGCCGCTACCGGCGAGCGGCTCTGGGACGTCACCTACAATCTTGGACCGTTCCAGGTCTGCTGCGGGCCGGTCAATCGTGGTGTAGCCGCCGGTTACGGCAGAGTTTACGTCGCGACACTGGATGATCATCTCCTGGCCCTCGACGCGAGTAACGGCAATATCATCTGGCAGACCAGTATTGTCAGCTCGCAGAATGGCTACAGCGAGACACTGGCGCCGCAGATTTTCGACGGAATGATCATCGTCGGCAGCGCGGGTGGTGAATGGGCGCTACGCGGCTTCGTGGCCGCTTACGACGCGAAGACCGGGAAACAGCGTTGGCGTTGGATGGCCACGGATCCGAAGACTTATTCGGGCGATTCCTGGCAGGGCGGCGGTGCCATGGTATGGACGACCCCCGCGATCGACCCTCAGTTGGGGCTCGTCATTTTCAGCACCGGCAATCCAAACCCGGACCTCGATGGCACCGTCCGTCGCGGGGATAACCTTTACAGCGACAGCATCGTCGCACTCGATGTCCACAGCGGGCAACTCAAGTGGTACTACCAGGAAGTTGCACACGATGTGTGGGACTACGACGCCGTGAGCAACGTAGTTCTTTTCGACGTGCACCAGAACGGCGCGACGGTTCCAGCCGCCGCGGAGGCAGGCAAGGTCGGGTGGGTTTTCATAGTCGACCGGCGCACGGGTAAGCTGATCCGGAAATCGGATCCCTACGTCATGATGTCGAAGAACATGTTCAGCACACCCACCGCGGCGGGTGTGGATATGCTTCCCGGTGCGAACGGTGGCGCGGAATGGTCACCGCCCGCGTACTCTCCGCAGACGCACTATTTGTACATCCTGGCGATGGACCAGTTGATGCATTTCACGACCAAGCCTGCTCCGAGCGTGCCGGGGCTGATTCGTCTGGGCAGCGCCTTCACCAACGTGGCGGCAGGAAGCATCCAGGACGGCCCATTCGTCGCACTGGATGTGGAGACGGGCAAGATCGCGTGGCAATACAAAGCCCCGCAGCCCCTGATCGGCGGTGCCTTGGCAACGGCCGGAAACGTTGTGTTCATGGGGGAAGGCAACGGCTGGTTTGACGCATTCAATGCGAAGACAGGGCAGCGGCTCTGGCGCTTCAATCTGGGCGCGGGTGTCAATGCGCCGCCCGTCAGCTACCAGGTCAACGGCGAGCAATATGTCGCGGTTGCGGCCGGCGGTAACTTCCAGCTGTCATATCAGTACGGCGACAGCGTTGCTATTTTCAAGCTGCCTGTTGTATCCGGTCCGTCTGCTCGCTGATCCGATAGCAATGTCACACGGAAGACGACAGACGCAAGGCAAGAGGTTCGTCAGTTCCCACGCCCCGCATTGCATTAAGCAACGCGACAATATTGACCTGAGCGTCGCGCAGCGCCTCGGCCGACTTGGGATTCGTCACTGTCTCAACTCCGCCTTGAATCTCGGTAACAAAAAGGGACCCTTGCTCGGGATCGCGCGAACCGCTCGCGAACAGGTTCATTAGGTCGTCCACGCGCCGCGCTGCCGGTTCCAGCTTGTCGCGATCGACTCGGTCGACTTTGAAGTGCACGAGCGTGTCGCGCGCCTTCGCAAGGTTCGCGCGCAGCGTACGGAGGTGAGCCAAAATCACCGCAGAGGCCGAACGCGATAAACTGGAATGGACCGCCATGAACTGCTCCGATGTATGTAAAGCCACCAGGCATCGTACGCTCTTCTGGCGCGACCGCTCACCGAGCTATGGCATCTGTGCCATCCTAAGCACAATTGACGCCCTTACGCTTTCCTTGGGGAGTGATGCCGTGGGCAGTAGTCTCAATATTCAATTAACAGATGTCCTTCGAGAGTATGTCGACGAGCGGGCGAGCGACAAGGACGTCTACGCGACACCGAGCGAGTACATCCGCGATTTGATTCGCCAGGATATGCAGGATCGAGCGGTTGCTGTGAATGTTCTCGAAGGCCTGGATGATCTGAAGCAGGGACGATTTTCGAGCAAGTCGATTCTCGACCTGAAGGATTGGGATTGACGCGCGGCGAGGGTCGGGCGCGGCGAAATTAACGTGCGGACACGCACCCCCGCCGTCAAATCCCGCCGGAAGAAATAGACCGCGCGCGATGAACCTCAGCGACCGTTGCAGCTGGCGTTCATCGCGCTTTCGTCTACTTGCTAGTGCGCCATGGCGGCCAGGGCCGCTGCGTCGAGATGGGCGATGGAACGGGTGTCTTGGAAGGCGCGGACGCCTTCAATGCCTTGCTCGCGGCCAATACCCGACGACTTCATGCCGCCGAAGGGGGCGCGCAGGTCGAGGCGGGTGGCGCCGTGGTCGTTGACCCAGACGTAACCGCAGACCAACTGGCCGCCGACGCGATTGGCCGTCTTGGGATCGGCCGTCCAGACCGAACCGCTCAAGCCCGCCCAGCTATCGTTCGCCATGCGGACGGCTTCCTCTTCGGTTTCGAAGGGGATGACCGGAATCACCGGGCCGAACTGCTCTTCGGTCACGACGCGTAGATTGAGGTTCGGATTGACGACGATGGCCGGGCGCACGAAGTTGCCGCCCTTCATGTCGCCGCCTGGCAATTCGCCGAATTCCAGTACCTTGGCGCCGGAGTCTTTGGCTTCCTTGATGAGGCTGTCGACAAAGGCCTTCTGCGCCGGCGAATGCAGCGGGCCCATTGTCGTGCCCTTGTCGAGGCCATAGCCGAGGTTGACCTTCTCCAGCCGCGCGGATAGACCCTTGACCACTTCATCGACACGCGACTTTTGCACGAACAGGCGCTTGGCGTTCATGCAGATCTGGCCGGTGGTGTCATAGATGGCCGCGAACATGCGGTCCAGGTGCACGTCGTCGATGATCGCGTCTTTCAGGACGATCGCCGCGTCGTTGCCACCGAGTTCGAGCGTGACGCGAGTGAGGCTCTGCGAGGCCAACTCCATCATCTTCTTTCCGCCGTTGACCGAGCCTGTGAAACAGACCTTGGCTACGTCGGGGTTGCGGATCAGTGCGGTCATGTTGGCATCTACGCCGGTGACGACGTTGAGCACGCCAGGCGGTAGTTGTTTGGCGATGCGCTCCACGATGCGCGTCGTAGCCAGGGGGGCTGTCAGGGGCGGCTTCACGATGACGGCGTTGCCGGCCAGCAGTGCATGCGGCAGAGCGGCGCCGAGGATGGCGACCGGCCAGTTGAAAGGCACGATGATGCTAACCACGCCCAGCGACTGATAGGCCACCGTGGTTTCCACCGGAATGGCGCCGGGAATGGGGGGCAGCACCTTCGACGCGTTGACTTCGTCGGCGTGGCTCAGGGCCAGCTTCCAACGCAACTCCAGCACCAACGAATCGATCCAGGCTTCAAAACGGATCTTGCCGTTCTCTTGCGACAGGATGGCTGCGTCGTCATCGCGGTTCTCCGCAATGCCCGCGAGCGCGGCCAGCATCTTCTCGGCGCGCTGCTGGGGCGACAGGGCGGCCCAAGCCGGGTAGGCTGCCTTCGCGGCGGCGACGGCGTCGCTGACGTCCTTCGTGGTGGCCGCGGCGGCATAACCAACGACAACACCCGGCTTGGCGGGATCGGCAATCGCCATCGTGTCCGCGGTCTGGCGTTCCTTGCCTCCGATGTACAAGGGGGTGGTGACTGAATTCGACATTGACGCTACCTCTTGATGTTTTCCGTCTGCGGTGTCCGGAATCGTGGCAGGTTATCCTGATTTACCTGCACGGGAAACGATTGCGCTCGCGCGCGCAGCAGCCCCTGCGGGCTCTCGAATCAGATTACAAATAAGACCTAATTCATTGAAATTAAAGAAGCTGGGGGGATTTCCGATGGTTCCAAGCCGCGCCCTGCGGGCCGCTATTGTCGTCCTGTCGGCTTGTCTATTCTCACTGTCGTTGCCCACGGCCAGTGCGCGGACGGCCGATGCCACGAGCGTCGACCAGCTCCTGCTGCGCGCTCAGCGTGTCGCCGACACGATCGAGATCAAGCGCGTGCAGTGTGAGTACGGTTACTACCTCGATCGCTCTGACTGGGATGCGGTGCTCGACCTCTTCACCGACGACGTCATCGCTGAGTACGCCAACAGCGGAGTGTTCCGCGGTAAGGAGCACGTGCGCGGGTTGCTCTATGCGATCGGTTACGGCAAATCGGGCCTCCGTGTTGGGCAGCTGCGTGACCACATCCAGCTGCAACCCGTGATCGACGTCGCGGCGGACGGTCAATCGGCGCGGGGCCGCTGGAAGGCGTTGGTCCTCCTCGGTCAGTATGGCGAATACGCGCGCTGGCAGACCGGCCCGTACGAGAACGAGTATCGCAAGGAGGGCGGGCGTTGGAAGATCAGCCGCATCCACTGGTTCGAGACTTTCACGGTCCCCTACGAGGGTGGGTGGACGGTCGCGATGACACAGAGCAACGTCGCGGACCGTAAGATTCCGCCCGCCGACAGTCCGCCGACTTTCGCGGCCGATCCATGGCCCACGGTGACGCTTCCGCCGTATCACTACCCGAATCCCGCCACTACGCGTTCGGCGCCACTGCGCGTCGGTAGTCGGACTACTAGCAGTCCAGGTGAGCGGCTCGCGGAGGCACTTCGCCTCGCCGGTCTAGTGCGGGACGAGCACCAGATCGAGGTACTTCAGCGGACCTATGGCTACCTCGTCGATAAGAATCTCTGGACGCAGATCGCGGACCTCTTTACCGACGATGGGACCCTCGAAATTGGCGGCCGCGGCGTGTTCGTCGGCAAAGCACGTGTGCTGCATTACCTGAAGTACCTCGGCGCTCCGGAGCGGGGCAAGTTGTATGACCACACTCAGATGGAGCCGGTTGTGACGGTGGCGTCGGACGGAATGACCGCCAAGGGCCGCTGGCGTGCGTTGATCTTCGGCGCGGACCTGGATAAGCGGACCGACTTTTTAGGGGACGCGATCTACGAGAACGAGTACCGCAAGGAGAACGGCGTCTGGAAGATCGCCAAGCTTCACGCCTACTTCGTGCTCTACACGGATTTCAAGCGCGGTTGGGGCGTCACGTTCTGGGCGAACACCACGCCAGAGGTCGACCTGCCGCCCGATCGCAAGCCGTCGGCGCGCTACGAGATCTACCCGGGCTACACGCTCGTACCGTACCACTACGCGCCGGGTAGCAGTTGGCCAGAAGCCGCTGCGGCACCTCTCGAGCCTGTGCCGACCGCGCGACTGAGGTCTGACGCAGCGGCGCTCGACAAGGAACTCACGCGCTTGGAAGACACTGACGCGATCGAGAATCTCCAGAACGCGTATGGGTTCTACCGCGACAAGTGGCAGTGGGACGACGCTGCGAAACTCTTCGCGGCCAACGGGACGCGCGAGGTCGCGCAGCGTGGCGTCTACGTTAGTCGTGAGCACGTGCGCCGCAGCTTCGACATCGACGGCCCAGCCAATCTGCGTCAGGGCGAAGTCGCCGAGCACTTTCTTTACCAACACGTGATCCACGTGTCGGATGACGGCAAGACCGCTCGCGCGCGGGTACGTGAGCTCACGCTGGCCGGCGCGTTCGGAAAGCGCGCTGAGGTGGGCGGTGAGGTCGCCGAGAACACCTTCGTGAAGGAAGGCGGGATTTGGAAAATCCAGTCTGAGCACCAGTACACGACGTTCTGGGCTGACTACACCAAGGGTTGGTCGGAGGGCTTCATGCCAATCGCCGGACCGAGCAGCGCGATCCCTGCGGACAAGCCGCCGTCCGAGGTCTACACGGCTTTCCCGGACTACTACGTCCCGCCGTTCCACTACGGGAATCCGGTCTCCGGCCGGCCGATTGCGCCACAGCCGCATTCCTGAGCGTAGACTCGAAGTGTGACTTCGCGCTTGGGGGCGGATATGAGCGAGCTCTATGGGGAATCGCATCGTGCCTTTCAGAGCCAGCATGACACTCGGCGGCTCGCCGATCGGCTGGAGAACCTGGTGCGAAAGGAGTTCGATGCGAACGATCGCGCATTCATCGCAGCTGCCACGTTCTTCTTTTTGAGCACCCTGGACGAATGGGGCCGGCCCACGGTGTCGTACAAAGGTGGGCCACCTGGTTTTGTCGGCCTGGTCGGGTCCTGTGACCTGGTATTTCCGGCCTACGATGGCAACGGCATGTTTCTCTCGCTCGGTAATATCGCGAGCACGGCGCAGGTCGGCTTGTTGTTCATCGATTTCGAATCACCACGCCGACTGCGAGTTCAGGGTGTTGCTCGCGTGACCGCGAACGAGGGGCCGGATCATGTGCCCGGCGCACTGTACCTCGTGCGTATCACTGCGAGTCATATCTTCGTCAACTGCGGTCGCTACATCCACAAACTCTCACAACAGAAACTTTCTGCGCATGTGCCCAATGTCCGTGGCGAGCAGCCATTTCCTGCTTGGAAGCGCATCGATGTGATAGCCGATTCCCTATCCGATCGAGACAAGGACAGGGTTATGGCCTCGGGCGGCCCAATTGCCCTCGACGCCTATCGGGGCGAGGACGTCGCGGATGGCGAAACACCTGAGAGCGAAGTTACGCCGTGACGTCGATGACGCCCGACCCGAACGCCGACGTTCCACTCTGAAGCAACGCCTGCAAAGTGGCAGCCCCAGCGTCCCCCGGATCCTGTCCGCTTTGCATAATGCTGTTCCAACTTCTGAGAAGCTGGGAAGCCGAGGGTTCGCTGTTACCGATCTGACTGACGCGCTTGTATAGCGCGAGCCCGGCGGACGACTGGCTGACGTCCGACTCTGAAGTTGTGCTTGTCGATCCTGACGCGGTTGCCTCATCCGTCCGCAGCGCCTGTGCCAATGCACTTTGGAACTGGCTGACATCGGTGGGGTCGGCATATCCGGCCTCTACCGTACCCTGGCGATCCGTCGGGGCGGCGCGGTCCGGTGAGAGGGGTGTGGCGAACTTCCCGCGTTGCGAAGTGTTGCCGGAGATAGGACGGTAAGGTGTTGGGCGGTCGGATAGGACCGAAGTAACCGACATGTATTCTTACTGCCTGGATATCGCCCGCCACCGGCCCGTCACGTGCGGCAATATCTTGCCGCGGTCCGGCGGCAATGAATCGCCGCTCGCCGCGGCAAACAACTGCCACTGTTGAATTGTATTTGAAACTCGGCCTGTTGCGCGTTTGAGCGCGTCACAATATTACGCGTCGAGCCTGCCGGTGTCAGCTTGCGCTGATGGAGCGCTGCGAGTCCGCGATGTTTGTGGGTAAGCCGAGGCGCGCGGGCGCCCACGAGTTTCCCAGTGCCCACTACGGGCCAGGACGTCACTGTAACGGGTGCCGCTGCTGGCACGGCGACCAGCGAGAATGCCGTCGATTGCAGCAATGCCTTTCCTCCGTTCAGCTCGGTGAACGACAAATCACCGATTTGAGGATCGTTTCCATTTCGCCACAGCGGTTTTAACGAAGAAGTCGGTGTCGTGACCCGCTTTAGGTGGAATGTTAGCGGGGCCTGCTGCACGCGGGCGGAAGGAGGGGTGGGTGATTGACCGGCGCAGCTTTATCGGTACGGGCTCATGGGTGGCGGGCGCGCTCGCCACCCGGACGTCTAATGTATTGGCGGATACTCTCTCGGGAGCTCCAGCGATCGTCGCGACGACTGCGGGCAAGATCCGGGGTAGCTACGCGGCGAGCGTGTATACCTTC
The DNA here is from genome assembly GCA_028293725.1 of Gammaproteobacteria bacterium. The sequence goes on along the minus strand of JAQGOE010000179.1, from coordinate 25,446 downwards.
AGAGGCGTTCCTTACGGCGACACCACGGCTGGCGCCGGCCGCTTTCAGCCGCCCGCAAAGCCGAAGCCCTGGCCGAACGTTCGCGAAGCGACCGCGCTTGGCCCGCGCTCGCCGCAGCTGCTGTCGTCATTTCATGGTTTCGTGCCGCCCGAAGTCGAGGTCATGGACCGCGACGAAGCGATGGGTGAGGACTGTCTGGCATTGAATGTCTGGACGCCGGCGCTCGATCGCGGACGAAAGCTCCCCGTCATGGTCTGGCTCCACGGCGGGGGTTATACCAGCGGTTCCGGCGGGTTCATCTGTTACGACGGCATCCAGCTGGCCAGGAAGCACGACGTGGTGGCCGTGACGGTGAATCACCGGCTTTCGGCGCTGGGATATCTATATCTGGCTGGATTTGGCTCCGAGCGCTACGCCGCCAGCAGCAACGTCGGTAACCTGGACATCGTCGCGGCGCTCGAATGGGTCCGGGACAATATTGCCGCTTTCGGCGGGGATCCCGACAACGTTACACTTTTCGGCCAGTCCGGCGGCGGGGGCAAAGTCAGCTCGCTCATGGCCATGCCCGCGGCGCGCGGCCTGTTCAAGCGGGCGATCGTGCAAAGTGGTGCGGCCGTAAAGGGGATTTCGCGCGATGCCGCCAGCCAGAACGCGGAGCACTTCCTCGCGCGCTTGAATCTCAAACCGAGTCAACTGGAGCAGTTGCAGGACGTACCGTTGCAGCAGCTGCTCACGGCAACCGACACGAGTAGCGGCCCGCCCATCAACTTCGGGCCGGTTGTCGACGGCCACTCGTTGCCGACGGACCCTTTCGATCCCGTAGCGCCGGCCCTGTCCGCGAGCGTGCCCTTGCTCATCGGGACAGTTGAGACCGAAGTGACGTTTTTCCCCGGTCAGCCGCTGGATCCAATCGACGACGCCACGTTACATACGCGCGTGAAACAATTGCTGAAAAGCAGCAGCGATGCCGATGTCGACCGGATCATAACGGCCTATCGTGCGGGACGACCCGGTACGGCCAACACGGATCTCTTTCTCATCATGGCATCCGATGGTTTTCGTGCCGGTGTCGTCCTGGAAGCGGAGCGGAAGGCGACGCAGGCTCAGGCGCCTGTATACCAGTACTACTTCACTTGGCGCTCGCCGGTTCGCGAGGGCAAGCTGCGCACATTTCACACGTTGGAAATCCCCTTCGTATTCGACAATGTCGATGCTGCGAAGTCCATGACCGGCTCGGGCAAAGATCGCTATGAGCTTGCTGCGCGAATGAGCAGCGCCTGGGTTGCGTTCGCTCGCACCGGAGACCCGAATCACCCTGGACTGCCGCAATGGACGCCATACGACAATGAGCGACGTGCGACGATGATATTCAACGACCAGTGCAAACTGGTCGATGACCCCCACGGAGCGGAACAGCGGCTGTTGTGGTCACTGCAAGGGCGCGCATAATCGAATTCCCTCATCACGCCTGAGCGCTCGCGGGAGAACAGCAGATGGACTACGTACGGCTGGGTTCAGCAGGCCTGAAAGTCTCGCGCATCTGCCTCGGCTGCATGAGTTTCGGCAACGGCTTCGAGTGGATGCTGCCCGAGGAGGCGAGCTCGTCCATCGTGCGCAAGGCTCTGGATCTGGGAATCAATTTCTTCGACACGGCTGACGTCTATTCGGCCGGCCAGAGCGAGGAGATTCTGGGGCGCGCGCTCAAGTCGTTCGGCGTGAAACGCGACGACGTCGTGGTGGCTACCAAGGTGTTCCAACCGATGGGCCCCGGCCCCAACCAGCGGGGCCTGTCCCGCAAGCACATTGCCCAGTCGATCGACGACAGCCTGCGCCGACTCGGCATGGACTATGTCGACCTGTACCAGATTCATCGGTTCGATCTGGAGACGCCGATCGAGGAGACGCTCGGCGCCCTGACGGATCTCATCCGTGCCGGGAAGGTGCGTTATATCGGCGCCTCAACCATGGCGGCCTACCAGTTTTCCAAACTGCTCCACAGGGCCGATCATCTCGGGCTGGCGCGCTTCGTCAGTATGCAGAACAACTACAGCCTGCTGTACAGGGAGGAAGAGCGGGAAATGGTTCCGCTGTGTCGCGAGGAAGGCATCGGGCTCATTCCCTACAGCCCCATCGGTGGCGGATTGCTCGCAGGTAGCCGCCGCACCAGAACTGTTCGTTCTCACTCGCCGATGGCGCGCGATCGATTCAACCGGAAAGCCGATGAAGCCGTGATAGACGCCGTGGCCGCAGTCGCCACACAACGGAGTGTCGGACCGGCCCAAGTGGCCATCGCGTGGCTGCTCGCGCAACCGGGTGTGACCGCGCCGATTGTCGGGGCAACCAAGGCCAGTCACTTGGAGGATTCGGTGAAGGCGGTGGGAACTCGATTGACTGCCGAGGAGACGGCCGCACTGGAGAGCGTTTATGAGACGCAGCCGCAGTTGCCCGTTTACTTCCGTCCCGTTCCGACAGCCCGTTAGCCGCGCTCGCTACCATGAGTGATCCGGTGGAAGCCCCGCTTCGTTATGTTGTCGCCGGCGAAAAGGCGGTTTTTTATCCCGCGGATCGCGAGCGCTCCTACTGGCCGGTCGACGAGCATCGCGTGTCCATCGCCGACATGCGGAGCCGGGCCGCCGACCTGGCGCTGGAGCGCAATGGCTTTGTGCTCCTGCGCGAGCCGAGCGCCGTGACCGACTTCTACGACACCGCACAAGTGCGAAGTGTCTACTACTCCGAAATTGAAGCGCTCGCGATGCGGCTGCTCGGTAGTGAGAAAGTGCTCGTGTTCGGCGAGGTGGTACGCAGCGATTCCAAAACGACGCGTGATGGAAAATTGCCTGCGTACGGTGCGCACGTGGACTACGGCGAGCGAACCGTTCGGCAGTTGACCGAAGACATCCTGGGCAGCGAAGCCGCCGAGCACTGGCTTCGCCGTCGGTTCATTCTCATGAATCTGTGGCGGCCGATTCGCACCGTGTATCGGACTCCACTCGCTCTCTGCGACGCTTCCACGGTGCAGACCTCCGACCTGAACGACAGCGAGGTTCGCGGCGGGTTGGACGATCCACATCGACCACCGCTGTTTGGTTTCAATCTGAGCTACAGCCCGCGGCATCGCTGGTACTACGCTCCGCGAATGCAGCCCGCCGAGATTCTCGCATTCAAACTATTCGATTCCGACCGTACGCGTGTGCAGTGGACCGGACATACCGCGTTTGACGATCCCACCGCTGCGCCGGATGCTCCGCCGCGCGAGAGCATCGAGATACGTACGATCTCGTTCATGGCGGCTGAGCGGTAAATCGCGTGCTTCAGGCGGGAGGGGGATGAGCGCTTCGGGCAATTCTGCGGACCGTTATCCGAGCCGTCGGGTTGCGTGGTACACGGTATTCGTTCTGATGATCTGCTACACGTTGTCCTACTGCGACCGGCAGATTCTGGCCTTCCTCGTGGGGCCGATGAAGCAGGAACTGCACATCTCGGATACGCAGGTGGGTCTCCTCCAGGGAATCGCGTTCGTATTTGTCTACACCGTTTGTGGGCTACCGATGGGTGCGCTCGCGGATCGAGTCAGCCGGCGCAATCTCGTTGCGCTGGGCGTCGTGGTGTGGAGCGTAATGACCTCGTTGAGCAGCGTCGCACGCAGTTTTGTATCGCTGGCAATCGCCCGAATGGGTGTTGGCATTGGCGAGGCGACGCTGAGTCCGTGCGCCTTCTCGATGATCACCGACTCCTTTCCAAAGGAGCGCTTGAGCAGCGCGATGAGCGTTTACACCATGGGAATTCAGCTCGGTTCAGGGCTCGCCCTGGTTATCGGCGGGCTGGTCGCGCAGGCGCTCAGTCAAATGTCTCCTGTCGAGCTTCCGTTGTTGGGCCCGATTGCCGCTTGGCGAGTGACGTTTCTGATCGTCGGCCTGCCAGGCCTGCTCGTTGCGTTGCTGTTGTTGACGGTTCGCGAGCCGCCGCGCCAGTCGGTGCTATTGGACAGTTCCGGCTCCGTGGCCAAGCTCGATTTCCGCGCTGTGGTCGAGCAGTTGCGCCTGCGTTGGCGTACGACCGTCGGGCTGGCGCTGATCATCGGCTGCCAGGCGACCTGCAATTATGCGCTGTTGGGATGGGGCCCGACCTTCTTCGATCGGATTCACCATTGGCCCAAGAGCCGCACCGGCCTGGTGTTGGGACTGACCACGCTGGGTTGCGGATGCCTCGGACTGTTTGTCGGCGGTTACCTGTCGGATCGCTGGCAGCGCGAGGGCGTCACCGATTCGGCGCTGCGCGTGGGTCTCATCGGCCTGACCGGTGTCGGTCTGACGCTCGCACCTGCCATGCTGTTGCCTGATGCCGCGTGGACAGTGGCGCTGCTGATTCCCGCGGTGTTCTTCATCGGGCTTCCCATCGGTTGCGGCTATGCCGCCGTGCAACTCATTTTCCCGAATCAGGCGCGCGGGTTGGTGTCCGCCATCGTCATTTTTGCGGTGGCGCTGATCGGCCTGGGGTTCGGCTCACTTCTGCCGGGATTGTTGAACGATCACCTGTTCCACGACGAGCTCCGGATCGGTGCCTCCATTTCGATCACGGTCGTGTTGGCGGTGGTGATTGGGCTCAGCGCCGGATTGGCGACGCTGGCGCCGTATCGCCGCGACTACCAAACTGTTCACGCGTAGTGCAAACAGCATAGCTGTTTCGAATGTCAGCGAGCCCCTCGCGAGAGCTTGACAACGCGGCAATCCTCCGGCAGGAAACGGCTTCACGACCACCGATGCCGCCGATCCTCTGGAAGTGACGTTCAGTTGCCGTGCGAACGGCGTCCCGTCCGTCTTGGCGCCGCCTATCACCGTCAAATTCCAGCAGTAAACGTCCATCGGGAAAGTCGCGCAGGGGCCAGCGCAAGCCGACTCGCCTGCGCGACCCCTGAATTTGTCTTTTTAGGATTGAAAAAACATCTCGTTTCGGACCATACTGCGGCGGGGGTGATCACCTTGGAATCCTTGCCACCGTCGTGTCTCGTAGCGGCAATCTGGTGCATGCACTGAGCTCTCTCGCTGTTTGCGGAGCGCTCTTGTTCGCCTGTGTGCCTTTCCGGGCCCGCGCCGAGGACGGCCAGCCATCGCGCGCAGCAATACTGCGCGCGCGTCTCAACTCAGATCTCGTCTCGACCGATCCCGGCACGCGGCGCGATGAAAACACCGACGGCGTTTTACTCCACATCGTCGAAGGACTCGTCGGGTCGCGTGAAGACGGCTCGGTGGGACCGATGTTGGCGAGCTGGTGGTCGATATCCCCCGACGGCCGGGTGTATACCTTCACACTGCGCCCCGAGGTGGTGTTCCACAATGGCGCGCCCCTGACGTCGGCGGAGGTCGTCTGGTCGTTGCAAAGGTACTTGAAGCCCGAGACCCGCTGGCGGTGTCTGGAGGTTTTTGGCGCCAACGGGATCGCCCGCGTGCTTTCGGTGAAGGCACCGGACCCGCACATGGTGGAAGTTACGCTCGATAGGGCGGCGCCGATGTTTCTGACCACGTTGGCGCGGGCGGATTGCGGCGCTACGGGGATCATGCACCCGGACTCGGTACGGGCGGATGGAAGTTGGCTCGCGCCGATTGGGACGGGTCCGTTCCAGTTGGGCGAGTGGCGTCACAACCAGTTCGTGCAGCTCAAACGCTTTCCGCGCTATGCCCCTCTCCCGGGCCCCCGGGATGGCAACATCGGGGGCAAGCATGCCCTGGTCGATGAGCTGCGATTCCTGGTGATCCCCGACTCCTCTGCTGCGCGTGCCGCACTCGTCAGAGGCAGTCTCGATGTCATCGATAACCTGTACCCTTCGGAGCTCATGGGGATTCGCAGTCGCAAAGACTTGCTGTTCCAGTCGGTCCCCGTCCTCGATTGCTACTCGGTGCTCATGCAGACCCAGGATCCCGTGCTGCGGGACGTCCGGATCCGGACCGCGATTGCGCTGACGATCGATGCACCCGCCCTGACAAAAGCCATCACCCGAGGCACGGGTACTGCGAACAACTCGCCCATCCCGGCTGCGAGTCCGTTCCATCACCCGGTCGAGGCTCGGCTGAGAGCGGTGGATGTCGAGAAAGCGCGTCAGCTTCTCAAGGCAAGCGGCTATGATGGCCGCGCCATCAGGATCATCACCAGCCGGCGAGATCCGCAGATGTTCGACACTGCTGTGATCGTCCAGGCGATGGCTGCGCAGGCGGGCATCCGTTTGCAGATCGATACGCTGGATTGGCCGGCGCACCTGGCGCGCTACACTACGGGTGACTACCAAATGATGGTCGAGTCGTTTTCGGCGCGGCTCGATCCCACACTCAGTTTCGGCCTCTTCATCGGCGACAAGCGCCGGGAGCCGCGCAAAACCTGGGACACTCGAGGCGCGCGCGAGCTGTTGGACGAGGCCACGCGCACCGCCGATCCGACACTCAGGCAGACGATCTTCGACCAACTGTCGCGCGATTTCCTCGAGGAAGTTCCCGCGGTCGTGCTGTTCAACTCCGCACGCCTGTCCGTCGTCCGTGCGGCGGTTACGGGCCATCAAAACTGGATGTCTGCTCAGCCACGCCTCTGGGGCGTTGGGTTACGTTGACCGGCATCCATGCTCGGATATATTTTTAAACGGCTGCTGTTGACCCTGCCGACCCTGCTGCTGGTGTCGGTCGGAGTCTTTTTCCTGATCCGCTTGATTCCCGGGGACCCGGCTCTGGTGCTGTTGGGCGAAGGCGCCGACGCCGCATCGCTCGCTGGCGTGCGCGCCGATCTGGGTCTGGACCGTCCTGTGCCGGTGCAGTTCCTTGCGTGGCTGGAGCATGCGGTGCGCGGCGATCTGGGACGATCCATCGTCTCGGGTGAGCCGGTCAGCCAGTTGATCCTGGAGCACTTCGGACTGACGGCGGTCGTGGTGTTGGTGGCCGTAACACTGGCGACATTGATCGCGGTCGCTGCCGGACTCGTCGCAGCCTGGCGCCAGGACTCGGGCATCGATCTCGCGGTGGTCGGTGCCGCCACTGTCGTGTTGTCGGTGCCCAGCTTCTGGCTCGGGCTGGTGCTGTTGCTGCTGTTCGGCGTAAAGCTCGGGTGGCTGCCGTTTGTCGGCTACGTGCCATTCTCGGAGAGCGCTGTGCAGGCCGCCCTGTTCCTGGTGATGCCGGTGGTGACACTGACCATAACGGAGAGTGGCGTGTTGACTCGAATGATGCGCGCGAGCTCCATCGACGTTCTGCAACTCGACTACGTCACCCATGCGCGTGCAAAGGGCCTATCCGAGGCGACCGTCCTCATGCGGCACGTCTTTCCCAATGCATTTGCACCGACGCTCACGCTGGTCGGACTGACTCTCGGGCATCTCCTCGGGGGTGTTGCAGTCATTGAGACGGTCTTCACGTTGCCGGGGCTCGGGCGCCTGATGGTGGATTCAGTGCTGTCGCGGGACTATCCCGTCATCCAGGGCTGCCTGCTGTTTACGGCTGTCGTGTACGTCGTGGTCAACCTGCTCGTTGATCTGTGCTATCCGATCTTTGACCCGCGTGTAACGGCGCGATGAGTCTTCGACTGCGTCAGGCAGGACTGAACTCCATACTCGGGATGTCCCTGGTGGGCGCTCTGCTGCTGACGATCGTTATAGGACTTTTGTGGACGCCATATGATCCGCTTGCCATCGATCTGGCGCACCCGCTGAGTCCGCCAGGCCCGAAACACTGGTTCGGCACCGATGAGTTCGGCCGGGATGTTCTGAGCCGTTCCATGTTGGGAGCCAGGATCAGCGTGCAGATCGTGCTGGCGACGGTGGCATTGGCGATTACGCTGGGTACGGCACTCGGCCTGCTGGCCGGGTATCTGCGCGGCTGGACGGATCGGCTGTTGATGACGATCACGGATACCGTGCTGGCGTTTCCCGGGATGTTGCTGGCGCTGGGATTGATCGCGGTCCTGGGATCGGGCGACAGCAGCATCATTCTTGCCCTTGCGACTGCCTACACGCCGTCGGTCGTACGGGTTGTCCGCGGTACTGTTTTGTCGATCCGCGAACGCGAATTCATCGAGGCGTCGCGTTCGGCGGGGGACAGCGCACTCGGGACTATGGCGCGGCACGTTCTTCCCAACATATTACCGCCGATCGTGGTGCTGGCAACCAGCCTCTTCGGCTGGGCGTTGTTGTCGGAGAGTGCGTTGAGTTTTTTGGGCGTGGGCGTCGCGCCTCCCGCCCCGACATGGGGGAACATGTTGTCCGCGTCGCGACCTTACATGGACGTTGCGGGTTGGTTGAGTATCGTTCCCGGACTGTGCATCGCGGGCACCCTGCTCGGAGTCAACCTCCTGGGCGATGCGCTGCGCGACTGGCTCGATCCTCGGAGACAGTCATGAGTGACCGCGGGTCGGGGCCGTTGCTGAGATTTGCGGGCGTGCGCATCGAGACCTCGGGGCGGTGGCAGACCGAGCCACGCACTTTGTTGGAGGAACTGTCTTTCGAGATTGGAACCGGCGAGATGGTGGCGCTCGTCGGGGAGTCCGGGAGTGGCAAGACCCTGGCTGCCCGCGCAATCCTGGGGCTTCTTCCGCCCGGGGTGCGGCAGTCGGCGGGGCGAATCGAATTGGAGGGCCGTGATCTGACGCAGTTGAGCGCACTGGAGTTGCGCAAAGTACGGGGCGCGCAGATTGGTATGGTGTTTCAGGAGCCGATGGTCTCCCTGAATCCGGCGATCACCATCGAGCGGCAGCTGGCGGAGGGAATGCGGCTGCATCTACAACTCCCCGGAGCTGAGATCCGACGACGCGCCGTTGCGATGCTCGAGCGGGTCAGGATCCGCGATCCGCTGCACTGCCTGAAATCCTACCCCCACGAGTTTTCGGGCGGGATGCGGCAGCGGATCATGCTGGCGTCGGTGCTGTTGCTGCGGCCGAAGCTGCTGATCGCGGATGAGCCGACAACTGCGCTCGACACACTCAGCCAACGCGAAGTGATGGAGCTTATGGTGGAGCTCGCGCACGACACCGGCGCGGCGGTGCTCTTGATCACACACGATCTGGGGTTGGTGGCTCGCTACACCCGCAAGGCGATCGTGTTGGAGAAGGGTTGCCTCATGGAAAGTGGTACGACCGAACAGATACTCCTCGAGCCGCGCAATCCCTACACCCAGCGGCTGGTCGCGTCATTGCCGCGGGGTTGCGGGGATCTCGCCGCCGTGCCTGCTTCGGTGCCGACCGTTCTCGAAGTGCGCGGGGCGAGCATCGAATATCCGGGACGTCCTGGTTTGTTCCGGCGTGCTCAACCCAAGCGAGTGGTGCACGGTGTGAGCCTCGATGTTCGTGAGGGCGAGATCGTCGCCATCGTGGGAGCCAGCGGCTCGGGTAAGTCGACTCTCGGCCGGGCGGTTCTGGGACTGAAGCCACTCGCCGCCGGTTCGATTCGCTTCAATGGCGTCGATCTGTCGAACATGACTGCGGAGCAACGCCGGCAGTACCGGCGTTCGGCCCAGCTCGTATTCCAGGATCCCTATTCTTCGCTGGATCCGAGGCTGAGGGTGCGCGATATCGTAGCGGCTACCTTGCGGCACCTGGACGACCTGGATGCCGCCGAAAGGCGAGCTCGTGTGGAGGCGGTGCTGGAGGAGGTCGGCCTGCCGTCCTTCGGATCGCGGTTCCCCCATCAAATGTCAGGCGGACAACGTCAGCGGGTCGCTATCGCAAGAGCGGTGGTTTCCCGGCCGCGCCTGGTGGTCGCTGACGAGCCGGTCTCCGCCCTGGATGTGACCATACAGCAGCAGGTTCTGACCCTTTTCCAGAAACTACAGTCGCAGTACGGTTTTGCCTGCCTGTTCATCACTCACGACCTCGCGGTCGTGCGACAGATTGCCGCGCGCGTGATTGTCATGTCTGGTGGCGAGGTGGTGGAAGAGGGCCTGGTGGCCTCGGTATTCAGCAACCCCGGCCACGAGTACACACGCCAGTTGCTGGAAGCAACGCCTATCCTGCGGGTGGCTACTCCGGAACCTGCGGAATCTGCTCGTTAACCCGGCGACTGGCGAGGAGGTGACCTTCCATCAACACGGCCGCATCCTGGTTCCGGTTGGCTTCCAGGGCAGTCAGAATGGCGAGATGCTCGTCGATGGACGCCTGCACCCGCTCCACGCCATATACCCATTGGTAGTTCATGAAGGTGCGCAGCTGGATCTGCCGTTGCACGGCACTCAACATATAGCGGTTGCCGGAGCAGCGGGCGAGCTGCTCGTGGAAGTCTGAATTCACTTCGTAGAACTTCACGGCGAGGGTGTCACGCCAGGGTTTGCGGCGAAACTCCAGGTGCCGCGCGCGCGACTGCTGCGCCCATTCGCGGTCGAGCTGAAAAGTGGGCTGTAACAGCACTGCAGGCTCGATGGCGCGACGGAACGCGTAGCTTTCCGAGCGCGTGCGGGTCGAGTCGATCGAGGCCATGAACGACCAGCCATTGCCCGGCTTGCGTTCCACGAGCCCGAGCTCGGACATCTGGCGCAGGACTCGCAGCACGGTAGGCAACTTGGCATCGAACATCCGCACGACTTCCTGTTGCGCGACCTCCACGGGCAGCTTCCCGGTGTTGCGTGCCTTGGCAATAGCGATGAATAACTGCTTGTCTTCCTCATCCTGCGGATCAACCGGGTCGCTGTCCGAGACAGCGGTGACCGGCTTGAGCAGGATAAAGCCCCGATTGGCGCGCGCCTCGACGCGACCATCGTCGGCCAGCAGCTTGAGGGCGCCGCGGACGGGAGTCCGGGACACGCCAAACTGGCGACACAGGTCCTGCTCGACGAGGTGATGCCCGGCGCCGGCACCCTGCTCGTGCAACGAACGCAAAATCCGCCCTGCCAGCTCGGCCTGCAGCGGGCTCGGGTCTGAGAACTTTGCCGTTTTGGCGCTCGCGCGCCGTGTCTTTACCATCGTCATATGCGCATGCTCATTGCGTTGAAATGTACAGTCTCGCGGCTCTTTCTGCACGTGAACGAGGAGGTCATGAGCGTATTATGTACCTCTCGCTGGTGGCCTGAAACCTCCGTGCCTCTCAGTTGTTTCCGAGGTAGCGTGCCGGGCAGTTCTGGCGTTAGCCTTCTTGCGGCGTCGGTCCAGGTACAGCAGATAACCGGTGATACAGAAGAGTGGCACCATCAGGGCGGCCACCATGAACACGACCGCTCCCACGAATCCAAACACCTTGCCGCGATGCACGGACAGCATCGCGACCGAAATCCGTTTTCCCAGAGACTGGCGCGCGTAGAGGTTGTGGCTGACGACCTTCCCTGAACCGCGATCCAGGGTGATCTCGTTGTAGGCGCGATAGTGAGGCGAGTCGCGGGTGAGGTACCGGACAGTGACCGTCGCGGTGGCTTTCTGCGAGACCGGGAAGAGGACCGTGGTGACGTCAGTGTGAACTACGGCCTGAAATCCCGCCCACACGGCGTCCAGTGGTGCGAGGGGGGCCGGCTTGCCGCCGGGTTGGCCCCTGGATTGGAGTGCTGGCGCGTCTCGGGCTACGGGCTTGGCCGGCGGAGCGTTTGTCCAGGTGAGCAGGGCAGTCAGCTCATCGCGGTACGCGTCGTAGGCGAAGGTCGGCCCAGTGATGGCAAACACGAGGAAGATCAGGAACACCCACGTCCCCGCCACGGAGTGCAAAGACCAGTACAGGTTGCGGCCTCGCCGCCGCAGATCGGGTTTGAGCCAGGCCCGCCAATCCAGGGCGCGCCGCCGCGGCCAGCGCAGGTAGAGGCCCGAGAGCGCGGAAAATACCAAACAGCCTGCGGCGAATGTGGTGATGAGCCGTCCAGCGCCCGCGCGGTTGTGTGGCAGCAGCAGATAGCGGTGCAGCGAGCGCACAGTGTCGAAGAATCTCTCGCCGACTGCCTTGCCCAACACCGCGCCGGTGTAGGGATTCAGGTAGGTGCCGTCGGTGTTGTCCTCCGCGGCGGCAATCGCCTCTTCGGACCGCGACCTGTAAACGAGCCGCGCTGACTTTCCCGGCTCGGGAAACACGGTGAGCTTGATAGGCATCGAGTCCGGTGACTGCTCGATAAAATGTGCGAGCAGCGCGTCCGGAGACATGACTGCGTCAGCTGTCCGCACCGGTACAGCGACGATCCCCTGACTCGAGGCCGTCATGATCTCGTCCTCGAAAGCCATGATGGCGCCGGTGACGCCCATCACGCTCAGCACTACACCGGCGGTGATTCCGAGCAGCCAGTGAAGCTGGTAAATGGCCCATCTGATCATGCCGGTATTGCGACGCCGCGCAGCGCTGTCATGGTTTGCCTCAACCGTTCGCGGTGGTCCCAAAAGCTGTTTGCATTATACCCGATAAAAATACAAAATATGCCTCGAGGGGAGCATATGACGGACAAACAGGCAATCGACACGCATTCGGACAGTCTCAGGCGCGGCGAGCCGCGCGAGGCGGGCGTCAACGCGGCAATCGTGGCAGCATTTCTGGATGACGCCGCGGCCGCCGGTCTCGACATACATGGACTGATGCTCCATCGAGCCGGCCGCGTGGTGGCCGAAGGCTGGCGGTGGCCTTACCGGGCGGATCGTCCCCGCATCATGCATTCGGCCACCAAGAGTGTCATGGCATGTGCCATTGGCATGGCGCTCGAGGAAGGGCGCTTCCGGCTGGAGGATAAGGTCGTCTCGTTCTTCCCGGAGCTGATCTCCGGGAGTATCGACGCTAAGCTCGCATCGATGACCGTGGAGCATCTGCTGACGATGCGCGCGGGACACGCTGCGGAAACCTCTGGTTCGATCTGGAGAGGCATCTCCACCAGCTGGACGGCTGAGTTCTTCAAGATTCCGCTGGTGTACCACCCCGGTACCACCTTCATGTACACCAGTGCCGCCAGCTACATGCTGTCCGCCATTCTCACGAAGGTCACAGGCCAGACACTGCACGAATACCTGAAGCCGCGCTTCTTTGCGCCGCTCGGAATCGTGGCAGAGGAGTGGGATCTCGGGCCGGATAACGTCAATCCGGGTGGCAACGGTCTCACCATGAAGACCGCGGATCTGCTCAAGTTGGGGGTCCTGCACGCGCAAGGCGGGCTTTGGGAAGGCCGGCGCATTCTCTCCGAGGCCTGGATCGCGGAGGCGACGCGCTCGCACGGAGACGACTACGGTTATCAATGGACCACGACGCCAGACGGTACTTACGCGGCGATCGGGATCTTCATGCAATTTGTGATGGTTTTCCCGCGCCACGAGGCTGCGTTGGCCGTGGTGGGCGCGGCGCAGGAAGGCAGTCGGGTGTACCGTCCCATCGTGCAGCGGCACTTTCCGCGCGCGTTCGAGGAGCAATTGCCTGCAAGTGAGGCGCAGAAGGCCGATACGCACTTGCGCTCGAGACTCGTAGCTGCCGGCGTGCAACCGCCGATAGCGGCCAATTCTTCCAACACCGTCGCGCGTATCAGTGGCAAGACCTTCCGAATCGAGCCGAATCCGCTCGGAGTGACCGCAGTGAGATTCGTGTTTGGAAATGACCGCTGCGTGTTTCATCTCGTGGATGCCTCAGGGGATCATAGCGTCGTTTGCGGTTTGCGTGACTGGATCGAGAGTCGCACCGATGTCCCTGGTGCGGACCTGCACCACGGTTACTCTCTTCAGTCCGCCGTGGTCGTCGCCAGTGCCGCCTGGACTGATGAGAACACTCTGCGGATGATCTGGATCTTCGCTGAGACAGCCTTCCGGGACACTGTTGTCTGCCGGTTTGACAACGATAGTGTCACGGTAGAGCGCAGTGTGAATGTCAACTCGTCGGCGCTCTCATGGCCTCAGTTGTCGGGAAAGTAGCGCCCTCCATCTCGAGTGTGTAGTGGGTGAAGCGCTCATCCAGCGCCGGTAGCATGGCAACGCGCATTTCGCCCAGTATGGGACGCATGACCAAGGTGGCCACAGTCGCGTAGATACTCGGATCTGTCGGACTGGCGGCCCGCGGTGGGTAACAAATCGACCACGGGGTCTCAAAATCGTCCAACATGACTGCCATTACATCGTCGACCGTCACGTCGCCCGCCTTGGCCGCCAGCGCCTCGCGAGCGCGCACCTCGCGGTAGAAGCTGGAGGGCGCATCGGCCAAGCCACGCTCCTGCAACTTGGTCAGTGCGATGGGGCTGAGCCAATGATTGGTGTGCACGAGCACACCCTTTTGCGGCTCGACCATGAAAGTCTCATCCGGCGCGCATTCGAAGTCATAGACCAGGCCGGAAGCGGCATGGCTGATGATGATGTTGTTCGATCCCGACTTGGGTGTGCAGTAGGCGATCCGCAATGCGAGCGCAAGGTGAGCCTGCTCGAGGACTTTTCGCCGGATGAGCGCCAGCGGGACCCCCGCCCGGCGATAGTCCCGGTCACAATCGAGCCCGTTGGCTGTAATGCAGATCCCGCGGGCGTTGAAGCCAAACCGGGCGAGTGCGCCCGCCTCTGTAAACGTCAGGATGTCAGGCCCATCCTCGTTGCGTATTCGCAGGATGACGCAGGACTCGGCGGACTCGTACTTCCAATCCCAGTTGTGGGCGTGAATCAAGCGCTTGTCTCGTGTTGCCTCTGGCCGGACGACGGCGCCCGTGCAGCCGTCGAGCTCCCGGCGGGCGGACTGGAGCAACTCCGTACGCGCGTTGACCAGCACGATCTGCTCGAAGCTGACTTCGGCGCCGGCCGCGATGCCGCGCATTTCCTCGACCTGGCGCTGATCGAAAGTTTCGAGGACCGGCAGGTACTCGCCCACCAACTGCGCCAACCGGTGGCGATCCAAGCCGAGGGCCTTGGCTTGGGCGCCATAGTGACCCACTGAGCGAGCGATTTCCTGGGCGGCCTGCCGGCCGTATTGGACCCCGCGCTCGTGAGGTGATCCGGCCAGGTCGATGAGACGGCAGGGCTGCGCCATGAAAAGGTCTCCACGTGGGTGGCGTCAAGGAAGCGCCAGTTGTATTTTCACACATTATAATGCAATTTACGACCTGAAGCTTTTGCCGGCTGGCGACCGGGTCGAGTGTCAGACATCAGGGGTCTGCTGTGAGGCGTTCATGATAGTCAGATACACCAATTTCGTAGCGGCATGCATCGTGACCGTGGCGTTGACATCGATGTCAGTCGCTCGCGGCCAGGCGGGGGGCGGACCCACCAGCTTGCTCATTGCGTATCGCAGCGAGCCGGCGAACCGCCCCGCGTTTCGCACTTACCTGCAAAAAGACCTGTCTCCACGGCTGGCGCAACTGAAAAGCACTGGAGTGCTGGGTAGCTATCAAATCCTCTTCAATCCGTTCACGACCGCGGATACGTGGGATGCGATGACCATTCTGCGTTTTACGAGCTATGGCGAGACTCAGCGCTGGAAGCAGATTGAGCGAACCCTTCCGGGCGGACTGAATGCCGCCGGGCTTCGCCTGGCAAAGCCGCTCAACACGTACTCGGCCGATCTTCCCTGGGAAGCCCAGGCGGACGATCCGGGGCCGGAGGAGGAAGGTGTCTACTACGTGATTCCATACGAATACTCATCAGCCGATCAGTACCGGAAGTACGTCGATGCGTACGTCATGCCGCAGGTCGCCGGTTGGATGCGAGAAGGGGTGCTGGTGGGTTACCGCATATTCATGAACCGGTACCAGGTCGGACCCCCCTGGGATTCACTGTTCATCCTGCGTTACCGCAACCTGGAATCCTTCGGCCGCCGCGAAGAGACCGTGGCGAAGGTGCGCCTGGGCCTGCAGGACAACCCGGAATGGAAACAGCTCAATGCCATCAAGCAGACGATTCGCATCGAGAGCGAAAACACCATTGCGGAGGCGCTGCAGCCGCTGCATTCGCCCTGAAGAGATGCATCGAAAATCATCGCTCGACAAATTGTTCTGATGCGAGTAAAAAAACAATATTATCTTTTTAGACCTCGAGATACGTGCGGGGGTCCGAGCGCACTGAATCTCTGGCGCAGACGCTGGTGTAACGCACCGTGTTCCGCGGGCGTTTCTTCACACCAAAGACTTTGAGTTCGACTTTCGATCAACAAAGCGGGGGAGATAACTAAAGTGACGTCATCGAGCGATCGTTTCATGTTGATTGCCGCGGGTACCCTGGCAGTGGGTCTGGTGGCGGTAACACCGGCTTTTTCCGCAGCGGCCGAACCGGCGGATGTCCCCGACAGTTCTGCCAGGGAAGAGGCGGTGGAATTATACACCCCGACCGTCGTGGTGACCGCGACCCGCACGGCTCGGGCGGTCGACCACATACCCGGCTCGGTGGTCTCCATCGGCGGGCAGGACCTGGAGAATGTCCAGTTGAGTTCGCTGGACCCGAACGAAGTGCTCGCGCAGGCGATCCCCGGCTACACCGCCTCCTTTGACGATCTGTCCACCTCAGGGGAACTGTTGCGCGGCAAACGGCCGCAGTTCTTCCTGGACGGGGTGTTGATCTCCACCCCGTTACGCGACATCGGGCGCATGTCCTCCGCCATGGTCGACCCCCTGCTGATCGATCACATCGAGGTGGTCAACGGCGCCTCGGCCATCGAGGGCCTGGGCGGCTCCGGCGGCATGATCAACTACATCACCAAGTCACCCACGGTCGAGGGCGTGGTGAACACGGTGCAGACCGCGATGGAGACGCAGTTGCACTCCAACTGGATCGGGTGGAAAGCCACCGGTCTCACCATGGTCAAGAAGGAGCAGGTGGACTTCCTGCTGGCCGTCGGCACGCAGTCCCGGCCGATGTATTACGACGCCCGGGGAAATCTGGAATACCTCAACAGCAACGGCTCCTACATGGATTCCACGGCCAATGCGATCACGGCCAAGCTGGGGTACAACTTCGGCGCGGACAACGCGCAACGCCTGCAGGCCTACTTCAACAACTACGACCTGGTCGGCGGTAACGATTACAACAGCCTGACCCCCGGCAACCGGGCGAAGGGCATCGTGCAGACCTCGGTGAGGGGCCCCAATCCGGGCCCGCCGTTCGCCAACCACATCCGCGAGGCCAGCGCCAGCTACATCAATAACGCCCTCTTCGGCGGTACCCTCACGGTGCTCGGCTACCTCGGGAGAGAGAATCTCCCCAACACCGGCGTTATCGATCCCAGTAAGCAGGATCCGCACTTCGCCCCCATCGGCACCCTGATCGATGCCTCCTCCGTGCGCAGCAACAAGGAGGGCGTCAAGGCCTACTGGGCCAAGAATGATTTCTTCCTCGAGGGCTTCGACCTCAACTTCGGTTACGACTACAACAAGGACGATACCTCCCAGTACCTGGTCCTGACCAACCGGGTGTGGCTGCCCGATCTGCACTTCACGGCCAATTCCGGCTATGTCCAGGGGAGCTACGACTTAGGCCCGCTGACCTTCAGCGGCGGCGCGCGCTACCAGGCGGGCCAGATCTCCGTGCCCACCTTCCGCACGCTCTACGAGACCGCCCCGGCCACGGATGGCGTGGTGTTCGGCGGTGGCACGAAGTCCTATAACACCTCCGTGTACAACGCCGGTGTGGTCTATCGCCTGCCGGCGGGCTGGTCCACGTTCCTAGGCTTCTCGCAAGGGTACGACCTGCCCGACATCGGCACGGTCATCCGCAACACCAACAAGCCGGGGCAGAACATCAACACGGTCGTCAACGTCAATCCCATCCTCACCACCAGCTACGAGGCCGGGGTGAACTGGCGCGGCGTACACGGCAATGTCGGCACCGACATCTACTATGACCGCTCCCCGGCCAGCACCCTGGTCGTCACCGATCCCAACACATTGCTGCAGTCGGTGTCGCGCAATCCGCAGGTCCGCAAGGGCCTCGAGTTCACCGGGGAGTGGCGCTTCAATCACCAGTACAGGGTCAGCGGCTCCTACTCGCGCATGATGGCCTTCACCTCCCTCGCCCCGGGGCAGCCGGTGGATCTGCACATCACCCCTGCCTCCACCGTCGGGCAGGATCCGGACAAGGCGGTCATCCGCTTCGACTATACCCCGACCCACTTTCTGGCCGTGGACCTGGTCGAAACCCACTTCTGGGGCATGAACCTGAACTCCAGCTACCCGACGACCTCCGTCAACCGCTGGGTCACCACCCCTTACAACCTGATGGATGGCGACATCACCTACAAGACCGTATCCTACGGCTCCATTACGCTGGGTTGCTCGAACCTCCTCAACACCTTCCAGATCGTCAACGAGGTCGGCACCAGCAATACGACCTACTATGCGATCCAGGGGCGCAAGTACACCGTCACGTATAACATCTCGTTTTAAGGAATCCGTGCGCAGTTGACATACGTACACGCCGTCGGACCGGCCACGCGAGCTCGAGTCATGCCGGCTCGGATGCTCGCGCTAGCCCTAATCGCCCTTTGCGCCGGCGGCCTCCTGCCGGCGCTTGGACGGACCGCCGCTGCAGGCGAGTGTTCGCAGTTGGTAGGCTTGAAGCTGGACCATGCCACCGTGAGCTCCGCGGACGCGATCGACAACGGCGTATTCGGTGCGGACAGCACGGCCCATCCGCCGACCGCCGGCTACAGCGGACTCCCGGCCTTCTGCCGCGTTCGGGGTGTGTCCACACCCGTTGCCGGGTCCGAGATCGGCTTCGAGGTTTGGTTGCCTCGGGCGAAGGACTGGACCCGGCGTTTGCACATGGTCGGAAACGGTGCGTATTCCTCCAGGATCTACTACGCCCAGATGGTCGCCCGCATCCGCGCCGGAGATGTCGCGGTCGCCACCGACACCGGTCACCAGGGCGGCGAGCTCACCTTCGCAATCGGCCATCCGCAGCGGATCGTTGACTTCGCTCACCGCGCTGTCCACGAGTCCGTGCTGGCGGCCAAGGCGCTGACAAAGGCGTACTACGGCGCCTCGCCCGCGTTCTCCTACTTCAGCGGCTGCTCCACTGGCGGGTACCAGGCGTTGATGGTCGCGCAACGCCACCCGCGTGACTTCGACGGCATCATCGCCGGGGATCCGGGCAACAATCGCTCCAACCTCAACCTGGCATTTCTCTGGAACTACCTCAACAACCATCCGCACGGTGACGACCAACACCAGATCGTCCCCAATGAGAAGCTCCTCCTGATCAACCACGCGGTCGTCGCGAGCTGCGACCGCCTGGACGGTGTGGCTGACGGCGTCGTCAGCGATCCGCGCAGCTGCCATTTTGACCTGCAGTCGCTGCTGTGTTCCAAGGACGATGCGCCGAATTGTCTGACGCACGCGCAGATTGACGCTGTTACACGGATGTATGCTGGACCCAAGGACGCTCGAACCGGGAAGTCCATCTATCCGGGTTACTCACTCGGCAGCGAGGGAATCGTGGCGGGTGAGGAGGACGAGCTGCCGGGCTGGAGCGCTTACTGGTCCAATCCCAAGCGTCCGACCGAGCCGGACCGAGCCGATTTTTTCCGTTATTGGGTGTTCGGCGATCCGCACTGGGACTGGTGGAAGTTCAACTGGGGCTCCGACATCGACGCAATCAACCACACCATTGCACCGGTGTTCAATGCAACCAGCACCGACCTGCATGAGTTCGAGTCACACCACGGAAAGTTGATCATGTTCATGGGATCGCAGGACCCCGTCGGTGCCGCCGACGAAGCGATCAACTACTACCAGGCCGTCGAGGCCACCGCATCGGACGCCTCCCAGGCGGCGCGCCGCAAGCAGACACAGGCCTTTCTACGACTCTACATGGTGCCCGGCATGGGCCACTGCGCCGGTGGCCCCGGCGCAACCCATTTCTCGACCGCAACCCGCGACTCCGATCCGCCCGTCAGCGACGCACAGCACGACATGGCGATCGCGCTCGAGCAGTGGGTCGAGAAGGGCGTCGCGCCCGAGCGTCTCGTGGCCACGAAGTTCGACAAGGAGCACGGGACGGACCGCCGCGTCATGTTTCAGCGGCCGCTCTGCGTTTATCCTCAGGCGGCGCACTATTCGGGTGGCCCTACCAACTCCGCGGACAGCTTTGCCTGCGCCGATCCTTAAACGGGCGCGCCATGACACGCCTTTCTTCTGCACTGACGAAGCTCTGTTGGTCGGCGATTGGCGGGGAACCCGGCGCTGCCGATGAGGTGATTTTCCGCGGCTCGGGTGGGCTCTCGTCTCCTTTTGCGGTCACGGACGTTGCAAGCGCGGCGATAGCCACTGCGGCACTATCCGTCACGGAATTCGTCCGCGAGGCGCATGGTGTGCGTGCCTCAATCGTTGTCGACCGCCGAATGAGCTCCCTGTGGTTTGCGGCCTCTCTGCGGCCTATTGGATGGCACCCGCCACCCTGGGACCCGATCGGTGGAGACTACCCAACCCGCGATGGTTGGATCCGACTTCACACCAATGCTCCTGCCCATCGTGCGGCGGCGGAACACGTTCTGGGCACCACTGGCGACAGAACAGCCATTGCACGCGCAGTGGCTCGTTGGTTGAAGAGGGATCTGGAGGAGGCCGTGGTGAAGGCGGGTGGGTGTGCCGCGGAAATGCGCTCAATGGCTGAGTGGCAGCAACACCCCCAAGGTCGGGCCGTTGCAGCGGAACCGCTGGCTCACCTCGCGAGGCTGGATTCAGCCGCTCCGCGACATTGGTCCTTCAGCGCGACTCGTCCGCTTCAGGGACTGCGTGTTCTGGACCTGACGCGCGTTCTCGCCGGTCCGGTAGCTAGCCGGTTTCTCGCTGGTTACGGCGCAGAGGTGCTGCGTATCGATCCGCCCGACTGGGGCGAGCCGAGCATCGTCCCGGAAGTCACTCTCGGCAAAAGATGCGCCCGACTCAATCTCCAGGAGCAGGGTGCTCGCGCCACGTTTGAACAGCTTCTCTCGAGCGCCGACGTGCTCCTACATGGCTATCGTCCGGGAGCGCTCGATCGTTTGGGCTACGATGCCGAAACACGCAGGCGACTATCGCCGGGCTTGATTGACGTAACCTTGGATGCTTATGGATGGTCCGGTCCTTGGGCGACACGCCGAGGTTTCGATAGCCTGGTCCAGATGAGCACGGGAATCGCCGATTGCGGCATGAAGCGAGCATCCGCCGAGAAACCCATCCCTCTTCCGGTTCAGGCGCTCGATCACGCTACAGGTTATCTGATGGCAGCCACCGCGATACGTGGGGTGACGGGTAGATTGACGCATGGAAATAGCACCACAGCCCGGCTATCACTTGCCCGGACGGCCAAACTGGTCGTTGACCATCCGTCCGACGCCGAACAGGCGCCGTTGGCCCAGGAGACGGACTCCGACCGGTCTTCGCAAATAGAGCTTACGGATTGGGGCAACGCACAGCGCCTCGTCCCGCCCGCTCAGATTTCCAACGCCCCGATGCAATGGGATTTTCCAGCGCGTAATCTCGGCTCCGGTGAGCCGCGTTGGAGCGGGGAATGAACGTATGGCTAGTCGGCTGGCGGGGTCGCCCTCGGCGCAGTTGCATTATTAGCGATAGAAATACAAAATGCATCGCACGGGTGGAAAACCGCCCTCCGCAAGCCTGGGAGAAACCATGATGTCGAGTTGGAAGGGCGTATTCCCGGCGGTCACGACCAAGATGACGCCGGATGGCAAGATCGACGCGACAGCCATGCGGTCCAGCCTCGATCGGCTGGTCCGTAACGGCGTTTCGGGAGTCATCGTGCTGCCGATGCTGGGGGAGAATGCCTCTCTTTCGGCCGCCGAGCGTGAAACGGTCATCCGTATTGCCAAGGAAGCCGTTGGTGGGCGCGTGCCGGTGCTGTCCGGACTCGCCGAAATCACACTCGACACGGCCAAGGCGAATGCAGCCGCGTATCGATCGTTCGGCGCCGAAGGGCTCATGGTTTTCCCAAGCCTGGGCTACAAAACCGATCCACGCGAGACGGCGCACTGGTACCGCGAGATCGCTCGTTCCGGCCGGGTGCCGATCATGATCTACAACAACCCTATTGCTTACGGTGTCGATGTGACCGCCGACATCCTGGAAGAGCTGGTTGACGTGCCTGAGATCGTCTGCATCAAAGAGGAAACCGGCGATATCCGCCGCGTCACCGATACCTACATCGCCTT
This sequence comes from Gammaproteobacteria bacterium, assembly GCA_028293725.1. Next base: position 3,437 of record JAQGOE010000179.1, on the reverse strand, counting down.
CGGTGATCGGTTCAGCGTGTTCTGCGGCGTCGATGACCTGATTGTCGAGAGCTCCGCGCTCGGCGTTACGGGCTGGGTATCGGGAATGACCAACGCATGGCCTGCTGAATGCGTCCGCATCTTCGAGCTCTGCGCGGCGCAGCGCTATGACGAGGCGCGTAAGCTCTACCACATTCTGACACCCTCGTTTCATCTCGATACCCACGTCAAGCTCGTGCAGTACATCAAACTCGCGGAGCACCTGGTTTATGGGGCGCCAGAATGGACCCGCGCACCACGCCTGCCACTGATAGGGGAGGAGCGGGCGCATGTAGTCAGCACCGTCCAGGCAGCGATGCGTGCACTGGAAGCCCAACGCGCGACGGCTATCAACTCATGAGCGGATTGCCCAGGGTAGGTTTCATCGGTGTAGGGACCATCGCTGAAGCCCTGATCACTGGGATGTGCGCCGCCGGTGAGCAGCGTGCCACCTTCCTCCTGTCGCCACGCAATGCGGACATTGCAAAACGTCTTGCCGAGCGTTTCTCATCCGTCGAGGTGGCTGGGGACAACCAAGCCGTGATCGACGGAAGTGACATCATCTTTCTCGCAGTCAGGCCACAGGTTGCCGCGGACGTGCTGGGCGCCCTGAAATTCAGACAGGATCAACGCATCGTCAGCCTGATCGCTACGTTCGACGTGGCGCGGCTGCGTACGCTCGTAGCTCCCGCAAGCACGATTGCTCGCGCGGCTCCGCTGCCTCCCGTTGCGCGACGCTTGGGTCCGTTGACACTCTATCCACCGGTACCGGAGATCGTGAAGTTGCTGGAGGGCCTGGGACAACTGGTTCAGCTCCAGAACGAGGCGGATCTCGATGCCTACTGGGCTGTGACCGGCCTGATGGGCAGCTACCTCGGCTTGCTCGATGAGATTGCCGGTTGGTTAGCGCGCAAAAATCTAGAGGAAACGCAGGTCTTTCCATTCGTAGCCGCCATGTTCGAGGCGCTCGCAGTGACGGCCGCGGAGCGCTCCGGGGATGGATTCGACCGACTCGTCGTGGAGCACTCGACGCCCGGAGGCCTGAACGAGCAGGCTTATCGCGAATTGCAGGCTGCCGGTTGGACGCGCCTCATCTCGCAGACACTCGATCTGCTCCACGCTCGGATCCTGGGTCGTGCGACACTTGCGGACCGGCTCCCGACCTCCGGCGGATCAGCATGAAAGCCAGGTGTCGTTCAAACGATATCCGTTCGGGAACGGGTCTTCCGGATCGGCACCATAGTAGGAAACACCCGTCAGCCAGGCCCGACCGCCGACATTTGTGAGGACTGCCTCAACGTCGCAGACGGTGGTGGTCGCTTCGATGCCGCACTCGAACACGGTGTCGAGAATCGAGTAGTGTTTGAAAGGCTCGCCGACGGCCAACTCGCCCCGTGCATGCATCAGCGCCATGCGCGCGGAGCTGCCTGTGCCACATGGGCTGCGGTCGATTCGACCGGGCGACACTACGACGGCATTCTTAGCCGACTTGAATCCATCCTGCACGCCGAGTGGGCCCGCGAACAGGGTCTGGTTGATCGTGTGGATGCCGGGATTGGCTGGATGGACCGACGGGAGTTGCTCCGCTGCAGCCTGTTTGATGCGTTCGCCCATTTCCACCAGTGCGCGTGCCTCGCTCCGCGCCAGGGTAAAGCCCAACCCCTCGGAGGAGACGATGACGTAGATCATGCCGCCATAGGCGACGTCCACCACGATCGTGCCGAGTCCGGGTACCTCCACCGGCTTTTCCCTGTGAAGGACGAACGACGGCACGTTGTTGAAAGACACCCGGCGGCATTTCCCGCCAGCGCATTCCGCTTTGACGCGAACCAGCCCTGCGGGGGTGTCGACGCAGAGGAAAGTCACCGGCTCGATCATCGGCAGCATGCCGGTCTCCAGAACGGCCGTGACCGTGCACATGAGGTTGGAACCCGACATGGGCGGATAATAATTGGCCTCGATCACGATCAACCCGACGTCGGCCTCCGCGGCGATCGGCGGCGTGACCAGGTTGACCGCGGCGTTGACGCTGCCCCTGGGATCTGACAGCAGCATGCCGCGCAGCCAGTCCTGGTCGCGCTGGAGTGCTTGCTGGCACTCGAACATCGAGCGCGCTCGCGGTGCGATCACGCCGCCCGTAATGACGCGACCCACCTCGCCTTCGGCGTGAACGCCAATGACCGTGATGACTTGCTGCAATCGCATGGATTCTCCCGCGCTCGTTGTACTATAATAGAGAAAAGTACAATTGGGGACCAGTGACCAATGGAACGTGACTTTGCCGGGACTATGCTGGGTGTGCTGCTGGCGATCGCCGGGAACGAGGCCGTCGCGGCAGATCCGGCCAGCTTCCATTCGACCCGCGCGCCGGTGCCTGCAACCGACTGCCAGGCTCATGTCGGCTATGACCGGGACCTGACTCTACCGGGGTACCTGTTACCCACCTCGGCGGGGCCCCGGACCTGTATCCCTTTCACCACGGTGTCCGCGCAACCGACTGCGGGGTATCGCGGCGACTTTTACGTGGATGAATTCACCGACGCCAAGCTGCGCGAGCGGTGGGCCGCCTGTAAGGTCGACAAGGAGTGCCACGACCGGGTCTACAAACAGGTTATCGCCCGTCATCCACCCAACAAGGAATACAACCTCAAGGACCCGCACGGCCGCTTTCTCCTGGGAAAGTTGGAGGAAAAGGGTGGTGAGACCGACCTGACAGCCATCCGGCGCCCGGCGTATTTCTCACGCTCGCCCTATAACGAGGCGATCGCGGCAGTCGACGCACAGACCTACATGGTGGAATTCACCGCGCCGGCGGAGGCCTACGAGCGCCTTCATCAGAACATGACCGCCGACATCAAGCTCCGTGGCTGGTATATCCAGGGCGCGGGTGTCGACGACGGTAAGGGTGGCAGGAAACGCGCGCTGATCATCTCGAGCGGCGGCGGCGGTGACCGCGTCACCGCTATCGACGACCCTGCCGACAAGTCCTATGTGATCGATCCCAAGACCGGCGATACCATTCCCAATGACGACTGGCCCAACGCCACCACTGGAGTCAAAGGGGAGGCCGTCTGGCGCCAAGCCTGGTTCAACCTGCATCAAGCCGGTTTCGACGTCCTCGCCTTGGACAGGCGCGGTGTGGGTATCTCCGGCGGCTTCAGTGACACCAATACCCTGCAGCAGGGTCACGACCTGCTGCAGATCGTTGCCGAACTGCGATCGGGCGAGGGCATGCGCGCCCTGGCGCCCGCGGGCGAAGTTTCTACTGGCCACGCCGCTGCCGCAGCTGTCAGAGGTGCCGCGCCCGCTAAGGGTCTGGCTGAGGGTCTGCCGGTATTCTTCCTGGGTAGCTCGCGTGGGACCATGTCCAGCGGCTGGGCCATGACCATCAACTTTGACAAGGACTGCAGCTATGACCT
>JAQGOE010000151.1 GCA_028293725.1 Gammaproteobacteria bacterium | reverse complement strand
GTCTTTGAACCCGCCGCTCGGCCTTCGGACGTGTCATCGTCGGCCCCGGCGGTGCATAAAAAGGGGGGGCCATGAGACAGTTTATCGGCGCCACGTCGGGTCCAATCCGGCGCGGTTGGTTTTCAGTTGGCGCAGCTCTCGGTCTGCTCTGGGCGGGCGTTGGGTTTGCGCATCATTCGTTCGCCATGTACGACAGCGACCACCAGGTCAGGGTGGCGGGTACCGTGAAGGGCTTCGACTGGAACAACCCGCACGTCTACATCGAGCTCGCCTCCAGCGAGCAGGGTGAGACCAAGGGTTACACGGTGGAGTGTGCGAGCCCAGGCATCCTCAATCGGGTGGGCTGGAAGTTCAACATGATCAAGCCGGGAGACAAGATCACGGTGATCATTGCGCCGCTGAAGACCGGCGAGCCAGGTGGCTTGTTGAAACAGTTGACGCTCGCCGACGGGCGGGTGTTTTCCAACGGCGGCCCGGCTGGCAAACCCAACATTCAGTAGGAGCACTCGCATGCGCTACTCAACGCGACGAGCGAAAGCTCTGGCGCGGGCTCTCGGCGCCCTCGCTATCGTCACCAGCAGCCTAGTTCCCCTCGCGGCATCCGGCGCGCCGGCCGGCGATCGGGGCCTGACAGGAACGTGGAATCGTTATCCGCAGATGGACGAGACACCGGATCCCAAACTGCCGCCGCCGCCGCCGATAGGGCCGCCGCCTTTGAAGGCGCAGTATCTCCCCGAGTGGGAAGCTCAGCAGAAGGCGGCGAAAGACGCCGATGCCCGGGGCCAGCCGCTCTACACCGATTACGTGAAGTGTTTGCCTGACGGGATGCCGGCAATGATGGTGGCCATGTTTCCGATGGAAGTCCTGCAGACTCCCGGGCAGGTCACGATTGTGCAGGAGGCGTACAATCAGGTCCGGCGGGTTTACTTGAATGAAAAGCAGATCCCGGTGGAAGATGCGGAGCCGGGTTACTGGGGCCACTCGGTCGGCCATTGGCAGGGCGATACGCTCCTCATCGATACTGTCGGAATCAAGGAGAAGGTTCGCTTCCGTGGCGTGCCCCACAGCGACCAGATGCGCATCCACGAGCGTATCCGGATGCTGACAGCGGATTTCTTCGAAGACCACATTACGGTCGAGGACCCGGTGTACCTCACTCAACCCTGGACCTTCGCCTGGGCATACAAGCGTCTGCCACACTACAAGATGCTCGAGTACGTTTGTGACTCGAACCGCGAGTACAAGGATCCGGAAACCGGCGGTACCCGGCTGCGGCTCGAAAATCACGATCGCGGACCCCAGCGGCCTTAGATTCTCGCGGCGTACACGTGTACCATCCATTGCACACGTCCCAACGCACGGCGTGAGGCGCTAATGGCTTATATCACCCGTAGAGACTTCGTTGGCGTGGCTGCTACCGCTGTAGGTGGTTTCGCACTCAGCCTCGACCTGCCAGCCCAGGAAACGGCCCGGCCGTTGCCGGCTGCGCCACACCCGCCGAGGACCCCTTCGGCCTTCCTGCAGATCGGTGAGGACGATGGGATCATCATCATCACTCCCGCGGTGGAGATGGGGCAGGGCGGCCATACAGCTCTGCCGATGATCATCATGGAAGAGTTGGGAGGGAGTTGGGATCGGCTGGCAGTCTCGGACGCGCCCGCTGCGGCGATCTATAACAACCCGCTGTTCGGTTTGCAGGCCACGGTGGGCAGTTTCTCGGTTCGTGGGTGGTACACCGAACTGCGGCGAATCGGCGCGGCCGCGCGGATCATGCTGTTGCAGGCAGCGGCGCACACCTGGAAGGTCTCGGCCAACGAATGCAGCGTGGACGATAGCCTCGTCCTACATACACCCAGTGGTCGCAAATGCTCGTTCGGCAGTGTGGCCCGCCTCGCGGCCAACATGCCGATCCCGCAGGACCCGCCGCTGAAGACCGTCGCGCAGTACACCGTGATCGGCACCCATCAGCCGCGCGTCGACATTCCGAGCAAAGTGGACGGCAGCGCTCGATTCGGTATCGATGTGTCACTGCCTGACATGTTGTACGCCGCGGTCAAAACCTCGCCGACCTTCGGCGGCAAACTCAAATCCTTCGACGACAGCGACTGCCGGAGCATGCCGGCGTTCAAAGCCACCATCCCGATCGAAGACGGGGTGATCGTTGTCGCGACTTCGTATTGGCAGGCACGCAAGGCGCTCGCACGGGTTCGCGTGGACTACGATCCCGGCCCTCTTGCGGGGCTCGACAGTGAGAAGGTGTCGCAGCAACTGCGCGCCGGCTTTGAAGAACTGGGTATCGTGGCTCGCAATGACGGCGATGTGGAGGCCGCCCTGGCGAGCGCCGCGAAGCGCGTGGAGGCTACCTACGAGGTTCCCTATCTGGCGCATGCCTGTATGGAGCCGATGAACTGCACGGCGCGGGTGACTGACGAGGGCTGCGAGGTTTGGTGCGGTACCCAGAATCCCCAGGCGGCGCAGACGGGTGCCGCCAAAGCACTCGGCATTCCCCCCGCCCGCGTGAAGGTTCACGTGCAATACCTGGGCGGAGGCTTTGGACGGCGGGGTGAGGCGGACTTCGTGACGCAGGCGGTACTAGCGGCCAAAACCACGAACGGCAGACCGGTAAAGCTCATCTGGAGCCGGGAGGAAGACATTCAACATGACTTCTACCGACCGGCCGCGGCCATCCGCTTTCGCGGCGGCCTCGATGCAGCGGGGAAGCTCATCGCCCTGGAGTGCAAGGTGGTGAGTGCCTCGGCGCCTTCCTTCGGCCGGCCCGGCGGTCCACCCTTCTTCGTCGAAGCGGTCGCCGACGCGAACTATCAGATTCCCAACTTCCGGGTCACGGGGCTGAACAAGGACCTCGGGGTCCGCTTCGGATTCTGGCGCTCGGTCAACCACTCGCACAATCCGTTCATGTTCGAGGGCTTCATAGATGAGCTCGCGCGCAGTGCCGGACGGGATCCCTACCAGTTTCGGCGCGCGATGCTACAACATGACCGGGAGGGCGCCCCGCGCCAGCTCGCGGTCCTGGATCTGCTGGCGGAAAAAGCCAATTGGCAGCACCCCCCGGCGGGACATGCTTTTGGCATCTCGGCTTTCAGCGCCTTCGGCAGCTTTATCGGGACCGTCGTCGAAGTGTCAGTGCATGACAACGTGGTGACGGTGCACCGCGTGATCCAGGCGATCGATTGCGGGGTCGCCGTTCACCCGGACAACATCAAGGCACAGCTCGAGGGCGGCATGGTGTACGGGCTCACCGCCGTGTTGCGAGGGGAAATCACGTTGAAAAACGGAGCGGTCACGCAGACCAACTTCAACGATTACCCCATGCTGGCGTTGCTGGAAATGCCGAAAGTCGAAAGCTACATCGTGCCGAGCACCGCCGCGCCCGGTGGCGTGGGTGAGCCTGGCACGGGACCCATTGCCCCCTCTCTCGCCAATGCTATTTATGCCGCGACGGGCACCCGGGTAAGGTCGCTGCCGCTGTCGCGAAACTCGCTTTCCTACCGGGCCGCGTAGGCCGGGCCGTGAGAACCTGACATGTTCACTCTCAATATCAACGGAGCGGAGCACAGTGTCGAGGTCGATGCGGATACACCCCTGCTGTGGGTGTTGCGGGATGAGCTGGCCCTCACTGGGACCAAGTTCGGTTGCGGGCTGGGACTGTGCGGAGCCTGCTCGGTACTGCTGAACGGCAAGGCCGTGCGCAGTTGTGTCGTCCCGGTGAGCGCCGTGGCTGGCCGGGCGGTGGTGACCATAGAAGGGCTGTCCAAGGACAAGAGTCACCCGGTACAGCAGGCCTGGATCGCGGAAAGGGTGCCCCAGTGCGGCTACTGCCAATCCGGGATGATCGTGGCGACCGTGGCGCTGCTCGGCGACAAGCCGAATCCCACCGATGCCGAAATCGACATGGGTGTCACCAACATCTGCCGCTGCGGCACCTACACCCGGGTGCGCCGGGCGATACACCTGGCCGCGCGGCTGCAGGGAAACGACAAAACAGCGCCGAAACCTGACAAGGTTTGAGTCCCCAGGGGGCCTTCGAGGCGTGGCTCAGCCCTCCGTCCGGCCTTTGCACTGACGTTGTGCGCCGGAATCGATGCACTCCTTCCGGTTAGGCGAGCTGTGTCGCCTAACGCCAACAGTCCACCAGGGCGGGTCGGCGGATGGCCGCGTGCCGGTCACCGGGACTTTTAGCCCGTGTTTGGGCAAATGATACGTGACGAAAGTAACAAGAAAACAGTTGCGTAGCTGCGATAATGAACCCAACAGCGAGGACTCAAGAAACGACCCCTATGGAAGACAGCGACGAGGCACTCATCGGACGCTATGCGCATGGCGAGGCGGCGGCTTTCGATCAGCTCTATAAACGACACGAGCTGGGCGTCTGGCGTTACCTCGAGCGCAACGTGCGCAACCAGGCGACCGCCGACGATCTGCTGCTGGAGGTCTGGTGCGCGCTGGCTCGAAATACCGCGAGCCTCGAATCGACCACGAGACTCAGGACGCGGCTGTTCACCCTGGCGCACGATCGGATGTCCCAGTGGATCGATGCACAGGGGGTAGAGGCGAGTCCCGAGGCGACGGCTGCCGGACCCGCGGCGGCTCGTGATCCGGCGGGCGCACTCTCTCAGGCCATGGGGCAATTGCCCCGCGAACAGCGTGAGGCCTATCTGCTGCAAGTCGAAGGCCAGTTGAGTGTCGGGGAGATTGCTGAGATAGCCGATACCACGATCGATACGGCCCAGGCTAATCTGCGTCAGGCGAGAGCGAAACTGCGCGAACTTCTCAACGACAAGACATGAACGAAGCATCCGCCAGTCAGAACGAGCCGACCGAGGTCGATAACCTTTATCGACGCTTGTCGGCGGCCGACTCACGCCGCCCGGGCGAGTGGGTGCGTCGAAAGGTGCAGGCTTATGCCGCGCAACAGGCCGCGGAGCGTGCTCTTCGAGAAAGCTCCAAAGCCAGAGAGGTCGCCAGTTCCGTAGCGCCTGCGCCCGTACCGAAGGCTGCGCCCACACCGAGGGCCGCCCCCGCCGCACCAAGGGCCGCCGCTCCCGCCGCAAGGGTGGAGACACAATCTGCGACCAAGTCGTGGTTGATACCTGCCATTGTCGGGGGCGTAGCGGTAGTGGCGATCGTGGGATTCCTCGTTGTGCCAAGCCTAATGCCCCGGCACGACCCTTCGACCGTGGCGCTTCCTCCTCCGCCTATCCCTTTACCTGTGGAGCCAACGCGCGAGGTGACGCACGCGTCGTCGCCGAGTTCGGATGATTCGGCTTCGGCCGAACCGCCGTCATCCGAGCCGACCCCCGCTGAGTCGCCTCCGCCGGCGGCTGCGCCAACATCGGTTGCGGCAGCACCCCCTGCGCCAACATCACCTGCAGCGAATTCAGTCGCGGCGGGCTCGTCTGTGCCACCACCACCTGCGGCAGCCCCGTCTCACGGTCAGACCCCAGCTAAGACCCGAGTTGCACGGCAACCGCCGGCTGCTCCGCCAATCGCGCCCGCTTCACGTAACGCCCCGGCCCCGGTTGCCAGCCGCCGTGTGGACGCCGCCCCGCAAGCGCCCCCGGCCGCGCTGCCTGCTAACAACTCTGCCGCTCCCATCCAGGCTCCAGCGGCGCAAGTCGCTCAGACCCAGGCACCGCCGCCTGTACCGGCGCCGACGCCACCTGCGGCCGTACCCGTGGCAATGCAACCTGCATCAACACCGGTATCGGCGCCCGCCGCGTCCGCATCTAACACGCCGCCGGACGGATTTTGGCACTCGGCTGAGTCCGGTGATCTCACGGCAGTGCGCGGGGTTATCGCCAGCAACGCCGACGTGAACGCACTGGACCCGAAGGGACGTAGAGCATTGATCCTGGCGATTGACCACGGTCAGGTGAACGTCGTTCGAGAGTTACTGGCACATGGTGCCAATCCGAAATTACCCGATGCCCATGGCATCACGCCGCAAATCGCCGCCCACGCCCGCGGTAATTTTGAGATTGTCACAGCGGTCGAGCGTAGCCTGAAGCACTGATTCGCTGTGATGATGAGCTGATCACCGAAAGTCTTTGTCTTCGCGTGTCAATGCCCTTTCGGCCAGATGGGTAATAATTCGACGCGGATTCCGAGATTGAAGGTGCGCCCCTCGAGCGGCGCCCAGACATCCGTGATCGGGTTGCCTCCGGGGCCTGGACTGGAACGGATGAGAGGGTCCCACCGGGTCTGCCGCACGTCGGACAGGTTGATCGCGTTGACGAAGATCGCGAAATTCCTGAAGCGCAGTTCGGCGAGTGCGTTCAACGAGAAGTACGCCGGGCTCCGGGTGCGGTAGGGGTCATACTCGAGTGTCTGCTCCCCGGTGTAGTCGAGCTCCAGCCCAATCCGGCCGCGCTTGTCACTTTCGAGGATCGCGTCCAGTGAGGCGGCCTGGTGCGGCACCAACGGTACATTACCGCGCTCCCCGGTTGGATTAACTTGCGATGCGTCGAGATAGCTCCACGAGGCGAGCACATGCCAAGGCCCGGTGACATAGCCGATGAGCGCCTCAGCGCCCGGTGCCCTTTGAGGCCCTTTCGCGTTGCTGACTTCCAACTTATCGCCTGAGGGGAGCGCTCGTAGCGGATCACGAATCTCGGAATCAAACACGCTCAGGTTCACGTCCCAGCCCTCGTCGGCCCATTTCGCATCGACAGACTCCGTCACGGCCCGTTCTGCATGCAGACCGTGTAACGGCAGCACCGAGCCCAGCCCCGCGGCCTCGATCTCATCCAGGAACGGTGTTGGGGCCGAGTATCCGCCGCCCACCGATGCCCGCAGGCTCCACGCGCTCCCGGGCTCACGAAATAATGTCGAAAGGCGCGGACTGAAAAATGTTCCATAGTCGTTGTTGGCGTCCACGCGTGCGCTGATGCCCACTACCATCCACGGAGCGACGTGGTAAGTATCCTGTGCGAAAGCCGCCGGGGTGTTATATGTATAACTAACGCCCGGGACTGGCATGACATCGAGCTCCTCTCGCTGAAAGGCTGCGCCCAGCACCCAATCGTGCCCGCGGCTCGTGCCATTCAACGCTTCCTCGGTGAAGAGCGTCGTCTGGGTCGAGCCAACCCGTTGGGATCCGAAGGTGCGGTCCAGGTGAGTTGCGGTGATCGAGAGTCGACTGGTGAGCACATTGCCGTCGTCGAATGGCAGGTGACTCACAGCCCCTGCATCGAATCGGCGAGTATGCAGATCTTCGGGAAACGGACTGCCGTCGGGCAAGACGCGATTAATTAGTGTGCCGCCCGTGCGATGTTCATCGATGAAGCCCGCGGTGAGAAAGAGCGATCGACCGTCGCGTCCGTCCCACCAGAGGCGCGGCCGAAGGGTATAGCGTCGATATTCCGGCAGATCCGCCCAGCCGTCGCCGTTCACATCTTGGACGGACTGATCATGCGCGCCAGCAGTGAGCGTGCCGCTCCACGGTGAAGCATCTTTGTGAGTGAAAAATCCGACCAGATCGCGCCCTCCGCGGGACGTCACATTCGCGAGAACTGCGGGCTCCGAATCGGCGGTGTGGGAGACGAGGTTCAAGACACCACCCAACGCCGAGCCGCCGTAGAGTGCCGATGCGGCGCCCTTGATGACCTCGACGCGTTCGAGATCCAGGGGTGGGGTCTGCAATATTCCGAAGGCGTCGGTTTCGGCGCCGAGCAACGGCAGTCCGTCGCTCAACACCAAGGTGTCCCGGGCCGGCATCCCGCGCAATTGCAGGCCCGCGCCGCCAAGCCCCGGCGCCACTGACTGGACTCGTATACTTGGGAGTTCGTGAAGCAGTGAGGAGAGATTGCCGGGTTGTACGGTCAGGTTCTCCTCGATCTCTTCGGCGGGCACTGCCTCTACGCGTAGCGGCTCATCGCGTATCAGCGTCGGCGAGCGTGTTGCGGTAACGACCACCGCGTCGAGCTTGGCTTCATCATCGTCAGTTTCTTCGGCACCGGGTGCCGCGGTCGAGACGGCGAGTGCGACGAGGAATGCGATACGACTAACTGAGCGCCAGCAGTGTTCCAACAAGCCGCTCGCCGTAAACGGCGCCTAGAGCGATCGCGACCATGAGGGCGAGCGTCAGGAGAGAAGCGACCTGTAGGGTGGTGGGTGTCCTGTCTTGTGGTGTGCCCGCAAGGGGTTGAAGAAGTCGCGCGACACGCTTCTCGAGCGCCGAACGATCGCCGATCAATCGCGCACAGGTTGCTGTGCCGATATTGCGGTGAAACCGGACCGAAGCGACCAGCGCCGCAGCGAGATCGGCGCCCTCGATACCCTCCGCGCGCGCCTCGTCGTCGCGAGCGTGCTCCAGGGCTGCGAGCCACGTTTCGAATCTTCTTTGGGCCGAGCTCCAGGGCCACTGCAGATCGGTCACGAATTGGGCGATCCAGATGCGCAACGGGTCCAGGTGTCTGACATGAGCGCGCTCGTGCGCCAGCGCCGCCTCTATCGCGCGCTCGTCCAGAAGTTTGGCCAACTCCGGCGAGAAGACGATATACGGCCGTAGCAGCCCGACAGTGGCAATCCCAAACTGTTCGGGGCTACCGAACAAGGACAACCCGGCCCGCAGGATGGCGCGCATGCCGATCAACACGAAGGGCGCGCATACAATAAATACGAGGGGTCCGACCCGGTCCGGCACCGGGTCCGGCTCCGACAGAGCCCATCCGCACAGCCATGCCGCAACGATTACTGCGGGTACCAACGGCCGCCACAATCGCAACCATGCCGCACGCTCGAGCTCTAAGCCACGCTCATTCCGGGAGCGGGTCGAGAGCCACGCGCCGATCACCTGTAGGGCCACGCCGCCTAACAGGATCATCAGTACGGTCAATAATGTTTCACGCTCCATCTTTCGATCTCCGGCGCGCGATGACGAGTCGCTCGAGCTCATCGAGCAATTTCGGGTCAACTGCGTCCACCGCGTCGACGAGGGCCGCGACCGCCGCGTGCGGCGCCGTGCCGAATAGCCGGCTCACCGCTTTACGCGCGCGTGCGCCCTCAACTTCCTCGCGAGCGACCCGAGGACGGTAGATAAAAGCGCGGCCGCGAGGTTGGCGTTCGATGAGGCCTTTTTCGCGCAGGCGGTCCACGACTTTGGCGGTCGTCGTATAGACCAACCCCTCGCGCTGACCCAACTGCTCGTGAAGCTCCCGAACAGACCCCACGCCGAGCTCCCACAGCTTGGCGAGGATGTCGTACTCGAGGTCGTCGGACGGTAGACGAAACGGCTTCATGGTGTTAGTCTACGACGAGCGTCGTAGATAGGCAATGAGTGCGTGTTCATAAGAGCTCCTGACATGAGCGAAGAGGCAATGACGCGGCACGGCTGCGCTGGGCTGCACTTGCATAGCCTAGAAGTCGGCGACCGCGGAAAGCATGAAATTGGTTCGGGCCAGCACGTTCACGAGATTCGGGTACGGGGGGCCGGCTGCGGCAAGGCCGCCGTTGTCGGTCACCGCGTGCGAATTAAAGAGATTGTTGACACCCAGCGTCAGCCGCAAGTTCTCTATTCCGGGCAGGCCGGTCAGATTGCGGGTCGCGGTGGCGTTGGTGTAAGAGTACGACTTCACCTTGTAGGTGGCGCCGTCAGCACTGCCGTTCTTGCCCTGATACTCGGTACCGATGAATTTCGCCAACAGGCTGGCGCTCCAGGGACCCTGGGCATAGACGAACCCGGCCAGCCCGGTGTAACTCGGGACGAATGGAATGGTATCTCCGGCGTGTTGCACTAATGACGTCATATCCGACTGCTGGAACGTCGCGCGCAACAGGCTTGCGTTTGCAACGGCCATAATCCCTGCGCCCAGTGCTACATGTCCCTCGGCTTCCACACCGCGATAGCGCACGCTGCCCGAGTTGATGTAGAGGGTGTTGCCGTTCTCGACCACGGTTGAGACATAATTGTCGAAGTTGATGTCGTAAGCGTCCAGCCCGATCCCATACGCGGCGGTTTGGTGAACGACGCCGAGCTGGTAAGCGATCGCTGTTTCGGCATCGGCCTGGTTCCCGGTCGCGGGTTTCGCCGTATAAAAGAATGCCTGGCTCGGCAGTAACGAGCCTTTCGAGACTTGCGCCAGAATGTTGGTGTTCTCGGCCACGCGATACGTCGCGTCGACACTAGGCAGTGTGCTGCTCACCCTGCGCGACACCGTTCCGGGAGGGCCGGGCAGGAAATTCTGCACGACGGAGGCGTCGAAGTCGCGGGTGACATCCCGATACCTCACCCCGAACCGCACCTTCAGTGGATCGATCGGTTGCCACGCATATTCCGCGTACGGCTGGACCGTGTCCAGGTGACTGTCGAAATCGAAATAGACCGGCGAGTGGGCCGTTTTGTTGACGTTGTAGAGCAACCCGGTGGCCAGATCCACACCCACGCGCGACTCGGTCTGCCAGCTATGCTCCGCCCAGAATCCCAACAGGAAAGTGCCATAGCGGTCCGAGTAACCGACGCGGATGTCGTTACCCACCACGCGATAGTCCTCGACGGTCAGACGCCCGGCGATGTCCGCCGGCGTGATGCCAGTAAAGCCCGAGCCCACCGGCGACAGCGTTTGATCACCTTTCAGGCTGTCACCGGTATTGCGGTACGAGTAGCTGTAAACCTTGTCTTCGAGAGACCAAGCGCCGGCCAGCCGCGTTTCCAACTTCACATAGCCGAAGTCCGCGCTGCGTGCCGTCGAGGAGTAGCGATAGTAGTTCGGGCTCGTAGGATCGTTGTTGTAACCGAAGGACGAGCCGACCGCCGCCACGTTGGTGGTGGTGACGCTGCCGGGATTGTAGAACCGATAGCGGTCGTACGTGTAGACCGCGGTCAGGCGCGCATCGCCCAGCAGGGTGACGCTCTTGAGAAAGATGTCGTCCTTGTAACCCGCCGAGTAGCTCATCGCGCCGTCCGACTGGCTGTACTCGGCGGTTGCGATCACGCCCGTTTGGCCGGACTCGCGCGGCGCCGCGGTGTTCAGTGTTGCTCCGATGAGGCCCGTATCGAAGGAGCCGTAGCCGGAGAACGCTCGCACACGGGCCGCTTCCGGAATCGTCTCGGAGTAGAGGTTGACCGAGCCGCCGAAAGAGGCGTAGCCCAGATCGGGTGCTCCTCCCGGGCTGCGGTCGACCACGACCTGCTGCAGCACCGAGGTCGGAAAGTAAGAGGTCGAGTGGTGTGCGAAAGTGTCAGGATCGGCGAAGGGAATGCCGTCCATGGTGATATTGAACTGTCCGTCGACGAAGCCGCGCAGGCTCTGATTCTTGGCGGCGTCAAATCCGGGACCATTCGGTGCCGTGCTGACGAAGCTCGGAGTCAGATTCAGGACGGTTCCGTAATCGCCGACAGGGGAGGCGATCTGGTGAATCACCTCTTCGCCCACGATGGATTGCGGCGAGCCTTTGTCGGCCACGGGGGCGCTCGGTTGCAGACTGTCTTTCTCTCCCTGAATGAGCACAGTGGAAAAGGCTTCCGAGAAAGCTTCGGGAGGCGCATCGGCCGCGGTGGCGGCCGCGCTCAAGAATGTGAGGGGTAGCAGCCACGCCGCGCCGATTCCTCGGGCGCGATCATTGAACAGAAACAAGATGAGATTACTCCCCCGCTCGAGCGGTGTTGTCCTTACGGTCGGGTATCGAGCCGAAGAGTACGGGCGGAATATTTCTGTTCTGCGACGCCTACTTACGACACTGGTCGTACTGGAACTGGGGAGTGCCTTATAACCTTCACAATCCCCGAGTACTTTCACGCCCCTGGAGGACGGTAGAACATGATGCAGTGGCGAATGATTCTGGCTGTGGTGGTTGTTGCCTTGGGCGCGGCCGCGATCTGGGGATGGCAAGAACGATCGCAGCACGAGGATGCAACGCTCGCGCGCGCGGTACCTGCTGCGCCCGTCCAGCAGCCGCAGCTTCCAGCCGCCGATCAGGCCGTTGTAAGCGACTCCTCTCCTGCTCCCGCGTCATTGCCGCAGCCTGAGCCTGCAGCCGTTGCGTCTGACGACAATCAGGCCACGACGAGCGCTGCTGTCGAGCCGCCGAGCGTTGATACCCCCGAGCCTGCGCAACGGAAGTTCGCCCGAGGCGGGCGTCCGGAGCCCGATCAGAACTGAATGCAACCTCAGGTTGCAGGTCTGTTGGCCCACGCCACGCACTTGCTCAAAGCGGGGCGGCCGGGAGATGCCGTCGTGCCGCTGCGTGAAGCGGCGCGGTCGCTGCCGGGAAATGCCGCAATCCTCCACGACCTTGGGCTTGCGTGCCTGGAGTGCGGCCTGATCGGCGAGGCCGTGACTGCCTTACGGGGTTCCCTAACAGTCGATCCGGGCTTCCAGGACTCGCATCTGCGCCTCGGAATTGCGCTCGAGGCGGCTGGTGCCGTGGATGACGCACTGGGTGCTTATCATCAGGCCGCACAGTTGAAGCCCCTGCCCGAAGCAAGCTATCGCGCGGGCAATCTGCTCGACAACCTCGGCCATACGGGCCGGGCGATCGAAATGTTTCGTCGCGCGGCCGGGTCCGCGCCGGGTACGACCCTGGGCCGTATCGCGATGGCCAGGGCGTTGCTGGCCGAAAATCGTGATGCCGAGGCGGAAAAGGTGCTACGGCGGGTGCTGGCGTCCGAGCCCAACAATGCGGTGGCGCTGGACCTGCTTGGCAACAACCTCGCCGATGCTGGGCGATTCGCGGAAGCGCGCCGCTACTTCTTGCGTGGAATCGAAACAGCGCCGTGGCTTGCCGGCAGCTATTACGACGTCGTTCGCTGCAGTCGTATCGGGACGGGCACTGAGGACGCCGAACTGATAGCCCGCATGCACGCGACACTGGAGTCGCAGGGCTTGGAACCGGCGCAGCGAATCCGCGTGCACCTCGCACTGGGCAAGGCGGCTGACGATCTCGGTGATTACCAGGAGGCGATGCGGCAGTTCGACGCGGCTGAGACTCTGCGCAACGGCCTCATTCGCTTCGACCTGGGAAAGTTCGAAGCGCGCGTGGACAGTCTCATCGCTCATTTCACGCCCGAGCTGCTCGCGCACGCTTCTGCGACGGGCCACCAGAGGGGCCTCGATGATGCGACTCCGATCCTCGTGGTCGGGTTGCCGCGCTCCGGAACCACGCTGGTCGAACAGATTTTGTCCGCTCATCCCGATGTTGGTGCGGGCGGCGAGTTGTCCTTCTGGAACGAGCGGGGGAGTGCCTGGGAGCGAGCGGGCTCAGCCCAGGCGAAGGCGCAACAGCTGTCCTCGAGCGCGGTGGACTATCTGCGATTGTTACGAAATGTTGCTCCGGCCGCCGCGCGGGTCACTGACAAGATGCCTCTGAACTTTCAGTGGGTTGGATTGGTGCACCTGGCGCTGCCGCGCGCGACCATCATCCATTGTCGTCGCAGTCCCTTGGATACAGCACTGTCGATCCATCAAACGCATTTCAATCCGCGCATGTGGTTTCCGACCGGAGGGGCGGCACTCGTCGGCTATGTGCGGGCCTATCAGCGACTGTGTGCTCACTGGCGCCGTGTCTTGCCACCTGAGCGTTTCATTGAGATCGACTACGAAGCGCTGGTCGATGAGCCCGAGCCGGTCATCCAGCGCATGGTGAATGCGACCGGGCTGGCGTGGCGCGACGTTTGTCTGTTTCCGCAGCGAAACACCCGTGCTGTCAAGACTCCGAGCAAGTGGCAGGCACGCCAACCGATCTATCGCCACGCTGTTGGCCGGTGGCATTCGTACGAGCCGTGGCTCGGCTCATTGGGCGCGCTTCGCGACTGAATCTTTGCAGCGGGAGGTCCTGCCAGGACGGAGCCTGCGCCTGGCCCGCGGGTGCGAATGTCACAGGACCTTCATCATTACGACACGCACCTCCACAAGACTGCAGGCACCCGCGGCCCCCTCTGGTGCCGTCGGGCTTTAAAGGTTTTTTTATCTGACAGCTTGTTTTGGGAGGAAGTTCATGACTAACAGGTCATCGAGCATGGTGTCGTTAGCAGTCTCTGCCTTGATCGGCGCCAGTTCGGCGGCGATGGCGGATCCGTCCACCGAGTTTCCGACGTACACCGTTGGGCCGCAGTCGAATGGCTCATACGTGATGTCGACCGGCCAGATCATCACTCCCGCCGGGACGGTGATCAATCTGACCAATAACCTGACCGGTACGGTGTCGCCCGTACGCGCGAAGGCGATTGCGCTCAACCCCGTGAATCACAACTACGCCTCCGTGTTGCTCATGGGTGCATCGTCCGCGGTTGATGTGATCAACCTGAGCACCGGCAAGGTCACGCAGCAGTACGTTCCGTTCAAGGACAAGAGCGGCTCGTTCAATGGCATCAGCTATTCTTCGGACGGAGCGCATCTGCTGTTCAGCCAGGACAACAGCTTCCTGGCCGTCGCGAACGTCGATCCGACGACCGATACCCTGAGTGACAATACGCACGTCGCATTGGCTGCCTCCAACGCGGCCATCAACTGCAATGGCATCACGGAAGGTCTGCCGTCCGACCCCGTGACCGGCCTTTGCGGTAAGTTTTATACGGGTGGTACGGCGAACCCGTCCGGTGTGGCGGTTTCCGGGGACAACAAGACGGCTTACGTCCTGCTGAACCAGAACAACACGATGCAGCCCATCGATCTGACGACGGTCGCGACCGCCGGGTCTGTGACCACGAAGGGTGCACCGGTGTCCGTGGGCAATGCCCCGAACAGCATCGTGGTGAATGGCCAGTACGTCTATGTCACCAACGAGGGCGGCCGTGTTGCCACCTCATCGGACTTCACCAACGACTCCTCTGGAACACCCATTGTTGCCAACCGTGTAAACGGCTCGTCGGTGACCGGTACGATCTCGGTTTACGACACTACGAAGGGCATGGTTGTTGCCAACATCGAGACGGGTGGCCGGCACCCGACGTCGATGACGATCTCCGGCGGCTTCATGTTCGTCACCAATACGGGAAGTGAAAATATTGGTGTGATCGATCTGCGCACGAACCGACTCATGCGGACCATCAGCGTGGCGCTGCCGCTGCCGGGCGACCGGGACGACCGGGACGGCTTCGGCAACGACTGGTTCGCCGATGACTGGTTCGGACATGACGGACACGACGGACATGATGGCAAGGGTAAGGCGTTCGGCGCGCAACCGACCAGCATGGCGATCGTGGGCTCGGTGGCGTATGTCTCGCTGTATACGATCAATGCGATCGCCGTGGTCGACCTCAGTGGTGGGGCGGAAAACCCCGTCCTGGGCTACATCCCGACCGCGTCCACGCCGGCCAGCATGGCGTACGACGCTACCCACAACCAACTCGTCGTGGCGAATGACAAGGGCCTGGGTGCTCAATCCAACAAGGTCAGCTCGCACGGCGCCGGTCCGGCGTACAACTCGCACGAGGACATCGGCACGGTGAGCCTCATTCCCCTGCCGAACTCGCGTAGCCTCAAGACGATGACCGCCCAGGTTTACCAGAACAACCACTGGGACCTGCAAGCGAACATCGAGGGTGCCAGTGGCGGCAATCCCTGGGAGCGGCCGGTTGCGATTCCGAAGCACATCGGCGATCCCTCGAAGATCAAGCACGTCTTCCTGATCGTCCGCGAGAACCGCACGTACGACCAGGTCCTGGGTGATGTGGCGGGTGGTAATGGCGATCCGGCTCTGGCCGTCTTCGCGCCGTACACCCCGAACGCGCACAACCTCGTCTCGCGCTTCCCGCTCCTGGATAACTACTACAATCCGTCACGACAGTCGGCCGATGGGCACAACTGGCTCGTTCAGGGCATGGCGCCCTACATGGACGAGATCCAGAGCCCGGATTGGGTTCGCAGCTATCCTGCGAACGCCCAGGACTCGCTGGCCTACCAGCCGAAGGGCTTCGTGTGGGACGCCGCGGAGAAGAAAGGACTGGGCGTGAAGATCTACGGCGAATACGTGGAGTACGCCGGCGTGAGCTTCAAGCAGCCCAACGGTTCCACGACGGAGCCGAGTTGGAACCAGTTCTACAATGACACGCTGGCGTACGAGAGTGGCCAGGAGTCGCAACTGGTATACGCGAACACGGTCAACGTCATCTCGGAAATCCCGACCGTTCAGAAGCACGCGGATCCGCACTTCTCGCCGTTCGATCTGGGTATTCCGGACCAGTTCCGCGTCGATCAGTGGCAGCAGGACTTCAACAAGGACGTGGCGGCGGGAAAGGTACCGGCGCTGGAAACCCTGTGGATCATGTGTGATCACACGGGTGGTCCTCCGGGCGTGGCGGCTGAACAGGCCGACAACGACCTCGCGGTGGGCCGCATCATCGACGCCATCAGCCACAGCCCCGTGTGGAAGGATTCGGTGATCTTCGTCACTGAGGATGACGCGCAGGACGGTGTCGACCACGTCGACGGGCACCGCAGCCCCGGTTACGTGGTAGGTCCGTACGTGGTCCAGGCTCAGGATCAGGGCGGCCAGCCGGTGGTCAGCCACTCGGCATTCACCCAGGTCAATGTGACCCGCACGATCGAGCAGATCCTCGGCCTGCCGCCGATGAACCAGTTCGATCTCGTGGCGTCGCCGATGTCCAACCTGTTCACGGACAATCCGCCTCAGTCGAACTTCGCGCCGTGGAACCACCTCGCGGCGACGGTTCCGTTATGCACCACAGGAGCCAGCTCCACACCTCCGTACTACACGGGCGTGTTGAGTGGCTACACCGTCGTGAATGGCGCTTGTGTACCCAGCGCCACCGCGACGGCAAAGAACCTGCGCAAGCTCAAGCCGATCGAAAAGGCCTGGGCGCAAGCCAAGAACCAGATCTTCAATGGTAAGCAGCGCAAGCCGGACTCCGAGGATCCGGTTGTTGTGAACCATTGGGCCTGGTACGAGGCCACTGGATACAACCGTCCGTATCCGGGTGAGCAGAAGGTGTTCTGGCCCAGCGCGTTCCGCGAGCGGATCTCGGCCGTGCGGCCGGAGATCGACGACTAACACCGCACTCTTGCGGTGATCGATGACCTCTCCCCCTTTGGTGGGGGAGAGGTTTTTTTTTTGCCCGACTAGGGCCAGAAGAAGGTGTCGGGGGCGTTGTGGGCGGGCGCAGGATCCTCGCTGTGAGCATCCCGGCTCTGAGCCTCCAGGCTCAACTCAACCCGGCCGAGTTCCGATTCGACGACGCAGCAGAACGGCGCCAACCGCGGCTCAGTCAACACCTGAGCGGCTCCCGTCTCCGGGTGCGCATCTTGCCAGCGCTGGAGCATTTCTCGTGTCGCCTCCACCGCGCCGCTACCCACGTGAATGCGCACATGGCGCTCCCCACGAACGATGGGCATTACCTCCGAGGCCAATGTCGCCACCACGTCAGGCGTATTCAGAGTGGGCGCGATGCGCGTAACAACGGATGTCGCCAGGGCGACGATACGGTTTTCGGATGCACCGACGAGTTCGCGGGCCGCCTGGTGGGCTTCCAATACGTGACGGACCGCTTCGGCCTGCGCCTTGGCGACGCCGGCCGCATGACCGTCTCTATCGGCGCGCTGCCGTAGGGATTCCGCCTGCCCGCGTGTCGCCTGCAAGACACGCCGCGCTTCGTCCAGGAGCCGTGTCAGATCAGCGACATCCGACCACATTCGCTCACGGATGTCGTCGTCCGCGTCCATGACATCTTCTAACAGCCTGGATGATGCCCCCGATATTCCTCCGGTCAACGTCGTGGTGTCAATCGCAAGGCGTGGGGCCCAAAGTCGCGCTTTTTGCGACCAACGCCGCGACTCGAGACTGACCAAAAACTCAGCGTCGCTTGCCGGCAACGCATCTGGATCGCGACTGTCGTCTTAGTCCGATTTTACGAAGTCAGGAAGTTTGTATCCGTGTGGCGACTGAAGCTGTCATCGACGCCGTCCGATGTTGGAAGGTAACCATTCATCGACGACTCCCTGCCGCTCGTCGGCGCGACTCGCGCGCGCTTCATGTCAGGTGCGCTGACGGAGGTTAGGTCAAACTGGTGAATGTTGTCTTCGTGCGTGTAGACATTGGCGACAGAGCGTATATATTTGCTGTGGGGACTGGTGTGTTGATACAAGCGTGGTAAGCGGGTACTTCCGGGGGGATGGAGCATGAATAACGAAATCGTGGCCTGCACGTCGGAGGGTTTCTCCCCGGTGCAAAGTACGGGTGATGCGCGCGGACGACCCACCCTGGGAGAGTCTGCCGCATTGGTGGTTGATGACAGTTTGCCCGTGCGTGTACAGATGCGAGCAGGGCTGTCTTCCATAGTGGCGCGGGTGGATTTCGCCGAGACGGGTGAGCGGGCTCTGCAACTGATCGACACCTACGCGTACGCGATCATTTTTCTCGACATAACGCTGCCGGATGAGGGCGCGTACGAGATCTGCGGGCGCATCAAGAAGCATCCGCTGCAGCAAGGTGCGACCGTGGTAATGCTGACGGGCAACTCGTCATCGGCCGATCGAGTGATGGGCATGCTGGCCGGTTTCGACAATTGTCTGCTCAAACCCGTTCGACGCGGGGCCGTCAGCGAATTGGCGGCTGAGTTGGCGCGGCCGCCAGCCGCCATCTGAAGCGCGCGCCTGGCGTCGCGCCCGGTCGGGACAAGGAGGAATAGCAATGTACGCGGCGCTCAACAAGGCGTTGGTGATCGACCCCAGCGGCGAGTTGCGGGACTTTCTGAGGTTTTGCGCCGGGCGGCTCTGGCCGAAGCTGGAGATTGTGAGCTACCGGTGGGCCCGAGGGTGTCCGGACGAGACCTTCGACTGGAAAGGATTCGATCTCGTCGTGCTGGAGGAGCGTCTCCACGTTCCGGGCGACCGCGGCGTCAACTGGTTGCGGGCACTGCGGCGGAATTCGGCCGTGCCCTCCATTGTGCTGGTCGCTCACGAGCTCACTGAAAAACTGCGAACGGAGGCCGAGCGTGCTGGCGCGGCAGGTGTATTCAACAAGGACGACCTGTCACCACGCCAGTTCGCCGAGTGCGTCGATCGGGTGTTGCGGGGTCCGGCTGAGGAATCGGCACCCACGGCTGCCGTGGCAATTGCGCCGGTTGAAGTCGCCGCCGCGCCGGTGCCTGGTTTTCAAATCTTGCGGCCGATTGCCACGACGAGCCGCGGTTGGGTGAGTCTGGCAACTCAGGAGAGTGATCAGCGGACGGTTGCCCTGAAGACCACGCGCATGACGGGCGAGCCCGGCTCGAGCACCCTCAGGCGCTTCACGCGCGAGTACACGGTTCTCTCACATCTGGCGGATGCGAATGTCATCAGGGTTTTCAGGCATGGCTTCGCGCAAAATTGTGGATTCGTCGCCTCGGAGTATTGTCAGGGCGGGCATCTCGGTCAAAAGATAGAGCGGGGCATTCCGATGTCGGATGCGGTCGACTACCTCGCCCAGATCATGCGCGGCCTTGGGGCCGTGCACGCGCACGGCATCCTGCATCGTGACATCAAGCCGAGCAACCTTCTGTTTCGCGAGGACGGCACGCTGGTCCTGACTGACCTGGCTACCGAGAGGGAGCTGTCCGACAATCCGCGCCTCACGACCCAGTCACTGGTAGGTGACCTCAACTACGTTAGTCCTGAATCGATCCGCCACGGGACGGTGGACTTGCGCAGCGACCTCTATAGCGCAGGAGTTGTTTTGTACCAGATGCTGACCGGGACAACACCGTTCGGGGGCGCAACGGTGGCCGCAATGCTCGAGGCGCATCTCAGCGCACCGATCCCGCGACTGCCGCAGGGTTCGGCGGTTCTGCAGCCGCTCGTCGACGGGCTGCTCGCGAAAGACCCGAACAAGCGCTTCCAAAGCGCCGCTGACGTGCTCGATGGAATCGACTGGCTGTGCTGCGCGACTGAGTGAGGCGCGGCTCCCATGTACGAGGGCGTCCCCCCGCGAGCAACGTCCGATGGTGTCGAGTTCGCTCCTATTCTGACAGACGCCGGGCGCGTTCTGCAGTCCGTGCGACATCAAACGGAGTCCCTGCAACGGCGCGCCTACAGAGAAGGCCGCGCGGCGGGTTTTGCAAGGGCGCAGGTGGAGTCCGCGGGGCATGTGTTGATCGCCCAACGGAAGGCGCGCGCCTTCGTCGAGGCCGCCAAGGAACAGCATATCATCGGGTTGGCCATTTCCATCGTGGCGCGTATCGCGCCCAAGTTGGGTGAGGCCGGCCTGGTCGCGGCGCTGTTGGCCGAGGCATTGAGCACACTGGGCGGGCAGCGGGAGTTACGGGTCAGTGTGCGACACGCCGCGGTGACGGCGACACGGACGATGCTCGCGCAATGGCAGCAGGCGCATCCACAGGCCACGGTGCAGGTATTGGTCGACCCTGAGTTGGAGCCGTTCGGCTGTGTCATTGAATCGGAACAGGGTCGCATCGAGTTGGGCCTGCATAGGCGGTTGGAGGCAATCAGGGCGGAACTGAGCGCGCCTCCGCGCTGACGCGCTTGCGCCACGCCTGGTGTGTGTATACAGTGTATACATGGACACCAGCCGGAAGATCCTGAAGGCGGCGCGGCACCTGGTCGAGCGGGCGGGCCTGGAAGGCCTTTCCCTGCGTGAGGTTGCCAGGCGGGTGGGGATCACACCGATGGCGATTTACCGGCATTACGCGACCAAGGAGGCTTTGGTCGATGCGCTGGTCCTGGATGCGCTGGATGAATGGTGGACGCGGGTCGCCGCGATCCCACAGGCGGCGCCGCTCGAATGGCTGCGGCAGATCGTCGCGGCGCATCTCGAGTTTGCCTTGGCTAAGCCGCGTCGCTACGAAGCGGCCTTTCTCATTCATTCGAGCCAGGCCAGGCGTTATCCCGACGACTTCGACGCCGGTCGCTCACCAGCGGGCACGCTGCAACTGACGCTGATCAAGAATCTGATGGCGGAGGGCGTGCTGAAAGCCGACTCGGCGATCGAGATCCTGATTGCGATGGCGGGGCTGTCGCAGGGATTGATCACCCTGTATCGCGCCGGGCGCATCGTCGGCGGCGAGTCGGAGTTCCGCGCTCTCTATCTGCGCGCCACCGAGCGCTGCATGGCCTCTTTCCTGGTCGAGAAAGCCAAATGACATCAATCGTGTGTGCGCTGTTGACTGCCGTGGGCTTCTATTTCTCACTCGGGCTTGGCGAGCAATGGTGGCTCGCATGGCTTGCGCCCATCCCGATCCTGTGGCTCGCGTTTGGCAAGACCAACGCCTGGCAGGTCTTTTTCGCGTCATGGGCAGCGATGGCTTTGGGCGCGACCTCAGTGCTGCGAGCCTACGGTGGACTGCTGCCGACCATTGTGTTGATCCTTTACATCAATATACCGTCGTTGTTATTTGCGGTGGCTGTGGTCGGCGCGCGCTACGTTCAACGCACTTCGGGATCGGTGGCGGCGATGTTCGTGTTCGCCGCACTGTGGACCGCGTTCGACTTCCTCGTCTCGTTCGGCTCGAGTAATGGTTCCGTAGGAACACCTGCCGCCGCCGAAGTCGGCATGCCGTTGCTGCTACAGACTGCGTCCCTCGTCGGATTCCTCGGGATCACCTTTCTGTTGGGTTTCGTGTCGGCAGGTATCGCCGCGAGCCTGCGTACGGGCGCTTTTCTTCCGGTCGGGATAGCCGTCGCGACGCTCGTCGCCAATGCGGCTTATGGATATTGGCGAATGTCCGAACCGCCTTCCGGCTTGCTGCGCGTGGCGCTCGTGGCAAGCGACGATGCGGTCGGCAGAACCAACCAGGACGACCGGGCTGCGACCTTCAAAGCCAGTGAGGCCTACATTGCCGCAATGGAACCGTTGCGCGACGCCCACGTGCAGCTGATCGTGCTCCCGGAGAATATATCGCGGGTGGCACCTGAATGGCGTGCAGAAGCCCAGGCCGGGCTCGCAGTCGTCGCGGACCGGGCCCAGGCGACCGTTGTTGCGGGATTCAACACTAAAGTCGACGGCGCGCAACGTAACGTATCCTGGGCATTCTCGCCTGGTGTTGCGCAACCTACGACCTACGAGAAGCGGCGCCTCGTTCCAGTGCTCGAATCGGCGGTCTTTACTCCGGGGCCGGGCCCGAAGATTCTGCCCAACGGTGTCGGCCTCGAAATCTGCAAGGACATGGACTTCCAGGCGATGCTACGCAGTGACTCGGTGTTGACTAGGCCCGTGGTTCTTGCCGTTCCCGCGTGGGACTTCGACAAGGATGATTGGAGTCACGCGCGGATCGCCGTACTGCGCAGCGTGGAAAATGGCGTGCCTATGGCGCGATCCGCGCGCAACGGTTTGTTGACGTTGAACGACCGTTACGGTCGCTTGATTGCCCGCACCAAAACTCTCGGTGGCTTCACGGTGCTCATCGGCGACCTGCCGCTCCAGGGACGCGGGGGCGACACGGTTTATGACCGCATCGGCGATGTTTTCGGCTGGCTCTGTGGGGTCGTGGGCCTTGGATTGGTGTCATGGTCGTTCTTTAGTCGACTCGGGCGATAGCACTCGCTTCCCTGCCGTTGCAGTGGCAGGCTAGTGCTTTGCGCTGTCGGCCGCGAAGGCGGCGAGGGTCCGAGGTACGCTGCGCTTGGGTCGAACAGGAGATCTCGCGTGGCAGAATCCAGTAAAACGGGTATGAAGGCACCGTCAACTGCCTACAAAATAGTCGACGTCCCCGAGCTCTACCGGGATGTCATCGCGCGCCATGGTCTGCCCGGAACCTTTGTGGGCGCCTCGGAACAGGAAAGCCCTTGGGTTCCGTTTGGCCACAATGCCGCCATCCGCCACCTGGCGTTCGACACGCGTCACAACACTTACAGCAACATACTTTGGATCAAGTCAGCGGGCGTCGTGGGCACTCATAAGCATCGCGGCACCGTGGTGATGATGTGTATGGAGGGGAGTGTCCGTTACCTCGAATACGACTGGGTTGCCGGCCCCGGGGCCTTCATCTACGAGACGCCGGGACTGGTGCATACCCTGGTCAGTGATCATCCCCAGGGCGTCAAGCTGTTTGGCTGGCTGCAGGGGCCGACCGAGTTCTATGATGAGAACGGGAAGTTCGTCGAAACGCTCGACGTGTGGTGGTTCATCAACCATTACGAGAGCTACTGCCGCGAGCAGGGCCTGCCCATCAACAAACAGCTCTACCTGTGAAATCGGCATACGGTCGTTGCTGATGAAGGGAATGTTCATGAACAGGTTGATTATCGCTCTGCTGGTCTTTTGCGGCGTCGTCGCCCAGGTGCCTGCGCAGGCACAGCAAGGACCGCCGCCCGCCCAGCCGCGGCCTACCTGCACACGCCAGTCGCTGCAGTCCGCGGTCGACAGTTACCTGGCCGCGCAGAAGGCCGGTGATCGCACGAAGATGACGTTCGGCGACAAGGTGAAGTACCTCGAGAACATGAACGAGGTTGCTGCGGACAAAGGGATGTGGAATACCGCTCTGCCGATCGCGTTCTCGCGCAGCTTCCTCGACAAGGATCGCTGCAGGACGTTTTCTGAAGTGATAGTGACGGAGGGGGCACAGCAGTACGTGATCGGCACACGCCTGAGTGTCGATAACGGCAAGGTCACGGGGATCGATAGCCTGGTCTCGCACAAGGGTGATTGGCTGTTCAATGCCAATTCCTACCTGAAATATTCGAGCAAGGAGGGCTGGACTGAGCCGAAGGCGGGCACTCGCGCGACCATGCAGGAGCTTATCAACGCCGCCAACAGCTACCTGGACCAGTTCTCGGACAAGTTGGTGAAGACGCCCTGGGGCAGGCCGTGCGCACGGCTCGAAGGCGGCGCTTACACCAATCGCAGTGGCGATCCGAACTCCACGTGCGAGGTAGGCATTCCACCCGGAGTGCTCTACATCGTGAATCGCGACTATGTGGTCGACGAGGAGCAGGGAGTGATCAACGTGTTTTGCCGCTTCGGCAACAGCACCTCAGGTATGCCCGATTCACATACTTTCCGTCTGGTGAACGGCAAGATCGGCAATGTTCATACGATCAGTGTCAATCTGAACCCGGACAGGACCGTGCCGCAGGCGGACGACAACGGTGTGATACTGCGGTAACGCGCGGCTGCTGAGAAAAACGACGTCCGTGTCGTTGGGTTTGTGCGCTAAAGCGCCAGTAATCGCTCGAAGAATGAGCGGTAACGTCGCAACGCCACGCGTAGCATTTCTGTGGAAGCCTCGCCGCCGCCGCTCAGTTGGTTTTCCAGCGCGTCGCGCTCATGAGCGAACGATTCCGCCAGGCTCTTCATGACCTGCGCGACGAGTTCGTCACCTTGTTGCACGGCTTCTCGGGGGTCGTCGACGAAGCTACCTTGAACGGCGGTCCAGCGCGCGCGATATTCGTCGGCCAGGTCCGCCGAGAAGAGCGGATCGAGCCGTTCCCGTCCCTCGACTTGCTCTCGTCCCTCGAGCCGTTCTCCCCCCTCAGGCAACTCGGTGTCCTGCTCCTCACTCTCAGTTGCCCGTGAGCCCGCAGCGGCTAAATCCGCGGTCCTGAGCGGTCTCTGTGTCGACTCGGTATTGAGGGTACTCATGAATGCACCACCTTGACTCTGTCTGCTGTTTCGGTTGGCGGGCGCCGGACTTCGAGGAGCTCATCAAACAGTGCGCGATAGTAAACAACGGCCTTGCGTAACTCCTCGGTGCTCGCCTGTCCTTCCTTATCGCGCGTCGCAATGATCCGCGCGGAGCGGTACGTCTCGACCAACTTCGGATGATCGACCGAAATGTCAGCGGCCCGGCGTTCAAAGTCCCCCATGGGATAGCCGCGCTTCACCATCAGCTCGCGGACCAGGTCGTCCGCCTCCACAACGACGCCTTTGGGATTGTCGACAAAGCGACTTTGTAGTGCATCCCAAGCCTCGCGGAATCGGGCCGCGTCTGTAGGAGTCAGGGAAACGATTTTCAGCCGCTCGACCCGTCTCTGGCGGTCGATGAGCTCGGACTCCGCCTTCGCCTGGTTACCTTTCTCGGCCACCACGCGACCGTACTCCGGCCCAAAGCGCTGTCGCAGCCGAAGCGACTGCTTGCGTCTTTGCTCACGCGAGATCAGCCAAGCTGCCGCCACTATCGCGGCGATGATGACCAGAAAGATAACCCACGTCAGGGAACTGTCAGTGTTCATAAATGCTCGCGCCGCGCTGGAAGTTGCTGACTCAACGCTGAGGTCAAACTTTGGTTCCGGCCATCGCTCGGCCTATACTTGGCAGTCGCCCCCACGACTCGATCTGGCGGCGTGTCAGCACGCACTAGTGCAAGATTTTGTGGTCGAGGCGCAGACGCCGCTTTGGGGCATGTTCGCCCCGGTTGCCGTGCAGAACGGCACGACGCCGGAGCGTATTAATCATGATGCAGCTGGCGGACGGGCTGACCCGGGTCGAACGGTGGAGTGTGTTGCTCACCCGAGCGCCGGGTCTCGGCGACCCGACGCATGGATGTTTGCGGGGCAGAGAGTTTTACTTCATTGCCAACAGCGGCTGGGATCAGTTTCAGGATGACGGCCAGCGCATTCCCGACGGCCACCCTTCGCCAGCGGAAATCTGGAAGATCCGCATCCCAGCAGACAGGTAGTCATCACATGTGCAGCACGATCGCGCAATCGATCCTCGCCAGGAGGCCCCACGCCAAAGAGGAGTTGCTCGCGGGCCCTTTGATCCCAGCTGTGTAAATCATCCGCTCGGTGAAGAGGTCGAATTTCAGCGCAGCGGGATTGACAGGCGGGGTGGAACCGGTCGGATTGGCGAAAGTCAGGTCAAACTCTTCCAACTCCCAGTCCCCCGGAGGAAGCGAGACGGTGGTGAGGCCGAGCGAGTCGCCGTCGGCATACTCGATTCCCGCGCCACCGTTGATCAAATGAATCGCTCCGATTCCGGGGGGACGCGCAATCGTGAAGCTGCCGAAGTCGACGAATATCTTGTTAAACAACGCAGGCGTGGGGGTCGCGCTCGGAGTGTAGACAAATGATCCCTTGAAGCCGGCGCCAGCGGCCGGCCAATGGGGTACGTTGGCCGGGGGGCCATTGACGGTGTTGATTCTCGAATGCGCGACGATCCCTTCGATCGCTATCAGAAAGCTCATGTGGATATGCTCCTGTTATCCTCGAGGCAACCGCTGAGTTGAGCATGACCACATTCGGCGTAGCGGGCAACTGACTGAAACGAGTTACAGGACCGATGCGGTGCGGCGACATGATGCCGCGAGCGGTCTGGCCGGGCTCATCCGCCGACTATTGGCAGAGCTTCTTCCAAAGCGCTCTTCAAGCACTCGAGTAACTTTACGACCCGCGCCAGCTTGGCGCGATGCTGGGTCACGTGCGCGCGGAACCAGGACCTGGGAGTGGGGAACTCGCGCAGCAGTTCCACTAACTGACCGGATCTGATCGCCTCGCCCGATACATAGCGGGGTAGCATCGCGATGCCGTTGCCCGCGAGGGCGGCGGCGCGCAGCGTGACGTTGTCGTTGGCGATGAGTCGGGGGCGGACGTCCACACTGAGTTGTCCTTGCTCACTTTGGAATCGCCATGCGGTGCCCAAAGGTTTGAAGAAGAGCCCGTCGTGATCTTCGAGGTCGTGCGGCTTCAATGGCGTCCCGCGTCGTTCCAGATATTCGGGTGATGCGCACAGCACTTGCTCAAACGGGTACAGCGGAACGTCGATCACACCTTCGTAGCTGCTGGCCGCGTGGCCGCTGATGGCGAGATCAAACCCTTCTTCCGCCGGATTGACGGAGCGGTCCACGAGCGCCAACTCCATGGTGATATGTTCGTGCTCGCGCAGGAAACCGCTCAGTGCATCCGACAGCACGAGCATGTTGAGCGTTGTCGGGACCATCATGAGGATGCGCCCTTCGAGTCGATCGCCCGCACGCTTCAGTCCCACGAGAGTGTCGTCGAGATCAGCTATGAGATTGCGGGCCCGGACCTGGAACTGCTGGCCAGCTTCTGTCAAATCGACCTTGCGCGTTGAGCGCTCGAATAGCCGGGTTCCGATCGCGTGCTCGAGCTGGCTGACCCGCTTGGCGGCCACGGACGGCACTAAATGGAGCTGCCGAGCCGCCTCCGAAAAGCTTCCGTAGCGCGCTACCGCCAGGAAAGCCCGCAAATTGGCCACCGTATCCATGATTTATCGCAAATCGCGAAAACTGAGGTCGTAATATGGGCTTAGTTATTGCGGTTCGCAATGAATATGATAGGGGCCATGAACAATGCAGCCTTCAAAGATATCCCCGGCACTTACGTGTTCACGGGCGAGCGGGCCATAGAGGGCCGTCATCTGAACCGCTTCTGCATGTCACTCATGAGCGCGGCCAATCGAACCCGCTTCAAGGGCGACGAGCGCGCCTACCTCGATGAATGGCCGATGCACGAATCCCAGAAGCAGGCGGTGTTGAGACGCGACTTCGAGGCGTTGCTCGAACAGGGCGGCAACATCTTCTTCGTGCTCAAGATCGCCGCGGCGGACGGACGGCCCACTCAGTCCGTTGCCGCCTCGTTTGCCGGTCAATCGACCGAAGAGTACGCTGCGATGATGCGCAACGGCGGACGCAGTCCGGCGGGACTCAGGTCGATTTCGGGGCGTTTCTAATGGCCCGGATTACCGCAGGCATTGGCTCGAGCCATGTGCCTGCGATCGGCGCCGCGCTCGACGGAGGCAGGACGGCGCACCCTGACTGGGCGCCTATCTTCGCTGGTTACGAATGGTCCCAAAAGTGGCTTCAGGAGCAGAAGCCCGACGTCATCATCCTGGTTTACAACGATCACGCCTCCGCGTTCTCGCTCGACATCGTTCCCACCTTTGCGATTGGTTGTGCCGACTCGTTCGAGGCCGCTGACGAAGGCTGGGGTCCGCGCCGCGTCCCCGTCGTTTACGGGCACTCCAAACTGGCGTGGCATATCGCGAACTGCGTGGTGCTGGACGAGTTCGATCTCACCATCATGAACCTGATGGATGTCGATCACGGGCTCACGGTGCCGCTGTCCCTGATGTTGGGGCAGCCAACCGAATGGCCGGTGAAGGTGATCCCACTTGCGGTCAACGTCATTCAGTATCCAACGCCGACCGCAAATCGATGCTTCCGTCTCGGCGAGGCCATCGCTCGCGCCGTGAAGTCTTTCCCCGAAGACCTCAATGTGCAGGTGTGGGGAACAGGCGGTATGAGCCATCAGCTCTCCGGTAAACGCGCCGGCCTCATCAACCGGGAATGGGATACCCAGTTCCTGGATCAGCTCACCTCGAACCCGGATGCACTGCGCACCCTGTCGCACGAGGAATACATCCGTGAAGCAGGCTCGGAAGGCATGGAGCTCATCATGTGGCTGACGATGCGCGGCGCATTGGGGCCGAAAATTCGCGAACTGCATCGGTTCTATCACGTACCCGCCTCGAACACCGCTGTGGGACATGTGGTCTTCACGCCCGAGGGCTGAGATGGCGTGAAAGCCTGGGCGTAGCAGCGGTGCCACCTGCGGGCCTGCGCTCAACAACGATATGATTGTCTCTCGCGCGGCCTGCCGCCAACGATGGAGAGAGACATCCGCCTTTTTGAAGCATTGCGAAGCCGCTTTACGCGTCAGCCTAAATGGCAGGCTCTGGTCGACTGGCAGACGTACTACGAGCCGTCTCTTCAGAGCCGTCCCGGCGATACCTCGGTCAGTCACAGTGGGCCCCTCGTCGGGGATGAGCTGCGCCAGGCCGAGGTCATCGACGCGATATCGGCCGGTAGAAAGCTGATCGCGGTATCGGGCTTTCCGGGCTGCGGTAAGAGCCGCTTTGCGCTCGAACTCGCACGTCGGATCGCGCGAGACCAGCGCACCTGGGAGGTGCGGTTTGTCCGCCACGACGAGCCGGCAGTACGTGCAGAGTTGCAGGACCTTGCAACGCTCAATCGACTGGTTCTGGTCGTCGATGATGCTCACGACTGCCCGCAATTGGTCCAACTGCTCACAGGAGTCTGTTCAGCCGCCAACCCAAAGACGCCAATTCACTTGGTCTGTCTGATGCGCCCCGGCGGCCGGACTGCGGTCACTTCCGCGTTTGCCACGCACTTCCCCGTGGGCACTCAGATGGAAGTTGACCTCGGCCGCCCCAGCAGCAAGCTTGTACGAGAACTCATCGATAAGCTCATCCCGGAGGTGTCACCGCATCATCGAGACACGCTGCGGAGGTTGGTTGGCGACTCATTTTTTGCAACGGTGCTGTTGTGTACAGGCGTCGCGAAACAGAAAAAACTTCCCCAGACGCTGAGTCCAAAACACCTTCGGGACTACATTCTTTACCAGCCCATCCGGCGTGCGGTAGGCGATCTGTGTGTGCTCGAAAAGGCACTTCGAGCGCTCGCCGTCTACGCCGCCAGCTCTCCCGTCCGGCCCGGAGACATTGTGATTCGCGAGAGCGCTGCGAGTCTGTCAGGGCTGTCAGTCTCTGACGTCGAGGCGCTGGAGCAGCGGGTGCTGCCGGTCCCCGACCACACGGGTGCCCTGATTCTCGAGGAGACTTGTCTCGATGAGCACGGCAAATCGACGGCATTCGGGCAGGCCATGGTGCGGCAGCTTTTCGAGCATGATCCCAATGCCGTGATTCGAAATTGCGCTGGCATCGAGCGTCTGTTCTCGACTCCTACCGATGTGGACCTGGTGGGTCCCGTGGTACTCGCGCGAGCGGCGCTGATGCGCCCGCAGACCCCATCGGTAACGCTCGGATTGTTGGAAAGCTCTCGTGCCCTGGCGCCGCGCAAGCCTGAAGTCATCTTCAGCTTGTTTCAGTTACTTGAGGAGCACGGGGCTGTGCGGCGCCACCCGCCTGCGGAAGAACTCGATCACCTCGATAATGTTGAAGTCCATGCTCAGAGTCTGCTCCTACGCGCCAGTACGCACCGCGTCAGCGGGGTTCGCCTCGCGATGGAGTATTCGCGCGATCTGTTCATCGCTTCCCGCGCAGTCCCGGGCAGTTGCGCAGTCATGCGCGACACTCTCGCGCACTACTGCAGTTTCTCGATAGGGTCGCCCGTTACCCACGCCGAAGCGGTTCTCGAGGTGCTTCACGATTGGGCGGTTCATTCGAAAAGTGAATACGCGGAGCTTGCGGCCTCCCTGCTGAAGGGTTACTTGCAGCTTGAAATCCACGGCATGCAGTGGGAGGACGGCGCTCACATTCCGCTGGCGGCCACGTTTACCCTGACAGACGATATCGCGCGAGTGCGTAACCGCGCGATTGCCATTCTCGTGGGTTGTGCGCAGCGCGAGGAACCAGGTGTCCAACACGAAGCCGCGCAGTCCCTGCAGGACTGGCTGCAGGGTTACGACAAACTCGACACCGGGTTGCTCGAGCGCTGGGTGCCACAATTAGAGAAAGAGTCGCGGGTGCTCGCGGAGACCTTCAGTAAGGTTGGCGCGACAACTGCGCACCTGCCGGTGCGGGCCGCGATCGAACGGCAGGGGTGGCGTTTGTGGATCGAGCCGCAAGAGGGCTTCGGGCAGCTGATGGGAGGGCGGTTGTTGCGATCTTTGGCCGCCGAGGCGCCGTACGCTCTGTGGAAGGCGCTGCATGACGAGACTTTGCCCGTAACGACCGTCGCACCGGATGACAATATCGCTGGCAAAGATCGCCGTGATCATTTTCTGGCCCTGACGAACGGCGGCACAGAGCACATAACACGGTTCGCGAAGGCGTTGTTCGATGAGTTGGACCTGCCCCGTCCTGAGGCTGTGGTGTGGCCGGAGATCTTTGCGTCAGTTTTACGGGCACTTCCAAAACATAGTCTGCAACCCCACGTGGATGTCTATCTTGCGGAGTTTGTCGTCCGTCATCCCGTGGAGGCCTGGTCGCTCGTTACCGAGACCCTGGCCGAAGGCCCGTTGCGGCTGATTCTACCGAGATTGCTCACGGAACTTCGCCGACATGACAGCGCTCGTTGGCAGGAGATGGTTCAGCAGGCGCGGGCGGAGACCCACCTGTTCGATGCGGTCCTGCGCGCCTTGTGGGTTTCGAGCGACCTCACCCCCAATGAGCTGGCAATGGTGACCCAGGGGCTCGATCTCGACGATTCGACCGCCGTTCACCGCTCGGCACAAACATTGCTCGACGTACCTTCGGCCGCCGTCGGTCCGAGTCTGCGAGCAGTTTTCAGCGTGCTGCGTACGTTGCCTGTTGACGAGCGGCTCTGGGAACTCGCAATCGATGGATTTGCTCGCTGGGGGAAGCCAGTCATGTCGGCGCCACCCGATGAGGAGCCGAGCGCTGAGGTGCGCACGATTGCGGGAGATCTCTTGCTGTTGTTGCGGACAAATGGGGGCGCCATCGATTGGAACGCGGGTCCACACACGCGTGCACTGGCACCCGCGTTGGCAATAATCGCGGTCGCAGTCCCTCACACCTTCAAGGTGTGGATACGGGAGGTTTGGCTGCAGCCCGATCACACGAGCCGGAGCGACTCGCCTCTGTCGGTGTCACGGTTATCCGAGGTCGCGCGGCTCATCGCCCAGTCGCCCGCTAAAGCCTACTGGCAGAAGCAGTTTCTCGAGTGGATGAGTGATGAGTCGGCCCTGTCTGTCATGGGCGAGAGGGGCTTGGCTGAGATGGGGTGAGCGCGGGTAGTTTACTTTCCGTCCTCGACGTTCACGCAATACAACTCGTGCGCCGCCCCGGAGGCGTCAGTTAGGGGACATGTCCCGGCTTGCCCCCGGATCTTGATGGCGCAGCCTACTTGTGCGGCGCTGAGATCCGTCTGGCACGAGACCAAGCGCTGGCGTAGTTGTCGGGACGCAGCGTCGATCAGTAACGGTACATGCGGTTGAGGGGGGCCTTCCGGGTGGAATTTGGCCATGACAATGGCCTGCCGGTCCGCGTAGAGCACTCCACGATTGTCCTGGAGAATGTACCAACCGGACAGGCTGACTTTGGCATTCTCGGCTGCCAACTTCGGGCTCTCGGCGGCAAAATCCCGTACACTCACCGTCTGGTATTCGCTGGGAGGCGGGAGCGGCGCGTCGGGTTTGGGTGCCGGTTGCCCATGTACCGTGTTTTGAAAAGCAACATACTTCAATACACCGAGATACTCGCTAGTCAACATGACCGTGCTCGAGTGTTCGATATCCTCCGGAGTGAAACCCGCGCGATACAGCTCGGTCCGGTCCGCGGCGTCGTACTTCATCCTGCAGATTTTGGCCAGGATGCCTGTAGGGCCCTCCGCCGGGCCAGAATGGGGACTTTCTACGATGAACGCGTTGTACGCCTCTGTCGAGGCTCCATAGGGCGGCGCCGCGCATTGTTCCTCGCGCGCATGCGCGGCACCCCACGCGAGGGTTTGAAGGGAAATGAGGAGGGTCGCCGCGAGTTTCATGACCGGAATCATGCGCGTCTGGCGATCAATTGACCAGCGAGTGCGAAGGGGGCGAAACCAACATGCGTATCGTTGATCTGCAGACGTTCCGGGCTGACGGGGGCTGGCGCCCGTTCTCGTTCCTCAAGGTCGTCACTGATGACGGGCTCGTCGGATGGGCCGAATTCGTCGAGGGTCCTTGGAGTCCGGCGCTGCGCGAGGTCATTCTCGCCCTCGGTCGAGTGGTCATCGGCGCGGATCCGCGGCGTTTCGCACGAGTCTCCGCGCAACTACACGCTGTCACCCAGTTCGCCGCGGGCGGGCTCAATCATCAAGCCGTGGCGGCGATCGAGAACGCCTGTATAGATATCGCCGCGAAGGCACAGGGCGTCCCGGTCCATGCGCTGTTCGGCGGACCACTCCGGGATAGTGTCGATCTCTATTGGTCTCACTGTGGCAGCTTTCGGGTGCGGCACCCCGATTTCTTCGAGCGAGTCCTGGGCCGGCCGCGCTTGCAGACGCTCGAAGACGTTCGCCGTCTGGGCGAGGAAGCCGTCGGACGCGGCTTCAAGGCCGTAAAGACCAATCCGATCGTTTTCGGCACGGGGGGACCTGCGCTGCTGAATCCCGGTTTCGTCCTGCAAGACCTGCAACTCGAGCGGAATGCGGACGAGTCCGTTATCCGCGCGATAGCGGAGCAGGCGGCCGCGCTGCGTGAGGGACTGGGTCGCGATCCGGGTCTCATGATCGACGTGAACTTCGCGTTCCGAGCGGCGTCCTTACGCCGAATAGTGCGCGCGCTCGAGCCCAGCCACCCCGCGTGGATCGAGGCCGACCTGCATGATGCCGCGAGCCTCGCCGGCGTTCGCCGTTCCACGGTGACCCCGATCGCCTCACTGGAGTCCTTGCACGGTCGCCGCGCCTACAAGTCGTATCTGCAGGCCCAGGCGGTCGATGTCGCGATTGTGGATGTGCCTTGGAATGGCTTTCACGAGGCCGTCCGGATCGCTTCCCTGGCGGAGACCTTCGAAGTGAACGTTGCGCCACATAACTTCTATGGCCCGCTAGCCGATCTCATGAGCGCGCACTTCTGCGCCGTGGTTCCCAACCTCGCGATCATGGAGATCGAAGGCGATGACGTTCCGTGGAAATACTCGTTGTTGACGCATGCGCCAACGATCGCGGAGGGCCAGTTCGCCATTCCACAGGGGGCGGGTTGGGGTGCGGAGCCGAGCGAGGAGGCGATCGCGGCGCATCCATGGAGGGAGGCGAGCTGAAGCAACAGGCTGGGGGCGAAACTCCCCCAGCCTAACAACCCAACGGTGATGTCAGCCAGCGAGGCGCCCGCCATCCACCCCGATGGACTGGCCGGTCACGTAGGAGGCCTTGTCCGACGCGAGGAACAGGATTGTCTGTGCGACTTCGTCCGGGGTCCCGGCGCGCTTGAGCGGAATGTGCTGGAGGAAGCCTTTCTTGTTCTCCTCCGACCCGACGAATCGGTTCAGCATGGGCGTTTCGATCGGGCCGGGCGCGACCGCATTGACGCGCACTCCCGTGCCCGCAGCCTCAAGTGCCGCAGACTTGGTGAGGCCTTCCACTGCGTGCTTGCTCGCTACGTAGATCGAGACGCCGGCAAATCCTACGTGCCCAACGATAGATGAGATGTTGATGATGCTTCCGGATTTCTGGGGATACATTGCGCGCAGCTCGTGCTTCAGGCTCAGCACGACGCCGAGTACGTTCGAGTCGAATGTAGCGGCGTAGGTTTCCGCTGTCTGTTCGGTGAGCGGACCGGGCTGGCCTTCGGTGCCGGCGTTGTTCACGGCGACGTCGAGACGGCCAAAGCGGCTGATAGTTTTGTCGACGAGTTTGCGAACGTCTTCGTCCTTACGCACGTCCGCCTTCACGAATTCCGCTTCAGCGCCGAGCCCGCGTAATTCCTTCGCGAGGGCTTGGCCTTCTTCCTCACGCCGCCCGGAGACGACGAGGCGCGCACCTTCATGCGCGAACGCGACAGCTGTGGCACGGCCGATGCCCGTCAGGGCGCCGGTGATCAGAACTACTGGTTTGCTCATTATGCCGCCTTGGAATGAGTTGGGGGAATGGACGCGAGGTGCCTCGCGACATCAAGGCGCAATCAACTGCACCATGCTGACATCCCAAGATAGAGACTTAAGTGCGCGGGCAACAGGGCCACGTGTGGAGAGGGGTATGTCTCTCAAACGAGGGAGGCGGGGTTATTTTGACTTTTTGCCGGTGGGCTTGGAGTAGTTGCCCGCGAAACCCGGGTCGCACTCGTAGGGAAACACGTGTTGGCCGGCTTCCTTGCGCCAGGCAATGAAGCGTACGCCGCGGTTCTCTAGGATGGCCGGATCCTCGAATTCCTGCGTGGCGAGCAGTTTCTTGCCATCCGGACTCAACTTGAAGCGCTCTACGACGCGCACGTCCGCCGTGTGATCGAGGCCGTTGTTGGTGATGGTGGCGGGTTCCAGGTGAGTGGTTTCCACGACCAGCATCGCGCCATCCCAATGCGCGCTGGAAAAACCAACTTTGGAGGCGGGAAAGTCGCTTTCGGGTTGGCGGCCGTCGAGGAACAGGATGCGCACCATGTCGTAATATTCGAGCTTGATGACAATGAGTTTGTCGCTCTGGAAGATCTCGATGGGAAAAGGACCCTGCATCGCGTAGACGATCGAGGGTGCCTTGCAGGCGTTCTCGGGAGTCAGCTGTGTGTAGGGATCCCATTTACGAGCCGCTTCGAGCGCGGCGGGTTTCAGTTGCAGGCCGCCGAAGTCGCCGGCGGGAAACTCCTTCGGGCCGGTGTCATCGAGGAAGGCGGTGTTCGGGGCGACCTGTTTCATCAGGTCGTCGTCGCGCGCAACGCTCATGTCGAGGTTCCAGAATCCGGAGAGATCTGGATGTGTGATGGGAGCCGGGACTGCGGGGGCCGCGGCCGGCTCACGTGTTCCACAAGCCGTTGCGCCGACCAACAACACTATCCCCGGCAAGGCGACGCCCAATAGCGCTTTGATCGGATGGCCCATGCTCACTTCTCCTGGACGGGTGTCGGCGCCTTGCCCACGGGCTCCCCGTTCGCGCGGGTCGCGGAGCGCAGGCGCAGATACTTCGAGCCATCGCGGGCGGGCCAGCCTTCGACCGTGATTTTCTCCCCCACCTGCAGGCTGTCCGATGACCAGCCGCGGCGGCGTAGGATCGACGGCGAATTCGTCTCGGCGCGCCAGATTACCTGGTGACCACCTTCAGCGACGGCGAGCGTGACGATGCCATGAGGATTGGTGAAGCGGAATTCCTTGACGACGCCGGTCACTTTGCGGAGCTGACTGTCGGTATCAAAGAATACGGCAAAGGAGTGGTGCGCTGTCGCGCCGCGGGTCGCCAGGGTGAGCACCAAGGTCAACAAAATAGCGGTTGCAATGTGGCGCTTAACTATCGAGAAACCCATCTTTCCAATCCTTTCCTCAGGGCAATGAGAACACGATCAGTGTGGCGGCGCCATTGGCCGAAGCCGCGTCTCGGGAGGAGCTGCCGGAGGGTACCGCAATGAATTGCCGGCCTCCGGCAAGATAAGTCGTAATTCCGGCCGCGACAGGTCCCCCTGTGGCGAAACGGTAAAGCGGCGCACCGGTACGGGCGTTCAAGGCAAGGAATTCTCCGCCCGAGTCGCCTGTCAGGAGTAATCCACCCGCGGTGGACGTTACCGCGGCCAACACGATGTCAGGGCGATGGATGCTCCACACCTCGCGGCCACCGGTCGGATCGAACGCCTTGATCCAGCCGCTGTTCTGCTGCGGCGGATCCGGGATGAACCGTCCGCCGAAGTAAACGTTTCCCGCGACGAACTTAGGCTCTGCCATCTGTAGTAGGTTGCAGCGATCGGCCGCACCGACGAACAGTAGCTTCAGCTGCGGCGAATAGGCCGGACCGTTGAATTGCCCGAGTGCGCCGGGGCAGACGTGTGTGGGTTGGTCGATGCGTAACGGTACATCAATGTTCGAGCGCGTCGTGAACGGAGTCTGGGACAGGACCTGCCGGGTATCCCGATCGTAGATGAAGAGCAATCCGTTCTTGCTTGCTACCGCCATGTAGTTCCGTCCGTCCTGAGAGAACAGGGCGGGCGCCGCGGCGGTGTCCCAGTCGTGGACATCGTGCGGCACCTGTTGGACATACCAGGTCAACTTGCCGGTATCCAGACTCAACGCCACGACGGAGTCCGTATAAAGATTGACCCCCGGCCGCCCCTGGTCGTAGAAATCGGGAGCGGGGTTGCCTATTGGCACGAGCAGCGTTCGCGCCAGGGGGTCGATGGCCATGGATGACCATGTCGCCCCACCCCCATGCTCCGTGCCGCCTCCCCACGTTTCGGCACCGGGCTGATGGCCTGTGGGAATCATGTCGAATGACCAAATCAGTGCGCCCGTATTCGCGTCGAAGGCATACACCTTCCCCTGGATACCGACGTCCGCGCCCGCGTCTCCGGTGAAGACTTTGCCTTCAAACGCCACCGGAGCGCCGGTGATCTCGTACCCCTGGCTGGCGTCCGCGACTCTGACGTCCCACAGTAGCTTCCCGGTCTTGGCGTCGAGGCAGATCAGGTGGCCATCGACAGTGCCGCGAAACAACTTGCCTCGGTATAGTGCCACTCCGCGATTGCCGGGGAGATGCTCCGGATCGACAGGCACATAGGCATATTCCCACAGCACCGAGCAGTCGGTGCCGTCAACGGCGAAGACCTTGTGGACGGTGGTCAGATACATTCGTCCCTGGTAGACGAGCGGACTGGTCTCGAAGCTGCCGAGCTCGCCGAGCTGGAGCAAACACCTGACTCGCAGATTTTTGGCATTCCGCGTGTTGATCTGTGCCAGGGGAGAAAAGCGGTCGCCCGCCAGCGTACGGTTGTAAGTCAGCCAGTCCGAGTCCCGCACCTGCAGGAGTTCCGCGTCGTCCGGTGTCCTGTCGGAGGATTCGGCGACCGTGGCTGGAGGTTGAGGATAGGGTGAAGTGTGTTGCTCGAGGCCGGCCGATACGGGGACGGTCGGCGTCGTCGGGACGGAGGAGGCCGGCGGAGCAAGGGTGTTATCCAGCCCGGCGAGTGTCAGCCGCTGTGTGGCCGGCAAATAGCCGTTCCTGGAAAGGATGTAGGCGAGGATCCCGAGGTTGTCCTCATCGCTGAGACTGCCGGGCGCGTTCTTCGGCATCTGCTTCGCGACCGACTCGTAGAGATCGCGGAGGTTGTGGTGGCCGTCGCCCCAGTTCCGTGCGAAGCTGACACCTGTGAGCGCGACTCCCGCCGCGCCCTCGAGATTCGCTCCGTGGCAAACGGCGCATGCCTGCCCATACATCGAGCGGCCCCGCGCGATCTGTCCGTCGGTGAAGGTGACCTGGCGGGAAACGGGAGCGGTATCGACAGCCGACGCGACCAGCGGCCACAGTAAGCTCAACATGCACAACAGGTTGAGTGCGACTAGTCGTGTTGCGATCGGCGTCCTCATTGTATTTAGTGTCCGATGCCGAAGATCAGTAGCGTCGCGGATCCAGTCGTACCCCATATGGCACGCGACGAGTTGCCGGACGGAACGGCAATCAGTTGCTCGCCGTCGACGGAGTAGGTGCTGATGCCGCCGGCGATGCCGCCGCCGGTTTGAAAGCGGTAGAGAACCTTTCCGGTATGCGCCGCGAGGACCAGGAAATTTCCCGCGCCATCGCCGGTCAGGAGCAGCCCTCCGGCCGTTGCGGTCACGCCGGCAACGAGGACGGTAGGGGAGTGGTAGACCCAGCGTGGTTCGCCGCTGGCGGCATCGATACCTCGCAGGCTTCCACTCGGTTTCTCATTCGGGCCGGGCTTGAGCACGCCGCCGAAGAATATTTGCCCGCGCACGTAACGGGGCTCGGCGAGTTGGATCGTGTCACAGCGCTCGGCGGACCCAACGAAGAGCATTCGTTCCCTTGGCGAGTACGCTGGGCCATTCCACTGTCCCAGGCCCCCCGGGCAATAGCGCACCGGGGCGTTCAGGTTGAAGGGAGTGTCCACGTTCTCGCGAGTCATGGTGCTCGCCTGCGCGAGTCGTTGGTGGGTCTGCCGATCGTACACATAGAGAAAGCCGTCCTTGCTCGCGACTGCCATGTACTCGCGACCCTCCTGGTCGTAGATGGCAGGAGCCGCCGCGGTATCCCAGTCGTGAGTGTCGCCCGGTACCTGTTGCACGTACCAGGCGAGTTTGCCGGTGTCGGCGTCCAGCACGACTATAGAGTCGGTATATAGATTAGTGCCGCGTCGATTCACCGGATTGAAGTCCGGCCCTGGATTTCCAGTCGGGACGAACAGCAGGCGACGCGTCGTAT
Organism: Gammaproteobacteria bacterium; assembly: GCA_028293725.1. The sequence continues at coordinate 21,807 of JAQGOE010000151.1, read as the reverse complement.
CGACGGCCATGCTCGACCAGGATGATCCTCCGCCGGTCGCCTGGCCTGCGCTCCACGTGTCGGACCCAGGCTCATCGCCGGTGGGAATGACGTCGAACTTCCATACTTCCTTACCGGAGGAAGCGTCAATCGCGTGGATGTGACCTTTGATGCCGTGGTCGGCTCCGCCTTCGCCTACATATATTTTTCCATCAAACACCAGCGGCGCCGCGCTGATGAAATAGCCGCTGTTCGGGTCGGCCACTTCTATATCCCATTTAACCTTGCCGGTGTTGGCATCCAGCGCGAGCAGGTGACCGTCGGTCGTGCCTCGATAAACAGTGTCCCGATACAGCGCCACGCCGCGATTCGAGGTGATGTGCTCAGGCCCTACCGTCGTATAACTATGAGACCAGATGACGGCACACGTGCGCGCATCGGCCGCAAACGTTTTGTGGCTGGTCGTGACATACATGCGGCCGTGATAGACGATGGGGCTGGTCTCGAAGCTGCCGATCTCTCCCAACTGCAGGATGCACTTCGGCGTCAGGGCCGTGGCATTGGAGACGTTGATGCTGGCGAGGGGAGAGTACCGATCGCCGCTGTAGGTCCGGTTGAAGTGCAGCCAGTCGCCGGCGTCGACCTGCAATAGATCCGCATCGGTCGGAAGCCCAGGGGCATCAGCTTTGGGGGTTGCAGCACCGCCACCGCAGGGTGCGACCGCGCAGAGCGCCGCGACCCACAGCGCGCTTTTTATGCCCTTTGAAATCACTTGCCTATCCGTTTTTGAAACCAATGGCCTATCCGTGTGGAGCGAGATGGCGCAACTCCCGCTCGCTCAACCGGGCGAGCGGCTCGCCCCCTCGCAATCCTTGCGGAGGTCGATAGGGCTCCCCAACACCACTCGGGTCGAGATAAGGCTGGTCGAGGAAGAAGGAGACGACAGGCTTTGGCTGCGATGAGGTGGGCTGATTGCGCATGAGGGCGCCGGTCGCATCGCCGTAAAGCTTCCGTGGCACTCCAACTCGCGCGGCGCCGGCTCCTGCTGCTGCAGCAAGGAAGGCTCCGGCCAACTGCTTGGCAAGGGTACGACGCGTGACGGACACTCGCCCGAATCCACTCCAGCGCGCGTTCACGCCAACTCCTCCGCCGACGCCCATATGCCGTGTACCTGGGCGCTGGTTCGAAAGGGCAGAATCACTCGCGCGAGGTCGCCGGCCGCCAGATTACGGGCGTCCGCAATGATCAACTCGGAGCGCATTTCGGCATAGTTTTGCGCAACACCCAGGAGATAGCCGTCGCCTTCCTCGCGGCTACCCGGGCGCGGTACGAAACTGCACTCCTGCAGGCTGTGCGTGTCTCCGGCAAAGTAGGAGTCGAATTTGCCCGTCGTAAAGTCGAATCGGCCGTAGCAGTTGGTGACCCGGCCTTTGATGTTGCCCGCGCGGGCTTCGTCGAAAGGGCGTTGGGGATCGGCGAAGCCCGTAAAGCCGTAGCGCTGCTCCAGGCTCACATAGCGCGGGTCCACTTTGCCGAGGTCCACGATCGGGAATGGAAACAGGATCTCCTCTTTCCAGGTGTCGCTCTTCGATTTCAGATCCAGCGTAATGCGACGGATGAAGGCGCGCGCCCGCTTCGGGTCCCAGGGCGAGCCATCCACGTTCGGGAAGAAGGGGAAGAAGTTCCCGTCCCAGAACGGTGCATACAACACGATCTTGTCACCGCTGGTGTACGCATTGAAGGTATGCATCATGCAGCGTTGAGGTCCCTTGAACCACCGAATGTCCTTGCCATCACCCGTGCGCGAGAGAACGCCGATATACCCCGGTTTGCTGTTGTCCCAGCCCCAGTGGACCTTGCCCTCCTTGAGGCGTTCGAGGCTCGTGACGTAGCCGCACATCGGAATAATGAAGTGCTTCTGAGTGAGGGCGACGTCGTGGAGCATCGTCAGGTACGGCGTCTTCGTGCGTATTTCGTGGGTGACCTTGCCGTGTTTATCGATGGTGTAGATGAACACATCGTTGGTCGCGAGCCCGGTCGCCTCGTAGCCAAAGGCTACCATTTCGCCGCTGATCGGATCGAGCTTGGGATGGGCGGTAAATGTCTCGCTTTTCCACGCGCCATCGAAGTCCCACGTGCCGAGCGTTTCGAGGGTGCGCGGATCGATGCGATGGGGCAGCCCGTCCTCTTTCAAGGTGAACAGCTTCCCGGCGTGAATGAGTGGCGAGGTGTTAGAGACGGTGCGTAAGTTCGGACGCGATGGATCCTTGATGCTCGGATCGTCGGTGTACGGATTGCGGTAGTAGCCGTAGAGCTGACGACTGGCGGCGCGGTCGGCCTCGAGGCGTTTGGTCTTGACGTAGCGTCCTTTGTAGCTGACCACGCCACCGTTAAAGCGGAAAGCACTGATGTAGCCGTCGGAATTCAACGGCGCATCGTCGGCGAACTTCGGCGGATAGAGCCAGTCGCCCCCCACCCGAAAGAAGGTTCCGTTCAGGTCGCGTGGAATCTGGCCCTGGACTTCGCAGTCGAAGAGCTCCGCCTCGAAACGCTCCGGGGCGAAGTAACCTATTTTGGTCGGGACCTGAGCAAAATCAACCATGGGGCTTCGTCCAGGGAGATGTCGAATAGTAGGGAGAGCCGATGAAATCGGCCTCCACGGGGCCGACCTCGCCAGCGCGCACCTTGAAGGTCTCCAGGAAGCTCCACGTGTGGGGTTCCGCGAACGGCGACTTACGTTGTGTACCGTCGGTCAACTGATAGTCGATCATGGTGCCCTTGTGGTCGATGAATCCCCTGAACATCACCAGGCCCCGTGCCTCGTCCACCAGCACGGGCTCGCGTCGGACCCGCTCGTTGAAACGATATATGCCGAGTTGGAATGGCCCGGCGCAGCCGTCTTTCGCGGTCTCCATCCCATTCTCGATGCGGTGGCACTTCGCAGAGAAAGTGGTATGCAGCGTCCCATCGTTGCGGGCGAGTGTGGAAAAGTATCCATCGGCCAGCCGAATGAGCTCCGCGCGCGGGCGTTTCTCGTCATCCCTCAGCGGCCGGCTCATTTCCGGGTCGTGTACCAGGTGGGTCACGTCTCCGAAGGGAGTTGGAGGTCCGCTCACGGCCCGTTTGGTTGACAGCAGGTGCTCGATTTGCGTGATTTTGCCATTCTCGACCTTCAGCCTGATGGCGAGGAAAGCCGGGATTTCCCTCATCATGATGGCCGTGTAGATGCCAATTCCACCTTGTTGCGGATCGGTGAATGTGAACGGCGGACCGACCTCGGAGGTTACGACGTCCCAGCTACCATCGGGAAAAGGCAGCTCCACGGCGTTTTCGGTAAATCGCACTTTCTTCGCGAACGGCGCCTTCGCCCTGTCGTGGCTGACGTACGCCGCGCGATACTGGTCAGCAATGGCGGCCAGGCAGTCCGCATTGCAACTACTGTTTCCCCAGGCGGCCGCGCGATCCGCCACGACGCAAGCCAGGCTCGCGAGGGCGAGCAGTGTAAATAATTTGTTATTGATCATGTGAGTTGCCGACAGCTGGAGGGGGAGATGTTGAAGTGGTTGCGAAATACGCGACTGAAATGGGCCTGGTGCTGGAATCCCCACGAGAAGGCAATTTCAGTAACCGAAAGATGGGTCAGTTCCGCACGACCCAGGTCGCGCCGGCAACGCTCCAGCCGGGCCAGCCGGATGTAGTTGCTGAGGGTCTGGCCGTCGGCGGAGAAGATCTTGTGGACATAACGCTTACTGCAATTGTGCACGGTGGCGATTGAATCAATCGACAGGTCAGGATCGCGCAGATTTCGATCAACGTAGGCCTGGATACGCGCCCGTAGCAGCGCGCGTTGACTCGTCTTGGAGTGTTGCCCAACGTTCTCCAGGATGCTCAGGCGAACGAGTTGTGCGGCGACAGAAATGAATTCGGCGCTCGTCAGAGGGCTGAGCGCGCTGCGTGCACTGAGGAGGGAGGCCAGATAGTCTTTTGCTACCCGTGCGCTGCCTGTTTCGGATGAGAAGCGTTGCGCAGTCTGTCCCTCCAAGCCAACGCCACACCCGAGGACGGTGGCGCGCGGCGCGGCCAGAACGAGCAGTTCCACAGGTTCGTCGTTCGCGCTTTTGAAACCTATCGAGGGGTCGTAGAAGCCCCACTCTCCGGGGGAGAGGACGACGTTACGGCCGCGCTGCTCGATGTGAAACTGTCCGGCAAGTGGAAAGACGACCTGAACCGAGCTGCGGCAGGAGCGTGAGACGCGGTCGGATGGGAGCTCGATGCTCTGCGCGTCCACGTGCATGTGGGAAAGAGAGATGTCGCCTTCCGAAAGCCTGTCAGACCATGCGGTGAATTCGCTGGTGCTTCGGCTGCTTCCTGACACATCGCCAAACGAATGGCGCAGGCGCTCGCGCCAGACCTTGAAGCGCAGGCCCGAAGGCAGATCAAGAGTCGAAAAGCGGTTGATCTCCGCCATGCACCCCCCTTTGGATCACATCGGATTCACGACAGCTCGTGTTCTCACCCCCGAACGGGGCAGCGTCATCGCGCCCCTGAACGGGGCGGCATTATTATATGCCCGCCGTTGGCTTTAGCGGGGTACGTCCCTTCCGATAGCATCCGACGCGCGGGCAGAAGCGTTCACGACGAGAGTCGAGCCCCCCCGTAGCTGGGAGTGTGCTTGACCGCGGACGTACGATCTCATGCACGCGAGGGAACCGGCTCGCTATTTCTTGGCGCGCGGGTCTTTCTCGCCGAGGCCAGGGTAGAACACGGCTCGGTTCGGCATTGACTCGTTGTAAACCTTGCGCAGCTTGAACACCCAGTGTCCGTTTTGCTTAACCAGTTCGTCCTCGTAATGGCCGAAGTAGAGCAGCTGCACGTCCTTTTGCGGTGTGTTGTTGGTGAGTGCGAACCAGTACGCGATCGACTTGGCGGTGTTGCCGTTGACATCGATGACATGATTGACGATCTGGTGATGGGTGCGCGGCCTCGACGTTGCGCCTTCCGGGATGTCCACATGGCGACCGCCGCCGAAGCCGGACATCGCCTTGCGGATGGCCTCCTTGCCGTGTTCGACGCCACCCACCCAGTCGAGCACACCGTCTTCCGCCCAAGTGGACATGACGGTCTCGATATCGCCCGCGTCCACGGCCACCATATATCGATTCGACACGTTCTCGATCTCGGCCCGATCATCGGCGTAGCCCGCCAGGGCAAGCGCCGAAAGGCAGACAGAGCAGGACGCCATGATTACAAGCAAGACTTTCTTCATATCAGCCCCCCTCTAGAGTGCCCCACAGGATATTCCCTCGGTGTCAAAACGGGAATTTTTAGACTTCCCGTGAATCAAAGGTGTTGTGAATTGGCAAGTGGGTGCTACGAGCTTGCGGGTGTTTGATCTCTACGACACCCAGGGGCAGGTTTATGGCTTGCCGAGCGCACCCAGCATCCGGGCCAGGGCCATCTCGGCGTCTCGCGTCTGGAACCCGCGCTCAAATGCGATTCGGGTCCGGTTTTGCGTCTCCGGTTCTTGCACGCCCTCGCCGAAGAGAGCGGAATCCCGACGGAAGTCCTCGGCCGGGGCGAGCGCGATCGCATTGACCCGGTCCTTCACCGCGACATGGCCGGCGGCCGGAAAGCTGGCGATTCGATGAGCGAGTGATCTGACGAAATCGGCGAGCGCGTCGGCGGGTAGCGCTCGATTGATCCAGCCGTATCGTTCAGCCAACTGCGCGTCGTAATCCTCAGCGCTCAACATGACCTCGAGCGCTCGGCCGCGACCCATGAGCCGCGTCAGGTGTTGGGCAGCGCCCCCGCCGGGAACCAGGCCGAACGCGGGCTCCATCTGACTGAAGATCGCCGACTCTCGCGCGGCAAAGCGCATATCACATGCCAGCACGAACTCGCTGCCGGCACCGCGTACACGACCTTCGATCTGCGCGATGCTGACCAGGCGGCTTACGCTCAGATGGCGAAACAGGAGGGCGATCGACGCCTCGCCCGTCAGCTTCGCGGCTTCCTGCCGATACTCCTTGACCCGCTTCAAGTCGACGTGGGAAATGAAATAATCGGGGTCGGCGCTTTTGAATACGACCACCCGCACGGCCTCATCGGCCTCGGCTCTCTGAATGAGGGACACCAGGTCGCGGACCAGTTCCGGCCCTAGCAAATTCATTGGCGGGGCCGCAATTTCCACGACAAGAACCGCCCCTTCTGTGTTCACCCTCAAGGTCTCGAAGATCATGGGCCACCTCATTGATTTGAGTGAATTCAACACGATTTCATGGCTCTTGCCGCCCATCGAGTGGCCCGAACGACCCTACCACGGCGTTCACTTGAATGCGTACAATGGCACTTACAGTCGGCCGAGATCGGCGTGCGCGCAAAATCCCGCCTCAACAACTGGAGCGACATCCAGTACGTCATCGCCACGGCAAAGCTGGGCAGCTTCCACGCTGCCGCCACGGCTTTAGCGACCAATCAGTCGACTGTCGGGCGGCGGGTTGCGCGTTTCGAGGCCTACCTGGGCACCAAGATTTTCGAGCGTCACGCAACCGGCATGCGCCTTACGGCCGCTGGACAGATTCTCTACGACAAGGCGATACGCATGGAGGAGGTCGCCAACGACATCGAGTCGAGTCTCCTCGCGCTCGATTCGCGACTGTCCGGTACCGTGCGAGTCTTCGCGACCGAAGGTGTCGCCTACCTGTGGATGGTGCAGGTCCTCGCGGACTTTTGCCGCGCGCACCCCGCTGTGAAAATTGACCTCGTGACGGATCGCGAGTGGCTGGACCTCTTTTCGCTGGAGACCGACATCGCGGTGTTCATCGAGAGGCCGAAGAATCCGCGCCTGGTCGCCTCTAAGATCGTGAAGGTCGAGCACTCCTTGTTTATTTCAAGATCCTACGAGGAGCGCTTTGGCCGGCCGCGCAAGCTCGAGGACTTGGGCGCGCATCAGTTCGTCGACTACGTGCCCTACCAGGTCTGCGCCGACCTCGGCTGGTGGACCAAAAATGTGCTGCCGGTTCAGCGGATTCAACTAGTGGTGGACTCGGCGTCCGTTTATCTCGCCGCCATCCGCAGCGGGATGGGCATCGGCCTGCTGCCCAATTTCTACAAGCGCGCGGCTCCCGATCTGATCGCGCTGCCGTTGCCGACGGGCTGTTACCTGAGTCTTTGGTTGGTCTCGCATCCCATCGCCAACAAACACCACCGCACCAAGATACTGCTCAGGTATCTGCGCGGGCGATTCAACAAGGATCTCGTGAGCTGGTTCGGAGCGTGAGGAGCAACGCCACCAGGCTCAAACCGCAGCAAAATAACACGTACCACGTGGGCGACAGCGGATTTCCGGTGCGCGCCACCAGGCCGGTGGCGATGAGCGGTCCGAAGCCACCAAACACGGTGACCGAAAAGTTATAGGCAACACCCACCCCGGAGGAGCGCACGCCAACGGGGAACAGCTCGGCAATCGCCGCCGGTGCCGGACCGATGAAGAGTGCCGCCAACACCGCGGATGCCACCTGAAACGTGGCGAGCGTTGCCGCCTGCGGGTGAATCAGCAGGAAGTCGAAGCCCGGCAGAATCAACACCACAATGGCGAGGGCGGCCGTCACCATGACCTGGTAGCGACCGAAGCGGTCTGATAGATGGCCCGCCACCGGCGACACCGCGAGCATGCAGGCGAGTGCCAGGCTGTTGCTGAACAGAGTGGTGCTCATCGGGAGCTCGAGCACCGTGTGCGCGTATAGGGGTACGTAGACAAAAAAGAAATACGTGGAGACGGTCCAGATAATGGTGATGCCGAAGCCGCGTGCGACAGCGGCGCTGTGGTTGCGCCACAGGAGGCTCATCGGTGAAGAAGAGACGCGCTCCTGCCGTAGGAACGCTTCCGCGTCATCGACGCGCCTGCGGATGTACAGGCCCAGCGGCACGATCACGACACTTGCCAAGAAGGGCACGCGCCAGCCCCAGGCATTTAATTCCTCGGGCGATAGAGTGGCCGAGACGGCGGCGGCTGCGAGTGCCCCTAACAAGAGCGCGCCCGCCTGGCCGGCCGCTTGCCAGCTCGCAAAGTATCCCACCCGCCCAGGTGGTGCGTGCTCGGTCAGCATTGCGGTCGCACCGCCCATTGCACCGCCCGTCGCGAGGCCCTGCAGCAAGCGCGCCAGCACGACGAGGAGTGGAGCCGCAACGCCGATGGCGGCAAAAGGTGGAATCAGACCGATGGCGAGAGTCGCACCACCCATGATGCCGAAGGTCACCAGTAGGGTGAATTTTCGTCCGCGGCGATCGGCCATGACGCCAAAGACCAAGGCACCCACCGGCCGGGTCAGAAATCCGACCCCGAAGGTCCCCGCCGATAAGAGTAAAGAGGCCGTGGCACTGCCGGCGGGAAACATCACTTTGGCGATCACCGCAGTGAGAAAGGCGTAGACCGCGAAGTCATACCATTCGAGCATATTCCCGACCGTCACGGCCAGCAGTACGCGGCGCGGTCGTGCCTCATCCTCAGGAGAGATTGGATCGGGCCGGTTCAATCCGGCTCGGCCTGAGATGCCCATGCCATCACTTTTGCCATGAAACGATCCGCCTCTTCAAGCGCGGCGCATGCGATCCACTCATCGGGCCGGTGCGCCTGGTCGATGGAGCCAGGCCCGCAGACCACGGCGGGAATACGGCTCCTTTCGAAGATGCCCGCTTCGCTGCCGAAGGGCAGGGTGGTCACCGGCAACCTGGCGCCGAATCCCGTCAGCACCCGCAGCGACTCTTCGCCGAGATTGCTGCAAAAATGCGGCACGTCGAGCTCAATTTCGCTGCCGACAGCCAATGCGGAGAAGGTCTCGCCCTCGAGGTAGTCCGCCACCATTTTCCCTATGAGAGCCACGTCCTGCTGGGTCGCGGCGCGGTATTCCCAGCGTACACTGCAACGCTCGGCGACTATGTTGGTCGCGGCGCCGCCGGCGATCTGGCCAACGTTCAGCGTACAGCCGTGGTCGGCAATTTGCGGTAGCCGGGCCACATCGCCCAGGAAGCGTACGAACGCGGCGGCCGCCTCGATAGCGTTCACTCCGCGCGAAGGGTCGCTGGCATGCGCGGCCACTCCGCGAAAGCTCGTGTGCGAGCCGGTCACCCCATTGTGGGCTACGCCGATCCTCATGTCAGTGGGCTCACCGATGATGGCGAAGGCCGGCCGCGGCACGTTCGCGGCGATACGATCGACCAATGCATGCGCGCCGAAGCAGCCCACCTCTTCATCATAGGAAAAGGCGAAGTGGAGCGGCCGTTGCAGCGCCAGGCTCTTCCAACCCTCGAGAACCGCCAGGCTGCAGGCGATGAATCCTTTCATGTCCGAGCTGCCGCGCCCGTACAGCCGGCCGTCCCGTTCCACGAGCGCGAACGGATCGCTGGTCCACTCCTGGCCGTCGACCGGAACCACATCGGTATGGCCTGACAACACCACGCCGCCTTCCCGGTCCGGCCCGATGCTCGCCAGCAGGTTCGCTTTGCTCTTGCTGTCGTTGTAGACGAGCTCCACGCGCGCCCCAAAGGTGTGCAGATAGTCCGCCACCCATTCGATCAACGGCAGGTTCGAATGGCGGGAGGTGCTGTCGAATGAAACCAACTTTCGCAGGATCGAGATGCTCTTCGTGTGCGTCATGCTACCAATTGTTCGCAGGAGATGCCGGCGCGGGCCCGGTCGCGGGAGCGCGGCTGGTCGGGCAACGACATTAGTGCCGCACCATTTCCCGGTAAACACGATTTCTGCATGTGAGAATCGCAAATATGCAAGAGGGTGGCGGCGCCGCTTGTGTGCACCGTTTCGTGTCGTTCGGAAGAGCAAAAACAAACGTTATTTTCGGCGCTTACGCGTGTGCCCACTTTTCGTGCAGGTGTGCGCAGCGACTTTGCACCAGAAAAAACACACTGCGCGGGCTGTTTGGGCAAATTGACGCTGCGCGCGATCGGCATGTAGCTTCGGAGTTGGATTCAACACGCCACGAAAAAAAGGGGTCGCAATGAATTCTGCGTTGCTTTGCTCGCGCGCCACGGTTCTATTCGGCGCTACGCTGCTCCTCGGGTCGCATTCCGCGCTCGCCGCGGCTCCCGCCGCGGCTGACGCGCCAGGGACGCAAGCCGATCTCGACGAGGTCGTGGTCACCGCGCAAAAGCGCGAACAGCGCGCGCAGGATGTGCCCATCTCACTGTCCGTGATGAGCGGTGCCGAGCTCGATAAATCGAGTATCCAGAGCGTGACGGATGCCCTGGGCCTGGTGCCGGGCGTCTCGGTCAGCGTTACCGGCCAGGGAGGTGAGACTCGCATCACCGTGCGCGGCGTGACGGCCAGCGGCCCGCTGTTCGCCGGGCCGAGTCCGATCGGGTATTACCTCGACTCGGTGCCGTTTGGCCTGGTGCGTTCGGCGGTGGAGCCCGACGCGAACACTTATGACTTGAACCGGATCGAGGTGCTGCGCGGCCCGCAAGGTACCTTGTATGGGGCCAGCGCGTTGAACGGTGTCGTGCGTGTGCTGACCAACGATGCCGACCTCAACGATTTCGACTTCAAAGGTCGCACCGGCTTGTCCAGCACCGAGAGCGGTGGCGGCAATTGGCGCGGTGATATGGCGGTCAATCTGCCCATTGTCGAGGGCAAACTCGCCGCGCGCCTGGTGGTGGGCGAGGAGCACGACAGCGGCTGGATCGACACGCCGCTCAAGAACAACACAAACGACAGTGATCGTAAGGACGTCCGTCTCAAGATCACCGCGCAGCCCGTCGATGATCTCACGATCAGGCTCTCGGCCATGCACGAGCAGGCGAGCTTCGGGGCCCCGTCCGAGGCGGACAAAGACTTTTCGGCCTCGACCAAGGATCAGCCGATCGACTCGCACTACAACGCCTACGACACGAAAATCGATTACCAGGCGCCGTGGTTCTCAGTATCGAGCGCGACCAGCTATTTTACGTACTACAACAACGGGTCGCTCGATGTGGCCCCGGGGGTAGCTACACCGCCCCTCACGACGCTCCTCACCTCGCGCGTGTTCAGCGAAGAGCTCAATTTGAACTCCAAGCTCGAAGGTCCGTGGCGCTGGTCGTTCGGCGCGTTTTACCGCGACGCGCACGACAACACCTACCAGACGCTCGGGGATCTGATACCGGCGCCCGTGTCGCAGGTGGACACCTCCCGCTCGTGGGCCGTGTTTGGCGAGATCGGCCGGCGCTTCTTGGACAACCAGTTGGAGCTCTCCGTGGGTGGCCGTTACTTCCATGACGATGTGGGCCTGCAACAGCTGATCCTCTTCGGGGAAGCGCCGGGTACACCGCTGATTCATACGGACTCCACGTTCAACGCGACCACCCCGCGGGTGGTGCTGACCTGGTTTCCGCAGCACGACTACACGATGTATGCCTCGTACTCGGAGGGCTTTCGCAGCGGTTTTCCGCAGAGCGAGCTGGTGCAACTGGCGGCTCCGGCGTTCGCACCGGTCAAGCCGGACAAGCTGCACAATTTCGAGATCGGCGGCAAGGGCACCCTGTTGGATAACCGCCTGATCTTCGATGCGTCCGTGTACTACATGAAGTGGGACGAAATTCAGCAGACCCTGGGAATCCCGGTTCCGGGCAGTACGGCCTACATCGTCGCGAGCGTGAATGGCCAGTCCGCAAGCGGCATGGGTGTGGATTTCGCGGTGACCGCCCGCCCCCTCCCCGGGCTCTCGCTCGGCCTCAACTTCAGTTGGAACGGACTCGCCGAGGACTCGGCAGTCCTTTCCGGCGGCCAGTTGCTGTTTCCCTCGGGCGCGCGCATCGACACCTCGCCGGCCTACACCATGGGCGCCAATGCCCAGTACAACTTCCCATTCGGGTCCACCGGCTGGACGGGACAGATGGAGGCCGTCGCGCGCTACACGTCCGAGCAAACCGCGACCTCGGTTTCGAGTGGCTCCGGACTGCCGCCCAATGTCGTGGAAAGCAACACTATCACCACGGGACGAGTTAGCTTCTCCGTAATGGCGCCCTCGCACTGGCGAGTGATGGTTTACTGTGACAACGTCGGCAATAACCGGGACGTACCCCTTGCCGCGATGACGCCATACACCAGCATCAGCATGCAGCCGCGCACGACGGGCGTGCAGGTTGACTACAGCTACAAGTGAGGTTGAATTTCATGCGCAAGCTGCTGAGTGTCGCTTTAGCCGTCCTGCTTTCCTGCGCTGGCGCACAAGCTGCGCCACGCTTCCTGGAACCCAAGGATCTGTTCCAGATGCAGTGGGCCAACGATCCGCAGATTCGCAAGGACGGCACGCAAATCGCTTACGCGCGGACCGCGAACGACATTATGACGGACGGACAGTCCCAGTCGCTGTGGCTCATCGAAACGGTGACGGGCGCGCAGACGCCACTTGCGAGTGGACCGGGTTATAACTCCTCGCCGCGTTGGGCGCCGGATGGCGCAAAGATTGCGTACCTGTCGACCGGGACCGACGGACACACGCAAATTGTCATTCACTGGATGCGCGGTGAAACGGCGATCCTCACGCATTTCCTCGAGGCGCCGAGTGACATCACGTGGTCGCCGGATGGTAAGCAGATTGCTTTCGTGATGCTGTCGCCGGAGGCGCCGCCGACCATCGGCAAGCCGCTCGCCAAGCCCCCGGGAGCCCAGTGGGGCGAGACGCCGCTAGCCATCAATGAGCTCAATTTCCGTGCCGATGGACAAGGCCTGGATAAGCACGGCTTCCGGCACCTATACGTCGTGTCCGTGGAAGGCGGCGGGGCGCCGCGGCAACTGACCTTCGGGCACTTCAGTGATGCGGGGCCGCTCGCGTGGTCGCCGGACGGCCGTTGGATCTACTTCGCGGGCAACCACAACGAGGAGTGGAACCGCGAGCCCGAGGACTGGGCGCGGCATACGGCCATGACCTTGAGCATTTATCGCGTGAACGCGGCGGACGGGAATTCCACGCAGCTGTCGCAAGAGGTGGGTCCTTACCATGCTCCCGTCTTGTCGCCGGACGGGAAACTCATTGCGTTCCTGGGCTACCAGGATAAGCACATCGGCAATCAGAACGCGCGGCTCAACGTGATGGACGCGGACGGCAAAAATCCGCACGTCGTCGGGGAGTCGCTGGATCGCTCGCTAACCGACTGCCAGTGGGCGGCGGATGGCCGGAGCCTCTATGTCCAGTATGTTGATCAAGGAGTCACCAAGGTGGCCCGGATGGGGCTCAATGGTCGCGTGGAGCCCGTGGCCACGGGGCTCGCCCATGTCGGGGGTACGACACAACTGCCGTACTCGGGCGGTGAGTTCACCGTCTCCAACAAAGGCGCGGTGGCCTACACCGGCGGCGGCGCGGATCATTTGCCGGAAGTGTACTTGGTCCGGGACGGCAAGACGCAGCGCCTCACCGATCTGAATTCAGAGCTCCTGGCGGCGGTGACTCTCGGCAAGCTCGCGGCGCTGCCGGTCAAGTCGTCGGTCGACGGCCGTGCGATCGACGCGTGGGAACTGCTACCGCCCAACTTCGATCCTGCCAGGAAATATCCGTTGATCCTCGAGATTCACGGCGGGCCGTACGCGAGCTACGGGCCGACCTTCGCGGCGGACTACCAGTTCTATGCGTCCGCAGGATACATTGTGGTGTTCGGCAATCCGCGCGGCTCGACTTCGTATGGCGAGGAATTCGCGAACCTGATTTACAACAACTATCCCAGCCACGACTACGACGATCTCATGAGCAGCGTGGATGCTGCGATTCAGCAGGGCGGCGTGGATGCCGATAACCTGTTCGTCACAGGATCGTCGGGCGGCGGGGTGCTCTCGTCCTGGACCGTGGGCAAGACGCATCGATTCAAAGCCGCCGTGGTCCAACGGCCGGTGATCAACTGGACCAGTTGGCTGCTGACCACCGACATGGGCGCCTTTGGCGCGCGTTACTGGTTCAAGCAACTGCCGTGGGACGATCAAGAGACCTATTGGAAACACTCACCGCTCGCCTTGGTGGGGAACGTCACGACACCGACCATGGTCCTCGTGGGATTGAACGACCTCCGTACGACCGTGGGGGAGGCGGAGCAGTACTACCAGGCGCTCCAGTTGCGTCATATACCGACCGAGCTCTACGAGATTCCGGGTGCCGCGCACGTGCTGATCCGGCCATCACAACTCGCGGCACAGAGCACGGCGATCGTTGAATGGTTTGATCGGTATCGGAGTGCTGTGGGACACTGATCCAGCCCCAAAAAATATAAGCTGGGAGAATCAATGGACCGCCGCGATTTTGTCACTGGCGTGGGTGCTTTGTCGTTCGCTGCCGCCAGCGAGGGGGCTTTTGCCATGGAACGTGCGTTCGATCCCACCGAGCAGTCGATCGATGCTCTGCAGGCTGCGATGGCTTCGGGAACGGCCAGCGCGGAAGTCCTGACGGCGGCTTATTTCGATCGTATCGCACGTTATGACCAGAACGGTCCGCAGCACCGCTCGGTGCTGTCCGTAAATCCAAAAGCTCTGGCTGACGCACGTGCGCTCGACCAGGAGCGCAAGGCAGGCAAGGTGCGTGGGCCATTGCATGGCATCCCGATTCTTCTCAAGGACAACATCGAGACGAGCGATCCGCTGCCCACCACCGCCGGTTCTTATGCATTCGAACATTCCATGCGGTCGGACGCGCCGCTCGCCGCACGTCTCAGGGCGGCCGGAGCCGTGATGTTGGGGAAGACCAACTTGAGCGAGTGGGCGAATTTCCGCTCCACGCGTTCCTGCAGCGGCTGGAGCGGCATCGGCGGCCAGGTAGGCAACGCCTATTCGCGCAACCGCAATCCATCGGGCTCGAGCGCCGGGTCGGGGGTCGCGGCGGCTGCCAGTTTCTGTGCGGCCGCCATCGGCACAGAAACCAACGGCTCCATCCTGTCACCCGCCTCGATGAATGGCCTGGTTGGCTTCAAGCCGACGGTCGGGTTGGTGAGCGGCCGGGGAGTGGTGCCCATCTCGCTACGCCAGGACACAGCCGGTCCCATGTGCCGTACCGTGACCGATGCCGCCATCATGGCCAGTATTATTGGCGAACGCGCGCTTGGTTACCGCAATCAGGGCACCTCGCTCGAGGCGTTCCGCTTGAAAGGCGTGCGGATCGGCGTAATGCCGGTGCCGGAAGGGGCGCATCCGGGCACCACTCGGTTGTTCGCCGATGCGCATGCGGTGTTGGAAAAGGAAGGCGCCGCGCTAATCGACCTCAAGGTCCCGGACGTCTTCGCCGAGATCGAGAAATTTTCGCTCGACGCACTGCTGTACGAATTCAAGGCATCGATCAACGAATATCTCGCCGGGTTGGACCCTGCGCAGGTGCAACCTCGCAGCCTCACCGATCTCATTGCCTTCAATCAAGCGCATAAGGAGCGGGAACTGGTCGTCTTTGGGCAGGAGATCTTCGAGATGGCCCAGGAGTGCGGGCCCTTGAGCGATGAGAAGTATCAAAAAGGTCGGGCCGGTCTCGACCGGGCGGTGGATACCGACGGGCTCGCCATGCTACTCGCCCAACAGGGAGTTGAGGTGCTGATGGGTCCCAGCAATGGCCCGGCCGAATTGATCGATCCGGTATGGGGTGACCGCCGCGGCGGGGGCAGGTCGCAGATCGCCGGAGCTGCTGCAATCGCCGGCTATCCCAGCATTACTGTGCCCGCCGGCCTGGTGGGCGGGTTGCCCGTGGGCGTTACCTTCGTGGCCAGGAGAAATCAGGACGGCCTGCTGTTGCAAGTGGCACGCGCCTACGAACGTGCGGCGCAGGCCCGCATGCCGCCGCATCTCGCGGTTTGAGACGATGAGGAAATCTGACGTGAAATTGCTGGGATTGCTGGGTCTGTTGGTTAGCGCCGCGGCTTCCGCTTCCGCCTATGCTGATGCGCTCGCGGAAACGCCGGAACCGACGCAGCACGAATTCGTCGTCAAGAACTTTAGGACCGAAAGCGGCACCGTGTTGCCCGAAGCGCGCGTGGTGTACGGCACGTATGGTGAACTCAACGCGGCAGGTGACAACGCCATCTTGTTGCCGTCGCACTACATGGCGGAGATGCACGGCTATGGCTGGCTGATCGGGCCAGGCAAGTCGCTCGACCCGAAGAAGTTTTTTCTCGTCACCAGTGAATTGTTCGGTAATGGTCGCTCCTCCTCACCGAGCAACACTCCCGAACCGTTTCACGGCCCCCGATTTCCAATCACCACCATCCGCGACAATGTTGAAATTGTCCATACGATGCTTACCGAGCAGCTGCACGTCAAACACTTGCGTGCGGTCATCGGTTTCTCGATGGGCGCCCAACAGGCCTTTCAGTGGGCAGTGAGCTATCCGAATTTCATGGATCGAGTTGCGGCGACTTCCGGAACCGCCAAAACCTACGGCCACGGTATCGTGCGCCTGGAAGGCGAGATTTCGGCGCTGACCGCAGACCCCATGTTCAAGAATGGCGATTACACCGAGCAACCAGCTCGCGGCATCGAGGCATTTTCCATGGTGTGGGCCGCGTGGCTGTTCTCACAGGAATGGTGGCGACAGGAGCTGTGGCGCACCAACTCGAGTTTCGGCGGCACCTTCGACGAGGTCATCGATCATTTTCGGCACCACTTTATTCCCGATGCCGATGCGAACAATCTCATCTTGCAGATGCGCACCTGGGAAAAGCATGACGTCGGCACCACTGCGCCGTTTCATGGCGATGTCGAGGCAGCGCTTAAATCCATCAAGGTCCCCGTCCTCTACATGCCGTCATTGACCGATCTGTACTTTCCGGTCACGGACGCTGGCTACGAGGCCAAGCTCATCCCCCATTGCACGCTGGCCCCCATTCCCTCGCTCTGGGGGCATCCCGCGGGCGCGGCGGTCACGGCGACCGATGGTAAGTTTCTGAACGATCACATTGCCGCATTCTTGGCCGGGAAGGTCGTGAAATCGGCGGGGCGTCCACGCCGCATATGACACTCGAGTTGGCAAAACCCCCCATGCGAATTGCGATAGTTGCCGCGGAGCCCATCGGAGGGGTAGGGTAGATCAGGGGGGGAAATTGGACAATGCCGACGACATCAGAGTCCCGGACTGAGACTTTTGTCAGGCTCTTCGCGGACAGCCGCCAGGCCTTGCATCGATACATTCGGCGCTTCGTGCGTTCCAGTGAAACGGCGCAGGAAATCGTCCAGGAAGCATTTCTTCGTACCTACCGGGAGCGCGAGTCGGTGACGACGCTCAGAGCTTTTCTGTTTTCCACCGCGCGCAACCTGGCGGCAAACGAATTCCGCCATCGACGGATCGTCGAGCGTGACACGTTGGCGAGCCTCGACGAGTCGCGGGCCGACGCTGAATGCGAGTCGCTGGAGTCGGGATTACTGCGGGACGAGCGCAACCGGCTCGTACAGGAGGCCATCAATCGGTTGCCCCCGCAATGCCGGGCGGCATTTACGTTGCGCGTATTTCACGAGTATTCATACAAGGAAGTCGCGGACCACCTGGGAATCTCGGTGAAAACCGTCGAAAAGCATATCTCACGAGGTATGCGCGAAACGAACTGCTTTCTGAAAGTCCGGTATAGCGCCACGAGGCGGTCCCATGGGTGAGGTTCATAGTCTGCCGACTCCCGGGGACACCGAGCGCGAGGCAAGCGACTGGTTTGCCAGGATGAACGCCGACGACGCTACAGCTGACGATCGCGCACGTTTTGAAACGTGGCTACGGGCTTATTCATGCAATGAGAAGGCCTATGCCGAGCTGACGGCCACCTGGAAGGAGCTCGTCAGATCCGGTCCTCTCGTTCGGGCAGTCCACTTCGGCCAGGTGATGAACGCCGCCTCGGCCAGGTCGGTGCGCTCGCGGCACTGGCTGGCGGGCGCAGTGGCCGCGACCATCGGGGCGATCGTTCTCGGGATAGGCTGGAATCTGTACCGGCAAAAAGAGGAGACCCGCTTTCAAACGGCGATCGGTGAGCAGGCCGCCGTGGCGCTGCCTGATGGCTCTTCGTTCGATCTAAATACCAACAGCCGGGTCGAGGTCGACTACAGCCAACGCACTCGGGTCATTCGTCTCGAACGCGGCGAGGCGTATTTCAAGGTGGCTCACGATACGCACCGGCCGTTTTGGGTGCACGCCGGCGATCGCTGGGTGCGCGCGGTCGGTACCGCATTCAACGTTTACTTGCGACCCGCCGGCGTCGAAGTCACGGTCAGCGAAGGCACTGTCAACGTTGTCAATGCGGCCGCGGACGAGTCTCCTCCATCGGACGCGTCGTATACCAAATCTGCAGCATCCGTGACCGCAGGCGAGCAGGCCGACGCTCACGGTCGCGCTGATGTGATCCACGCGCTGGATACAACCCAACTCAGTCACCTCCTGGCTTGGCGCAAGAGCAGCCTGTATTTCCAGGATGAGCCCTTGGGGGACGTCGTCGATGAACTGATGCGATACACCACGCTCAAGATTGAAATCGCGGACGACTCGCTGCGGCAGTTGCCGGTCGGAGGTACCTTTCAGACGAGCCCCGAAGGGGCGGAGGCCCTCCTGCGGATGTTACAGGATGGATTTGGCACCAGGATCCGGCGGATTGACGCCGATCACGTCAATATCGAGGGACCTGCTGAATAGGGTGTACAACTCTGCGCCGGCCCTCGCGCTGCCGCTATGGACGGCGCTGTAAATCGAGCGGGGGTTTTTCGTTCCCCGCGGGTCGTAATAACAGACGGCTCGTGATTCACGGACTTGAAAGAGGGGGGGGCATGAAAAAGACCAACAGCTTGGTCAGGTTGGCTGTATTGCAGGCTTTGGCCTGTGCGTCGGGGCTGGCTCTGGCCACACCCGGAAGGGCGAGCGCGGATCCAGCGCAATTCGATATCGCCCCGCAACCACTGCCGACTGCACTGAAAAACTTCGCGGCGCAGGCGAAGATGCAGCTGCTCTATCGCTACGATATTGTCAGCCACGCGACCGCTAACCCGGTGGCCGGGCAACTCGAGAAGCACATCGCGCTGGAGCAGATGTTGCGAGGGACCGGGTTGGAGGCAATCTATAGCGGCGAAAATACCGCGACCATTCGTCTCATTTCCACCGCGGAAAAAGCCACCTCCGGCGCCAAAGCGACCAGCGTTGAGAAGCCCGGCCCAATCAATTCACCTCCCACCACGTCCACGGTACCCGATAATCTCGGCTACATCCGGCTTGCCCAAGCAGAAACCGGCGCGCAGCCGGCTCAAGGCGCGCAGAACGATGGTATCGCCGAAGTCGTCGTGACCGGCCTGCGCCAGTCACTGGTCAACTCCATGACCATCAAGCGCGACTCCTTGGGGATTGTCGACGCAATATCGCCAGAAGATATCGGTAAGCTCCCGGACGCCAACCTGGCAGAGTCATTGCAGCGCATCACCGGCGTGTCGATCGATCGCTCCGGCGGTGAAGGCGAGTTCGTCACCGTTCGCGGTTTTGGACCGGAATTCAACACCGTCCTGCTCAACGGGCGGCAGCTCGCCACGCCGACCGATCCCAGCCAGGCCAGCGGGCGCGCCTTTTCGTTCGACACGCTCGCCTCGGAACTGGTTGCCGGTGTCGAGGTGTACAAATCTTCGACGGCGCGCCTTCAGTCCGGTGGCGTGGGCTCGACCATCAATGTCAAGACCGCGCGGCCGTTCGACTATGCCGGATTTAAATTCGCCAGCTCCGCCGATGCCAATTACGAGGAGAATTCCAAAAAGGCCGGACCGGACTTCTCCTTTCTGGCCAGCGACAGGTTTCTCGATGGCAGCTTGGGCATTCTGGCCTCGGGCAGCTATCAGTACCGCAGGGACCGGATAAATCAGATTGCGACGGACGGCTGGATCGTCAACGGTGGAACGCCGACTTCGCAGATCAACGGGGGCGCGGGGGTTGCGATCACACCGTCAAATCCGCAGGGCAATTTGTTCGTCCCGCAAGACTTCGGACCCAATGTGAATTTCGAGGATCGCAAGCGGATAGGCGGCACCTTGGTGCTGCAATACCAGGCGAGCGACGCTCTGGCGCTTACGCTCGACACGCTCTATTCGAAGTTCACCGACAAGTCCGACGATCGTTCGTACGGTCATTGGTTCACACCGTCCAACCTGACCAACGTGACTACCGACGCCAATGGAACGGCGATCGACATGACACAGACTGTCGGCCAGGCGAGCGACTTCCACGACAAGCAGTACGGCAAGAGCACCGATCTCATCGCGAGCGGCCTCAATGCCGACTGGAAGATCGCCGATCGCATTTCGCTCAACGTGGACGGCAGCTTCTCGCGTGCCAGGGAATTTCCGGACGGTGGCGACGAGAGCCAACTCGCGTTGCTGGGCATTCCCCCCAACCAGACGGCGCACTATCACTCGGATGGGCAGATCGTGCCCTACGTCACCGGTTTCATAGACCCGACGAGTGGCCCGAACGCCGGCGTAGTGGGCGGCACGAGTCCACTGTTCGAGCACGTCATGCTGTTACGCGGCTATGCCGTTGACGACAAAATTTACCAGTTCCGTACCGACCTGGACATCAAGGGCGACGATCCAAAGCAGGGATTGGCCGATTTGAAAGTGGGCGGTTACTTTTCGCGCGACCAAAAAGAAACAAGGCTCTATTCAAATGACGGCCTGGCGGGCTGCGCCACCTGCGGCTACAACTTCCCCGCACCAGCGAGCATCCCGATCGGTGTATTTGACGCCGGCAGCAACTACCTGTCGGGAGTGAGCGGCGCGAATCGTACGCCAGCCCAGTGGCTCACCTTCGACGGACCGTCATTATTCAACGCGATCACTCAAGAGCAACGGGCCCTCAATCCCGCATTCACGTTCGCGCCGCCGCTCAGGAACGATTCCGTGGTCACCGAACGGGTCTTCGGCGGCTACCTGGAAGCCGTGTTCGCCGGCAGCCTGCTCGATCGACCCATCACCAGCGTAGTGGGTGTGCGTGTTGAGAGTACGCATTCGACCGTTGACGGTCTGTCGACCCCGTTCATCGATCTGCACAAGCTACTCAATGACCAGACACAATATGGCGTTGATACCGGCGGCAACGCGACGGTATCGGGCACGAACACCTATACGGACATACTGCCCAACCTGTCGCTCAAGTGGGACTTGATGGACAATTTGATTGCGCGGTTTGCTGCATCGCAGACGATGACGCGTCCGACGCTCGAGGAAATGTCTCCCGTAACGACGCTGGTAACGCTGCGGCCCGGTAATTTCGCGGCATCGAGCGGCAACGCCAACCTCAGCCCGTTCCGATCCAATAACCTCGATCTTTCGTTCGAATATTATTACGGACAGGCGGACTACGTCTCGGTTGGTTCGTTCTACAAGACCGTAACCAACTTCATCGTCCTGAACCAAACGACCGGCACGGTGAAGAATTCGGTTGGCACCCCACTGCTTGATCCAGCGACCGGATTGCCGGCCCAGTTCACCATCACCTCGCCCGTGAACGGGCCAACCGCGGTGGTGACCGGGGTGGAAGCGGCGGTCCAGCACTCGTTCTGGGACACCGGCTTCGGTGTCCAGCTCAACGGTACGTATGCACATAGCGACAAGCAGTTGAATCCGTCCGACTTGACCAACAAGTTCGCGCTCACCGGTCTGTCGAATTCCGCCAACGCCGTCTTGTTCTATGACAAGAATCAATTCGAGGTCCGTACGGCGGTCAACTGGCGCGATCACTTCCTGCAGTATCTCGCGCCGCCTCCGCTGAACGGCGCCGGCCAGGCGGTGACGCAGGTGCGCTCCCGCTACCAGATGGACATGAGCGCCACCTATCACATCAATAGGAACTTCGGGGTTTTCGTGGAAGG
>JAQGOE010000112.1 GCA_028293725.1 Gammaproteobacteria bacterium | reverse complement strand
CACCGCCATGACCGCATTGGCAAGCGCGTGACAAACGCGCCAGCCAACACGCAGCGCCCAACCGCCGTGCATCGCCCTGTGGCACGCCACACCGCATGACTGACCCGCTCGCAAAGGTCGTGATTCGTGCGCGCGACACATGAAACGCCAGCCACTTGGCGGAGTGCTGTCTGAGATCGAGGCCCAGCACCTAACACGCCGACGCACCACCGTTGACGGGTTCGTGGAAGCGGGCAATCGCATCGTTACGGCTGTGGATGGCCGAACGCTCGTCGATTTCAGCAGCAACGACTATCTCGGGCTCGCGCACCATCCGGCGATCGCGGCGGCGATGAGCGCCTGCGCATTGCGAACTGGCGCGGGAAGCGGAGCGTCGCATCTCGTCACCGGTCACGGTGTCGAGCACGCGCGGTTGGAGGAGGAGCTTGCCGCCTTTGTCGGCCGCGAGCGCGCTCTTCTTTTTTCGACGGGCTACATGGCCAACCTCGGCGTGCTGACCGCGCTAGCCGGCCGTGGCGAGTTGGTACTTCTCGATCGTCTCAGCCATGCATCCATCATTGATGGTGCGCTGCTTTCCGGAGCACGCTTCAAGCGCTATCCCCATGGGGACGCCGCCGCCGCGGAGCGAATGCTCGATGAAAGCCCCGAGGAGGCCACCGTAGTGGCCACCGACGGTGTGTTCAGCATGGACGGTGACGTTGCGCCGCTCAGAGAACTCGCTAAGTCTGCCGCCGAGCGCAAGGCGTGGCTCGTGGTCGACGATGCGCACGGCATTGGCGTGTTGGGTAACACGGGCCGCGGCTCGCTCGAGCATTGCGGAGTGACCAGCGACGAGGTGCCCGTGTTGATCGGCACACTGGGAAAGGCCTTCGGATCATTCGGCGCTTTCGTCGCCGGGTCGCGCGATCTCATCGAGTTCCTGGTCCAGAAAGCGCGACCCTACATCTACACGACGGCTTTGCCCCAACCCGTAGCCGCCGCCACTCGAAAGGCCCTCGAAATCGCGCAGCGCGAGCCCTGGCGCCGCGAGCGAGTACTAGCGCTCACCGCGCGATTTCGCAAGCAAGCGCGCGAGGCGGGCGTGGCGCTACTAGACTCCAGCACCCCCATTCAGCCGGTGATGATCGGCAGCTCGGAGGCAGCGCTGCAAGCTCAACAGGAACTGCTAGGCGCCGGCTTCCGAGTGGTTGCGATTCGCGCACCCACCGTTCCACGCGGGAGCGAACGCCTCCGGGTAACTCTCTCGGCGGCCCACACCGAACAGCAAGTGGATGCGCTCATCGAAAGTTTGAGCCGGATTCGTAAACACGCCGGCGAACCGGCCCGACACGGAAGCGAAGTTGCCGCCGATGAGTAATCCAGATCCCAACCCAACGCCCGCAGGCAGCCTGTACGTCGAAACACACGGCAGCGGCCCCGATCTCGTGCTCCTGCACGGCTGGGGACTCAACCTACGCGTCTGGGACGGCCTCATCCGCGAGCTGGCGAGCTCTTTTCGGATCATCACCGTCGATCTTCCCGGCCACGGTCGCAGCCCGTGGAATCCCAAGGCGAGTACGCCCGCGGCGCAGGCCTGGCAGGTACATACGGCGCTGGAGCCGCTCTCGAATCGATACTCGCTGTTAGGTTGGTCCCTCGGGGGCCAGATCGCGCTGGATCTGGCCGCGGCGTTTCCCGGCAGCGTCGAGCGCCTGGTGCTGATTGCCACCACGCCGCGGTTCGCGGCGAGCGCGGATTGGCCCTTTGGCATGCCGGCCACGGCGCTCGAGAAAATGGCGACTCAGCTCAGGACCAACTACAAGCGCACCGTAAACGATTTTCTCGAGCTGCAGGTGCGTGGCAGCGTGGCGAGCGAGAAGGTGCTGGCCGATCTGCAAGCGTCTCTGTTCGCCCATGGCGAGGCGCACCCCAAAGCGCTCGTTACGGGCCTGGCCACGCTGGAAAACAGCGACCTCCGCCCGATGTTGAACTTGGTGCGCGCACCGACGCTGGTCATAGCCGGCCAATACGATCGGGTGACACTGCCCGGCGCATCGCGGGCGCTCACGGAAGCGTTGCCCGACGCGCGGTATGTTGAAATTCGTCGCGCCGCGCACGCCCCATTTCTATCGCACACCGCGGAATTCGCCGCGTTAGTCAGCGCGTTCCTGCGAGGCGAACTCCCGTCATGACCGCTGACGACGCAGAGCCCTTCCGCCTCGACCGCCCCGGGGTACGCGCGTCGTTCGATCGCGCGAGCCTCACCTACGAGGCCGCCGCGGTACTGCAGGCGCGCGTCGCCGACGAGTTGATCAGCAGGCTAGAACCCTTCAACTTCGCCCCCGGCGTGATACTCGACCTGGGCGCAGGCACCGGCCGCATGACCGGCGAGTTGAAAAAACGCTATCGCCGCTCCGTGGTCGTCGCGTTGGACCTCGCCCCCGGGATGCTCCGCGAGGCACGCAAACACCAGGCCTTCTTTCGGCGCTTCGAGCGCGTTTGCGGCGACGCGGTGCGGCTCCCCATCGCCGCTGCGTCCGTGGATGTAGTGGTCAGCAGTTTGATGTTGCAATGGTGCGAGCCACCCGACCCGGCGTTTGCCGAAATCAGGCGCATACTCAAACCCGACGGCCTGTTCGCGTTCAGCACCTTCGGACCGGACACGCTCAGAGAACTGCGCAGCGCGTGGGCGGAAGCCGACGAAGGTACGCCACACATCTACAATCACGTCAATCACTTTACTGACATGCACGACGTAGGCGACGCGTTGGTGCGCGCAGGCCTGTCCGAACCGGTGTTGGATGTCGATCGCATGGAAGTGACCTACCCGGACGCCGTCGCGCTGATGCGCGACCTCAAGGCGATCGGGGCCCACAACGTGACAGCGGGCCGCCCGCGCGGACTCCTGGGACGCGCGCGGCTGAAGCGTATGCAACTCGCTTACGAGGCATTCCGTCGCGACGGCCGACTGCCTGCCACGTACGAAGTTGTTTACGGAGTCGCTTGGGGCGCCGCGGGCCGGCCCGCCAGCGCGCTAGTAGGCGGCGAAGCCCGAATTGCACCCGGAGCCATCCGACGGCGCAGTAACAAATGACGCCGGGAGTCTTCATCACCGGCACCGACACCGGCGTAGGCAAAACCGTCGTCGCCGCAGCCCTCGTCCGCGCACTCGTAGCACAAGGCCAGCGCGTGGCCGTCATGAAGCCCGTCGCCTCGGGATCGCACCGTACGCCCCAAGGATTGCGCAACGAAGACGCCCTGACCCTCATGGCCGCCTCGAATGTCGCAGCGCCATATGACCAGGTCAACCCGTACTGCTTTGAACCGGCCATTTCGCCCCATATCGCGGCAGAAGAGGCCTGTATTGCTGTAGATACGGCCCGTATCCGCCGCAACTTCGACACACTCGCCGCCTCCGCCGACGTCATCGTGGTGGAAGGCGCGGGCGGCTGGCTGGCGCCCTTGGGCCCCCGCATCAGCATCAGAGACCTCGCCGCCACCCTCAACCTCCCCGTGCTGCTGGTCGTCGGCGTGCGCCTCGGCTGCATCAACCACGCGCTCCTGACAAAGCTCGCCATCGAGTCGCACGGTGCACAGTTCGCCGGGTGGATCGCGAACACCATCGACCCCGGGATGTCCCGCCAAAAAGAAAATTTAGAGACGCTCGCCAAGCAGCTCGGCGCAGCGCCGCTCGCAGTGGTGCTGGAGCTGGCCGCCATCGCGGCACCTCTCGCCCTCCACGAAGCGGCCAACCATCTGTTTCATCCCAATCACAGCAGGAACGCGTAAGTTTCTGTCTTGAATAAAAGTTTCCTTGCGCTACCATCGTCGTTCCACCCGTCCCGATAGTCCCCGATGGTCGCTTTGGGTCATGCCGGCGCAGGACTGCTGCGAATCGAGATCTGCCCGAACTGCTCATTGAGCGTTCGGCAAGCGGTGATGTTTTTTGGCAGCTTGTGTTTCATCTCTTTTGCGGTTGCGGGAATGCTGGCGATTCAAGGTTTCTGGCCTGTGCTGCCGTTCGCCGGACTCGAGATGATCGTGCTCGGCTGGGCGCTGAAGACGAGTCTCGGCCGCCGCTTTCACCGGCAGACGATCACCGTCAGCGACGCGGACGTGAGCGTGGAGTCCCGCGATCGCGCCTATTGCTCACAAGTCGTGTTCCCCCGTCATTGGGCGCAGGTTAAACTTCGCCGCCCCGCGTCGCGCTTGCATCCGAGCCGGCTCACGATCGAGTCGCACGGCCGTCAATGCGAGCTGGGCAGCTTCCTGACAGAAGCAGAGCGGCGTGGACTGGCGTTGCGGCTGCAACGTCTGGTCGGCCACATAAATGAGTCGCCCTCCCTGTAACTGAGGTCGAACCGGTTCGCTTTCGAAGAAATCGCGCCGCTCCCGGATGGTCCGGGCGCGCGCTGTAAGGCACGTAATGATGATTCGCGCAAAAATCGCACAACTCGCCAAGCTCGCCGCCGCATTCGCCGTCTCCCTGGCATGCACACTGCCCGCCCGGGCCGACTCCGGTTGGGGTCTGCTCAACATGACTCCGGGTGTCACGGAGATCAGCCGCAACATCTACGCGCTGCACATGGAGATCTTCTGGATCTGCGTGATCATCGCGGCCATCGTCTTCGGAGCGATGATCTTCTCGATCGTCACGTATCGGAAATCGAAGGGCGCGGTAGCCGATGTGACTCTCGTGCACAACACGACGGTGGAGCTCATCTGGACGGCGGTGCCGGTCGCGATCCTGGTCTTCATGGCGATCCCCGCCGCCAAGACGCTCGTGAAGATCGAGGACACCACCAAGACCGATCTCAGCATCAAGGTCACCGGCTTCCAGTGGGGCTGGCAATACGATTACCTCGATAGCGGTGTGGCGTACTTCTCGCGCCTCGACCGCAAGAGCGACGCCGCCCGCGAGCTCATGTCGGGCATCGACGTGAACACCGTCGATCATTACCTCCTCAACGTCGACAGGCCGCTCGTCGTCCCGGTCGGCAGCAAGGTCCGCCTGCTCATCACCGGCGCCGACGTCATTCACTCGTGGTGGGTACCCGCCTTCGGCGTCAAGAAAGACGCCATCCCCGGCTTCGTGAATGAGGCGTGGTTCAAGGTCGATACCGACAAACCCGGCCTCTACCGTGGCCAGTGCGCGGAGCTTTGCGGCCGCGACCACGGCTTCATGCCGATCGTCGTCGATGTCCGCTCCAAGGAAGACTTCCAGGCCTGGCTGAAGGACAAGGCAGCTGAGCAGAAGCAGGCGTCGGCACCCGCCGCTGCCGAGCCGGCCGCGACCCCGACAGCGACCGCCGCTCCAATGCAAGCCGCCACGACGGGCTGAACTCCGGTCACGGCGCAGAATCCTTCCAGCATCCAGTTTCTGAACATTTTTCGCACCTGAGAGAACACGACCATGGCCGAGCAGCACGCACACGCCGCCGAGCACGACGATCACGACCATAAGCCGCATGGCTGGCGCCGCTGGGTCTACGCGACGAACCACAAGGACATCGGCACGATGTACCTCGTCTTCGCCTGCATCATGTTTTTCATCGGCGGCGCGATGGCCATGGTCATCCGCCTCGAGCTGTTCAAGCCCGGCCTGCAGTTCGTCGACCCGCAGTTCTTCAACTCCATGACCACCATGCACGCGCTGATGATGATCTTCGGCGCGGTCATGCCGGCGTGGACGGGACTCGCGAACTGGATGGTGCCCTTGCAGGTGGGCGCGCCCGACATGGCGCTGCCGCGGCTGAATAATTTCAGCTTCTGGATCCTGCCGTTCGCCTTCACCTTGCTGCTGTCCTCGCTGTTCGTCCCGGGTGGCGCACCGGCGGGCGGCTGGACGATGTATCCGCCGCTGGTCCTGCAGAATGGCGCGTCGTTCCCGATGTTGATTTTCTCGATCCACTTGATGGGCGTCTCCTCGATCCTCGGCGCCATCAACGTCGTCGTCACGATCCTGAACCTGCGCGCTCCTGGAATGAGCCTGCTGCGCATGCCGCTGTTTGTATGGACGTGGTTGATCACCGCCTACCTGCTCATCGCGGTGATGCCGGTGCTCGCCGGCGCGGTAACGATGCTGCTCACGGACCACTTCTTCGGCACGACGTTCTTCACCGCTGCCGGCGGCGGAGACCCGGTGATGTTCCAGCACATCTTCTGGTTCTTCGGGCATCCCGAGGTGTACATCCTCATTCTGCCGGCCTTCGGCATCGTCTCGGAGATCATCCCCACGTTCTCGCGTAAGCCGCTGTTCGGCTACGAAGCGATGGTGTACGCGACGGCTTCGATCGCGTTCCTGTCCTTCATCGTCTGGGCGCACCACATGTTCACTGTCGGCATGCCGCTGGCCGCCCAGCTGTTCTTCATGTTGTCGACCATGCTCATCGCCATCCCGACCGGCGTGAAGGTGTTCAACTGGACCACCACCATGTTCAAGGGCTCGCTCACGTTCGAGCCGCCGATGTTGTTCGCGCTGGCGTTTCTGTTCCTGTTCTCGATCGGCGGCTTCTCGGGCCTCATGCTCGCGATCGTCCCGGCCGACTACCAGTACCAGGACACCTACTTCGTGGTCGCGCACTTCCACTACGTGCTCGTGCCCGGCGCCATCTTCGGCATCATGGCCGGTGTCTACTACTGGCTGCCGAAGTGGGTCGGCAACATGTACAACATGACGCTCGCCAAGTGGCACTTCTGGCTCTCGACGATCTTCGTGAACGTCCTGTTCTTCCCGCAGCACTTCCTCGGACTGGCCGGCATGCCGCGACGTATTCCGGACTACGCTGTGCAGTTCACGGACTGGAACATGGTGTCCTCCATCGGCGGTTTCGGCTTCGGTCTGTCGCAGCTGCTCTTCCCGTACCTCATCTGGCAGTGCGTCAAGCACGGCGAGCCGGTCAAGAGCAACAGGGTCTGGGAAGGCGCGCATGGTCTGGAGTGGGAGCTGCCGTCGCCGGCGCCGTACCACTCCTGGCAGGAGCCTCCGTCGGATGCAGTGATCGCGCGCGGCGCGTTTCATTGATGAGTACAGCGTTGGCTGAGGATCTCGATGCAGAGAAGCGCAAGCGAGGAGTCCGTCGCACGGCCATCGTGTTCGGACTCATCGCGCTGTTTTTCTACGTTGGCTTCATGGTTCTGATCGTGGTGAAGGGCTCGAAGTGAGCGATCTGAAGCGCGCAAACCTGACCATGACCTGGAAGCTGGTGGCGATTGCCGTCGGCGCCTTCGGGTTTGGTTTCGCGCTCGTGCCGCTCTACCGGGTGTTGTGCTCGGTGACCGGCTACGGTGATGCGGGCAAGTTGCTCGAGAAGGCGAAGCTCGAGGCTTCTGAGCATCCGGACCCGAGCCGCACCGTCACGATCGAGTTCATGACGAGCATCGCGAGCGCGGGCAGTTGGGACTTCCACCCGGTGAAGCGCACGATCGAAGTGCATCCCGGCCAGCTCTACTCCGCCGACTTCTTCGCGCACAATATGACGGGGCACGCCAGCACGGCGAACGCGGTGCCCGACATCGCCCCGTCGCAAACATCGGCTTACTTTCACAAGACCGAATGTTTCTGTTTCTCGCCGCAGCACTTCGCGCTCAATGAGGAGCGCCACATGCCGGTGCGCTTCTTCGTAGATCCGGCGCTGCCGCGGCATATCGACCGGATTACTCTCAACTACACTATTTACGATGAATCGTCGCGGGTGACGACAGCGGCGCGTTGAGCACGCCACACCCGTAATTTCCTGGGAAAGACTAAAGACAATGGCAAACGCACACGCCCCCGACACCAGTCACTACTACGTACCACACGGCAGCCCGTGGCCGATCCGTGGGTCCGTGGCCCTGTTCGCCATCATGCTCGGCGCGGTCTCGTTCTTTAACGACTGGGCGGGCGGCTGGGCCTTCCTGCCGGGCGGAATCCTGATCGCTTACATGTTCTTCGGCTGGTTCGCCACTGTCATCGGCGAAAGCGAGCAGGGCATCTTCAATGACCAGGTGGACCGCTCGTTCCGCATGGGAATGATGTGGTTCATCTTCTCCGAGGTGATGTTCTTCGCCGCCTTCTTCGGCGCGTTGTTCTATGCGCGCACACTGTCAGTGCCGTGGCTCGCCGGGCAGGGAGTGAAGGTATTCACCAACTTCCTGCTGTGGCCACACTACGAAGGGGCATGGCCCACCAACGGCCCGGCGCATGTGGGCGGCCACGCCGACTCCACCTTCGAGACGATCGGAGCGATCGGTCTCCCCCTGATCAACACGGCGATCCTGCTCACGAGCGGCGTCACCATCACGATCGCGCACCACGCTTTGCGCGCGGGTAAGCGCGGCACGCTGACCGTGTTCCTGGCGCTGACGTTCCTGTTGGGATTTACCTTCGTCGGGCTGCAGGCCCACGAGTACGGCGAGGCCTACAAAGATCTCGGCCTGAAGCTGTCAACCGGCATCTACGGCTCGACGTTCTTCATGCTCACCGGCTTTCACGGTCTGCACGTGACGGTCGGCGCGATCATGCTGCTGGTCATCTGGCTGCGCGTACTCCGTGGACACTTCACACCCCGAAAGCACTTCGCGTTCGAGGCGGTCGCCTGGTACTGGCACTTCGTCGACGTGGTGTGGCTCGGTCTCTACATCTTCGTCTACTGGCTCTGATGAGCCAGGGCCGGGACGAGTCGGCGAGCGTCAGCGAACGGGACCGGTCGATTGCAGGCCATGGGGCGAGACCAGCCCCATGTACCATGCGATGACGAGCAGCGCGAACAGCGCCAGCGACAGAGAAATTCGGATCGTCAGCGCGCGCGCCATTTTGCGCGAGTCCTCCTCGCTACCGCCACGTGAGAGGTGGCGCAGTGCGGAGCCCAAGCTCACGAAAATTGCGATGAGCAGGCCAATGACAAGCAGCCGGAGCAAGGATTCCATCTTGCCGCCCAGTGTATAGGCTGCGGCGCATTGAGCAATTCCCGCAGGAGACGTTTCTCTCCCTCGTGGCCGCTGACTGTCGGCGCGGTGCTGTTATGCGCTGTGTTCATACGGCTCGGGTTTTGGCAATGGGGCCGCGGAAACGTCCGCCAGGCGCAATGGACCGAATTCTCCCGCGGCGCCGATGAGGCGGTCGCGCTCGATGCTCGCGGCATCGATGCGGTACCGAGATTCCAGCGGGTGACCGTCGTCGGACAGTTCGAGGCGGAGCATCAGTTTCTCCTGGATAACCGCAGTCACGACGGCCGACCAGGTTATGAAGTGCTGACGCCTCTGGATCGTCCGGGCGGGCGTATTGCATTGGTCGATCGCGGTTGGGTGCCTTTCAGCGGGTCGAGGGACAAACTCCCCGATGTGGCTCTCATGAGCCATGGCTCGGTAAAGGTGACTGGTCGCGCGGATGACTTACCCGTTGCGGGCCTCGCGCTCGGCCGCGCAGCACCGACGCTGGAAGGTGGATGGCCGAAAGTGACGAGCTACCCGACAATGAATGAACTAAGCGCGGCATTGGCGCGCCCGCTGGAGCCGCGCATCGTCTTGTTGGACGCGAGCGAGCCGGACGGTTACGTCCGCGACTGGCACCCACCCGGAATGCAACCGATACGACATTGGGCCTATGCCATTCAGTGGTGGGCGTTTGCCGTCGTGACCCTCATTTTCTGGGCGGTCGTCAGCCGCACCAAGGTCTGAACCCATGAGCACCACTCCGGATGACCTGCGCGCCCGCAACCTACGCATGCTGGGAATGCTGGCCGCGCTATTTCTCGTGCCGCTGATGCTCGCGTTCTACATGTACTACGCCACAGATTGGCGCCCGGTGAAGCGGGTCAATCACGGCACCCTCATCAGCCCGGTCCGGCCGTTGCCCACGGTAAAGCTGAAACACGTTGCGCTGTCCGCGCCGGACGCGGATGCGAATGCGCCGCCGCCGGCCCCCGAAGCCGAAGCGCCGAAACTACTGCGGGACAAGTGGTCGATCGTCTACATCGGCGCAGGAAATTGCGATGAGCCCTGCCGGCAGGCGCTCTACGTCATGCGCCAGACGCGGCTGTCGCTGAATAATGAGATGTCCCGGCTCGATCGGGTCTTCCTGGTCACCGGGGACTGTTGCGCGCGGGAGTTCCTTCAGCACGAGCACGCGGGGCTCATCGTCGCCGACGCGACGGGCGCTGACGGAACGCGTCTACTGCACGAATTCCCGCCGGATGGCCGCCCTTATTCGCTGTTCATCGTCGATCCGCTCGGGAACCTGATGATGAGTTACGATGCGCGGCAAAATCCGAAGGGGCTGCTCGAGGATCTGCAAAAGCTGCTTCGCCTGTCCCATATCGGCTGAGTCCCCCAGAAGAGAGCCCACCCCACAATGCCGGTTGCCCGCTGGATCCGTCGCCTCGCGCTTGCAGGCGTGCTGCTTTGCTTCGTCGTCGTTGTACTGGGCGCCTACGTGCGCCTGAACGCGGCTGGGCTCGGCTGTCCGGACTGGCCAGGGTGTTACGGGCACATCACGCCGCTGGGCGCCGAGCACAACGCCGCCGCTCAGGCCGCCTTCCCGAACACGCCGCTGGATGCCGGCAAAGCGTGGAAGGAGATGATCCATCGCTATGCGGCCGGCACTCTCGGACTCATTATCGTCCTCATCACGGCGCTGGCGATCACCCACCGTAAGCGGAAATTGCTCAGCGCCCCCTATGCCGTCGTACTGCTCGCGACAGTGTTGGTCCAAGCGGTGCTCGGCATGCTCACCGTCACCTGGCAGCTGAAGCCCCTGATCGTCACGCTCCATTTGATTTTCGGAATGACGACGCTCGCGTTGTTGTGGTGGCTGTGGCTCTCCCTGCCGGGTCAGTCATGGGGCGGCATGGCGATGGCGGGCCCCGGCGGACGCGGCGGTGTCGCCGCAACCACGGCGGCGACCATGCGGCTCGCGCACCAACTCGCTCTTCTCGGCCTCGTTGCACTGGCAGTGCAGATCGCGCTCGGGGGTTGGACGAGCAGTAACTACGCCGCCGTTGCCTGCCCGGATTTCCCGAGGTGTCAGAACGCCTGGTGGCCCCACACCGACTACCGGAATGCCTTCGTTCTGTGGCGTGGACTGGGAATCAACTACGAAGGTGGCGTGCTCGACAATCCCGCGCGGGTCGCGATCCACCTCACGCACCGGCTCGGAGCCATCGTGGCCACGGGCGCGCTGGGCTTCGTATCTGTGTTCGTCGTCTTCCAGAAGTCATTGCCTGCAGCACTACCAGCAGCGTACGCCGTGCTCGGAGCGCTTGCGCTGCAGCTCACCATTGGCATCTCGATGGTGCTGCATACCTTCCCGTTACGGCTAACGACGGCTCACACCGCGGGCGCCGCACTTCTTCTGATGGCAACGCTGACCCTGGTGCGTCGAGTAAGCGTGCGATGAGTGTCTGGCGCCGTTATCTGGAATTGACGAAGCCTAAGGTCGTCGCGCTCATCGTGTTCACGGCCATTGTCGGGACGCTGCTGGCGAGTCCCGGCTGGCCACCGTTCGATGCCCTCGTGTGGGGAAATATTGGTATCGCGCTGGCTTCGGCGTGCGCGGCAACCATCAACCACGTCCTCGACCGTCGCATCGACGAGCAGATGACGCGAACCCGAGGGAGACCTCTGCCGACCGGCCAGCTCACAGAACGCAACGCACTCATCTTCGCCGCCGTGCTCGGCGTAACGGCCATGGCGATTCTCTCGTTTCTCGTCAATCTTCTGACCGCCGGGCTGACGTTCTTATCGCTCATCGGCTACGCCGTCATCTATACCGTGTGGCTGAAGCGGGCGACCTCACAAAACATCGTGATCGGCGGCGCGGCGGGCGCGGCTCCGCCCGTGCTCGGCTGGGCGGCAGTAACCAACAACATCGATCCTAACGCGCTGTTGCTGTTTCTCATTATCTTCATCTGGACGCCACCGCATTTCTGGGCGCTTGCGATCGCACGGCGCGACGACTACGCGCGCGCAGGAATTCCAATGCTGCCGGTGACGCACGGGCTGGCTTACACACGGCTGCACGTACTGCTCTACACCGTGCTGCTGTTCATCGTGACGCTCATGCCATTCCTGACACACATGAGCGGGCTGCTTTATTTGTCCGTGGCGCTCGTGCTGAACGTCATCTTTCTTTATTACGCCCTCGTCCTGAAGATCACCGCCCGCGAGGAGTTGCCGATGCGGGTGTTCAAATTCTCGGTGACATACCTCATGTGGCTGTTCGCGGCCCTCCTGGCCGACCACTACTTGCCCACGAATCAGAGCATCGCGCCCTAGGGTAAGTCGAACATCAGGATGTCGGCGTCGCGGCCGCTCTGTAGTGCGAAACGCCCGGGTCGGGTGATCTTCACGCCGTCCCCCGCGTTGAGGCGCGTCTCGTTCACCGCGATCGACCCGCTCGCAACATGAGCGTATGCGCGCCTTCCTTTCGCGACTTCGAACTCCGCGCGCTCGGACGCGTTGAAAAAGCCGGTGTAGACGCGCGCGTCCTGTTGAATGCGCACCGAGCCGTCCTCGCCGGTGAGCGAGGCCACCAGCCGAAGCCTCCCCCGTTTGTCACTCGCGGTTAAACGCTTCTGCTCGTAGCAGGGCTCGAGGCCGGTCGTGCTGGGCTTGATCCATATCTGGAGCAGATGGACCTCCTGCGAAGTGGAGGGGTTGAACTCGCTTTGGGTCACCCCGGCGCCCGCGCTCAACCTTTGCACGTCACCCGGACGGATGACCGCGGCGTTCCCGAGAGAGTCTTTATGCTCGAGCGCGCCCGCCAGCACGTAAGTCAGAATCTCGACGTCGCGGTGAGGTTGGTTGTCGTAGCCTTTGCCGGGCCTGATGCGGTCCTCGTTGATGACGCGCAGTGGCCCGAAGTCCTCGAACACCGGATCGTAATAATCGCCAAACGAGAACGTATGGTACGACTTCAACCAGCCGTGATCGGCGTAGCCCCGATCCAGGCTCCGGCGGACTTCGAGCATGCAAACGAGCTCCTTGTTTAAAATTCCCTATGCCGCCGGCCGCCGCAGCGTCACCTGCCAGGATGACAGGGCGCGCTCCTGGAGAAGCAGAATTCCCGCGCTCCGATAGGTGTTGGAATCGAGCTGCTCGAAATGCTCCGCACCGTGATACCCCGAGTTGTGACACTGGTACACGCAGAAGATACTGCTGCCGATCACCGAAAAGGTGCCTTGCAACTTGCCGAGCGTGGCGTTTTCGGACGCCCACTTCATGACGCCCGGATGGCGGCTCGGTGGCTCGATGCGGTAGGCGTTGACGAACTCCACCGGGGGAGAGCCAAGCACCTTCAGCGTTCCCGACAGCAGCCAGCAGTCGGCACGGTGCGCAATCTCAGTGCGCCCCTGTGCTTCCATGGGCTCACCATCGCCGCGCCAGAACGTGCCCAACGCAGTCCATATTCCCGGCTCGAATAGAAAGGTATGCGTCATAGGACCATCCCAGGACCTGGGAGACAGGCTGCGGACATTATGGCGCGTTGTAGGCGTTCAGGGTACGTTGCGGCAGGGCTATCCATCAGCGGGAAGAGGCGATTATGTTGATTGAGCGGATCTGGTCGGCAAACGCCTACCGAAACTTTCACTACCTCATCGCCTGCCCCGAGAGCGGCGAAGCCTTGGCCGTGGATCCCCTGGAATGGCGCCTATGCCTCGACGCAGCGCGTCAAAAGGGCTGGACGATTACCCAAATCCTCAACACTCACGAGCACCTCGACCATACGGGCGGCAACGAGGGGCTCGTAGGTGCCACCGGCGCTAAGGTACTGGCCCATGCGGGCGCTGCCAGCCGTATCGGAGGCGTCGACCGCGGCCTGGGCAAGGGAGATGTTATTCGCGTCGGACGTACGCTCGAGCTCGAGTGTCTCGACACTCCGGGACACACGATGGCGCATATCTGCTTGCTGGGCCACGGGGATCACCCCGCCTTGTTCTGTGGTGACACGCTCTTCAACGCGGGCGCCGGAAATTGTCATAACGGTGGCAGCCCGGAATCGCTGTACGACACGTTCGCGACGCAGCTCGCGCGCCTGCCGGACAGCACGCGCGTATTTCCGGGCCATGAGTATCTGGCACGCAATCTCGAGTTCACTCTAGATCGGGAACCCGACAACACGCACGCCGCGGCCCTGTTGGCGGAAGCGCGCGGGCAGGATCCCGCCGCCGGCACCATTACCACGCTCGGGCAGGAAAAGGACGTCAACACGTTCTTCCGGCTGCAAAGTCCCACTGTCATCGCGCGCCTGCGCAATGCATTCCCGGACCTCGGCGAACGTCCGGACGCGCGCACCGTGTTTGTTAAGTTGCGCGAGTTGCGCAACCGCTGGTAAGTGTTCCCGGGAACGAGACGCTGGCTGGCGACAGTTGCCGAACGCATCACTGGAGCCGCAGCATAGCCTCCTCAACTGTTTCTGAAGGAAGGCAACATGCGAACCCATCTGGCTTTAGCGGCTTGTGTACTCGTGGCCGCGGTGCCCGTCGCCCGGGCGGCCGGTGGCTCTCCGATGCCGTCGATGCCCGCTCCTCGCGACCAGTCGCCACAGGAACAAGCCAAGAGCGTCTACAACGACGGCATCCGCGACGTTCGTAAAGCGGACGGCTTCCAGGCCGACGCGAACCAACTCACCGATGCGGGCAAGAAGGACAAGGCGCTCCGCAAGGCACACGACCACTACGCCTCCTCGCAGACGAAGTTCCTGCAGGCCGTGAAGCTCGATCCCAACATGTACGAAGCCTGGAACTATGTGGGCTACACCAGCCGCAAGCTCGGTAACTACGACATCGCCCTGACGGCTTACGAGCGCGCCCTCAGCCTGCATCCCGGCTATCCGGAGGCGCTGGAGTATCGCGGCGAGGCCTTCCTCGCGTTGAATCGGATTTCCGATGCGCAACAGGCCTATCTCGATCTGTTTGCCGGCAACCGCGGTCTTGCGGACAAGCTGCTGAGCGCCATGAAGGGTTGGATCGACGGTCAGCGCACGGCTTCCGGAAACGATGCCACGGCGGCGGATGCCCTGGACAAGTGGGTTCAGGAGCGGGCGCAGATTGCCGGCCAGACGGCGGCCTTGACGCGCGAAGGGGCCGCCTCGAGCTGGCGGTGAGACCGCGGCGCGGGATCGTCTTACTGGCACTTTGCGCAGCGGTAGTTTGCACAGCATGGGCAGTGACGCTCCCGGCGCCCCACGTCGCGTCTGCGGCGCTTCGTGGGATTTCCTCCGCTGCCCCACGTCGCCCCGTCGGGGCTTCGCGGGATTTCCTTCACTGCGTTTCGGTCACGCTCCGGGCGCAGTCCGGAGCATCCGGGACTTACGTCTGGAAGCTGCCCCGCGGCTTTCCAACACCGGCGGTCCCGGCCGACAATCCCATGAGCGCGGCGAAAGTGGCGCTCGGCCGCCGCCTTTTCTTCGAGTCACGACTCTCGGTCACAGGGGGCCAGAGTTGCGCGGGTTGCCACGATCCAGCCCTGTCTTTCAGTGATGGTAAACCGTTCGCCGTGGGGGCTCTTGGCGATGTACTCCCGCGCAATGCGATGGCGCTCGTCAACGTGGCTTACAACGTCAGCTTCGGATGGATTGATCCAAATCTGCGCTCGTTGGAAACGCAGATGCGGCAACCGCTGCTCAACACGCATCCCGTGGAATTGGGCCTGGCCGGCCGCGAGGAGGCCGTGGCTGCACGGCTGGCCGCCGATCCGACCTACGCAGAGGCCTTCGCCGCCGCCTTTCCCGACGACAGCACGCCGGCGACGTTCGACCATGTCGTCAAAGCGATTGCAGCATTCGAGCGCACCCTGATTTCCGGCAACTCCGCGTTCGATCGCTATGTTTTCCAGGGCTATCACACGGCCCTGGCCGAGCCGGCGAAACGAGGCATGGCCTTATTTTTCTCGCGCACCGTGGGGTGCTCGGGCTGTCACTCGGGCTTCAACTTCACGGGCACCTGGCGCGACAGCCAAGGGGACACTGGGCAGCCTGCTTTCGCGAACAACGGTACCAGCGCGCAGCCCATGCGGGTACCGACGTTGCGCAACATAGCGCTCACCGCGCCCTACATGCACGACGGACGCTTTCCCACACTCGAAGCCGTGCTGGATCACTATTCCAGCCTCGGAGACAGGGCGATCCGCTACGACGCACGCTTGCCTCGCGCGGCGCTCGATATGCAACAACGGGCCGATCTCATCGCCTTCCTCACGAGTCTCACGGATGAGGATTTTGTGGGTCGGTTCGCTGCAGCAGCGGCGGCCGAATGACGCCCGCGGGGTTGGGCCCCGTGGTGAAGCGGCATCTGAGGTAACCTGCGCACCTCGTCCGAGCGCGTGCAGGTCCATATGTTTTCGTCCTTCTATCGCCGCACCTTTGTGATCGCGACGGTTGCGATCATGGCCTACCTGCTGATGCGGGTCCTGGACCCTCTCGGTGGCGCGCTGGGCTGGGCCGCCGTACTGGCCTTTCTCCTGTTGCCCCTGCATGAGCGGCTGACCCGCCGATTCAAGGGCCGCAAAGCGCTCTCGGCGGGACTTCTGACCGGCTTGACCCCGTTCTTTGTCATGGCGCCGGTGGCCCTCCTATCCATCGCGTTTGCCACGCAGGTCGTCAACCTGCTGAATTACATGCGCGGCCGCAGTCTGCTGTCCTATTCCGAGCTCCTGCAGAAGCTCGAGGGCTATTCCATCATCGGCAATGTCGTGCATTGGGCGCGCGAAAACGCCCCCGTCAGCGCCGACCAGGTGCAGGGTTGGATCACCGAGGGCGCGCAGAGCGTGTTGAAAACCGCCGCCACGCTGAGCGGTAGTGTTGCCCTGGGTGTCTTCGGGACAGTCGTCAGCTTTGTCATGATGTTATTCCTGCTGTTTTTCTTCCTGCAGGACGGACGCTCCATGCTGGCCTCCCTGACACGCCTCATTCCCATGGAGCCGGTGCGCCGCGCTGAGCTGCTGAAATACCTCGCCGACGTGACGCGCGCCGTGGTGTTTGGCTCGACGGCAACTGCGTTGATTCAAGGGATTTTCGTCGGTGTCGGATTCGCGATCGTGGGCCTGCCATCGCCCATTGTTTTTGGCGTGCTCGCCACCATTGCTGCATTCTTGCCGGCGGGCGCGGCAGCGGTGCTCGTACCCGCGGTGATCTACCTGATGTTCGCGGGTCGCTGGGGCGCCGCGACCTTCATGGCCATCTGGACGGCTGCCATGTGGGTCGTGGAGAACGTCCTCCGCCCCCTCCTGACCGCCCACCGTGCGGAAGTCTCGACTCTCGCCATCTTCGTCGGGGCGATCGGCGGGGCGGCCGCGTTCGGGGTCCTGGGACTGGTGATCGGACCCGTACTGCTGAGCTTCGCAGTCGCGCTTCTGCGGTTTGCGGAGGAAAACCTGCCGAAGGTGTAGGAGAGGCGTCAAGGCCCTCAGGTTTCCCGTAGAATGCGCCCCCCCATGGATTTGAGCCCCATCCTCAACCCTCTGAACGACGCCCAGCGCGCAGCCGTCACGGCACCCCTCGGGCCCGTCCTGGTGCTGGCGGGCGCCGGGAGCGGCAAGACCCGGGTACTGACGCACCGGATCATCTGGGTCATCCAGGCCGAAAACGCCTCCCCGCACAGCATTCTCGCTGTGACGTTCACGAACAAAGCCGCGGCCGAGATGCGTGGCCGCGTCGAGCAGCTGCTCAGCATGCCCAGCGGTGGACTGTGGATCGGGACTTTCCACGGCATCGCCCACCGGCTCCTGCGCCTGCATTGGCGTGAGGCGGGCCTGGTCCAGGGCTTCCAGATTCTGGATTCCGAGGATCAGCAGCGGCTCATCAAGAAGATGATCAAGGCGCAGAACCTCGACGAATCGCGCTGGGTGCCGCGCGAGGTGCAGGGGTTCATCAACTCCAACAAGGACGAGGGCCGGCGCCCGAAGGACATCAAGGACAAGGACGACCCCACCCGGGCGCAGTTCATCAGGCTCTATGCCGACTACGAGGCCGCCTGCGCCAAGGCGGGCGTGGTCGATTTCGCGGAGCTGTTGTTGCGTGCGTTCGAGTTATGGCGCGACAACGCCGGACTGCTCGCCCACTACCGCCAGCGTTTCCGTCACGTGCTGGTGGACGAGTTTCAGGACACCAACTCCATCCAGTACGGATGGTTGAAGCTGTTGGTTGGCAAGGAAGGCTATCCGTTCGTGGTAGGTGACGACGACCAGTCGATCTACCGCTGGCGTGGGGCGAAGGTCGAGAACCTGCACCAATTCCGGCGCGATTACCCGACGGCCGTGTTGTGCCGGTTGGAACAGAATTACCGCTCCACCGCGTCGATTCTCGCAGCCGCTAACGGGCTCATCTCCCACAATTCCGGTCGGCTCGGCAAGAACCTGTGGACGAGCGGCGCGCAGGGCGACCCGATCCGTCTCTATGCGGCTTTCAACGAGCGCGACGAGGCGGAGTTCGTCACTCATCGGATCCGTGACTGGGTCGCTCACGGGGGCACCCGGCGCGAGATCGCGATTCTGTACCGCTCGAACGCGCAATCGCGGGTGTTTGAAGAGGCGTTCATCTCGGGACGTATTCCCTACAAGGTGTACGGCGGCCTGCGGTTTTTTGAGCGCGCGGAAATCAAGGATGCGCTGGCGTACCTGCGCTTGATTTCAAACCGTAACGACGATGCCTCGTTCGAGCGGGTCGTGAACCTCCCCACGCGCGGAATCGGGGCGAAGAGTCTCGACGCCATTCGCGAGTACGCGAAGGGCGCTGGATCGACCATGTGGGAGGCTGCGGCGGCCTGCATAGGCGATGCGCTCGGACCCAAGGCGTCGCAGGCCCTTCACGGCTTCATGTCGCTCATCGAGCGGCTCGCCCACGAAGTGACCAATCTGCCGCTCTACGAGCAGGTGGATCACGTCCTGCAGGGAAGCGGACTGATCGAATTCTACAAAAAGGAAAAGGGCGACCGTGGTGAAGGCCGTGTAGATAACCTCGACGAACTCGTGAGCGCCGCGCGAGGCTTTACGCCCGAGGGAGTCGATGGGGAGCTACCGCCGTTGGAATCGTTCCTCGCCCACGCGGTACTCGAATCGGGCGAGGGTCAGGGCGGCGCCTGGGAAGACTGCGTGCAGATGATGACCCTGCATACCGCCAAGGGACTGGAGTTCCCCATGGTGTTTCTCTGCGGTATGGAAGACGGCCTCTTTCCGCATCAGCGCTCGCTCAACGACATCGACGGTCTCGAGGAGGAGCGGCGGTTGTGTTACGTCGGTATGACGCGCGCGATGAAGCAGCTCTTCCTGACCTACGCCGAGCAACGCCGCCTCCACGGAGTGGACAGCTATGGTGCGCCTTCCCGTTTCATCAAGGAAACGCCTGAAGAGCTCATCGAGGAAATCCGCCCGCGCGTACAGGTCAGCCGACCGGTCGCCGTAGGCCGCTTTCGGCCTGAAGAGCCTGCCGTCGCCGGGGTCCGGCTCGGCGCGCGCGTTCGCCATGGCAAGTTCGGCGAAGGTGTTATTCTCAATGTCGAGGGCAACGGCGCTCACGCGCGGGTCCAGGTCAGCTTCGAGAGCCAGGGTACAAAGTGGCTGATGGTGCAGTATGCGAACCTGGAGCCCTTGTAGAATGACTGAAAACGTCGCGACCCCCGTATGAAAATAGTCATTCTCGGTGCCGGCCAGGTCGGCCGTACCGCAGCCCACCATCTCTCGCGCGAAGAAGCCAACGAAGTCACCGTCGTCGACCTCGACGAAGAAATCCTGCGCGATCTCCAGGATCGGCTCGACATCCGCACGGTGGCGGGTAACGCCTCATACCCCTCTGTGTTGGAAGCGGCCGGAGCGGCCGAAGCCGACATCATCGTCGCGCTGACCAACAGCGACGAGGTCAACATGATGGCGTGCGAGGTCGCGTTCACCCTGTTCCGCACGCCGACAAAGATCGCGCGCATCCGCTCGGCCGAGTACACCAGCCGGCCGCAGCTCTTCAGCGACGAAGCTCTGTCGGTGGACGTCTTCATCAGTCCCGAACAACTCGTCACCGAGTATGTCGAGCGCCTCATTCGCTACCCTGGCGCATTGCAGGTGCTGGAATTCGCGGACGGTAAGGTCCGCCTCGTCGGTGTACGCGCGCTCAAGGGCGGCAATCTGGTGGGCCACTGCCTGCGCGAGCTGCCGCAGCATCTGCGCAAGCTCGACTCGCGCGTCGTTGCGATCTATCGCAAGGGCCGGAGCATCAGTCCTGAGGGCGATACGGTAGTCGAGGACGGCGACGAGGTGTTTTTCCTCGCGGCCAGCAACGACATCCGCCGCGTCATGAATGAGATGCGAAAGCAGGACGACCCGGTGAGACGGATCGTCATCGCGGGCGGCGGCAACATCGGTTTCCGGCTCGCCAAGGCGCTCGAGAAAACCAACCAGGTGAAACTCATCGAGCGTGATACGCGGCGCGCGCGCAAGGTGTCGGAGCTTCTCGAGCACGCCATCGTCCTGAACGGCGACGCCGCGGATGAAGAGCTGCTGATCGAGGAGAACATCGACAGCGCCGATGTGTTCGCCGCCCTGACGAACTCGGAAGAAGCGAACATTCTGTCGGCCATGCTGGCCAAGCGGCTCGGCGCGCATAAGGTCATGGCGCTCATCAACAAGCCGTCTTATACGGAGCTCATGGAAAATGGCAACATTGATGTCGCCATCTCACCGCAGACGATCACCATCGGCTCGTTACTTGCCCACGTGCGCCGTGGCGACGTCGTGCGGGTGCATTCGCTGCGCCGTGGTGCCGCGGAAGCGCTCGAGGCCGTCGTGCACGGGGACGCGAGCACTTCACGCATCGTCGGCAGGACGGTTGGCGCAATCGAGCTTCCAGAAGGCACTCTCATCGGCGCCATCGTGCGAGGCGAAGAGGTCATCATGGCTCATCACGACACCGTCGTGCAGTCGGACGATCACGTGATCCTGTTCCTCTCCGACCGCAGGCATCTCGAAGCCGTCGAGAAGCTCTTCCTGCGCACAACTCGTTAGGGAGCCATGCTCGGAGTCGCGCATGTCCTTGGGCTGGTGCTCGCCATCTTCGGTGTGGCGTACGTCCTACCCGTGGGCTGCTCGATCATCATGGGCGACGGGCTCTGGCTCCAGTTCATCGTAGCAGCCGCCATCAACACCGGTGTCGGACTGGCGATCGCGCTGGCCACCGTGAAATTCCGCCGCGAGTTGAAGCCGCGTGACGGCTTTCTGCTGGTGACCCTGGTGTGGGTGTTGATGTCGGCGTCTGCGACCATTCCGCTGTTGCTGGCGCTGCCCAAACTGAGCTTCACGCAGGCCTTCTTCGAGACCATGTCCGGTCTCACGACCACCGGATCGACGGTGCTGACCGATCTCGATCATCTGCCGCGCTCGCTGATCTTCTGGCGGCACTCGCTGCAGTGGTTCGGGGGTCTCGGCATCATCGTCATGGCACTGGCCGTCCTGCCGCTGCTGGGAGTCGGCGGCATGCAGCTCTACAAGGCGGAGGCGCCCGGTCCGATCAAGGACGAGAAGCTCGCACCGCGTATCACCGAGACGGCGAAATCACTCTGGCTGGTGTACGCCACCCTCACGGGCGTCGGCATTATCGCCCTGCGGATCTGTGGAATGTCGTGGTTCGACGCGATCTGCCATTCGTTCTCGGTGGTGGGACTCGGCGGCTTCTCCACCCATGACGCCAGCATCGCGTATTTCAACTCGCCCGCGATCGAGTTCGTGCTGATTGTGCTGATGTTTATTGCATCGCTGAATTTCGCGCGCCACTTCATTGCGCTACGCCGGCTATCGTTCCAGACCTATACGCGCGATCCGGAATTCAAGGCAATCTTCGTCATTCTGATGGCGAGCGTGATCGTGATCGCCGGGTTGCTGACCTGGCACGGCGTTTATCCGGGCTTCATGACGTCGCTGCGCCATTCAGCATTCAACGTGGTCTCGATGGCCACCACGACAGGCTTCGTGACGCAGGACTACTCCACCTGGCCGGTGTTCGCGCCCATCTGGATGTTGTTTCTGTCCTGCATCGTGTGCAGCACCGGCTCGACCGGAGGCGGCATCAAGATGTTCCGCACCTTGCTACTGGCACGGCAGGCGGGACGGGAGCTGAAGCTGCTGGTGCATCCGAGTGCCATGGCCCCGGTGCGCATCGGTGGCCGGGTGATTCCCGATCGGGTGGCGGATGCCGTGTTGGGCTTTATTTTCCTGTATTTCATGACCGTCGCCCTGTTGACGTTCGCGCTACTGATGTCAGGACTCGACTTCGATTCTTCTTTCAGTGCGATCGTGGCGGGAATCAACAATACCGCGCACGGCCTGGGAACCGTCGGCCCGGTGCGGAACTACCACTCGCTCACGGTATTCCAAACATGGGTCTGCACGTTCGCGATGCTCCTCGGCCGGTTGGAGATTTTCAGCGTGATCGTGTTGCTCACGCCCGCGTTCTGGCGCAAGTGATTTTCTATGGGCTGCGCGCCCCGGCTGAAAGTCGCCTGCGACGCTTTCAGCAGCCCCAGCCCCAGCCCCCGGCTCAGCTATGAATGTAGCTCTCGAGCTGCTCGATAGTTTGCTTCTGCTCTTCCATCACAGCTTTCACCAAGTCGCCAATCGAGACCATTCCGAGCACCTTTCCACCGTCCACGACGGGCAGATGGCGCAGGCGCCGCGATGTCATCAACTGCATGCATTCCTGCACGCTGTTGCTCAGGGCTACGGTGATTACAGGTGAGCTCATGATCTGCGACACCGGCGTATCGGCAGACGAGCGGCCCTTCAGGATGACCTTGCGGGCATAGTCCCGCTCCGACACGATCCCGAGAAGCTCGTCCCCCCTCATGACGAGGAGCGCCCCCACGTGGTGATCCGCCATGAGCCGGATGGCTTCGAGCACCGGATCATCGGGCCCGACCGAATAAATA
The DNA here is from genome assembly GCA_028293725.1 of Gammaproteobacteria bacterium. The sequence goes on along the minus strand of JAQGOE010000112.1, from coordinate 5,346 downwards.
GCCCGACCTTTGCGGTCGAGCAGGTGACGCGCGGTAGCCATACCTTCCCCTCACAGTGCCGGGCCACCCCGAGCTTGAAACGCCCAGTTGCCGCAGCTTCAAGGGAACAGACTAGCGCGCCGCCGCGCCGACTTCCACTGCTTCGCGTAACGCGGCATATGAATCGTCATGGACCAACTTGATGCGGTGTGGTGACGCGGATTGACGACACGAGTGACGCAGATTGCTCTGCGTTGACCTACATCGTCACTCAGCCTTTTTTTCCCGCTCTCCCGGGTGCGTATTCGCATATTTTATCGAGGGCAGCGTGCCGCAGTTCAAAGTTTGAGCAGGAGGGGCCACATGCAATGGCAACGTGACGGTATACAACATCGGATGGTCAGGCCCCAACCCGAAATCACCGTTTCACCGGATCGCTTCGAAGTCACTGCGGACGACGTGGTCCTCGTGACGGAGCTGCGTTCCGCTATCGCGGTCTGCATTTACGACGCCGTGGAAGAGGCGGGAGCTCTGCTGCATCTTCGCTGTGTCGTGCGCGTTTCGAAGCCCGCGGATATGACGGATACGACCCTGGCCACCGAGCTGCTGCTCCTGGACCGCTGCGTAGAATCCATGCGCGAGACGGCCCCGGCCGCGCGTAACCTGCAGGCCCGTGTCTTCGCTCACCTCGACAATCACCCGATGTCCGCCCAGGTCTGTGAAACCATGCTCACGTTGGTGCGTCACTTCCTGGAAGACGGCGACGTGAAAGTCCTCCCTGTCGAAGTCGGTAGCGGTGCGCCGCGCGACATCCGCTTCCGGCCCAGCATGGGGTGGGTGCAAGCACGCTGACGGAACCGTTGCCCTCCTGAATCGTTCCCCTGGGCAGGAGGGGGAAGGAGGGTGCGTGCGACGTCTAGTCTGCGTTTCGAATCGAATCTCGCTACCACGGCGTGGCGCCGCTCCCGGAGGCCTCGCGGTCGGGGTTCTCGCGGCCCTTCAGAATACCGGCGGCATCTGGTTCGGCTGGAGTGGCGAGACAGCGGAAGAGCCCAGTGCCGAGCCCGAGGTACTGGTTCGCGGCAACATCCACTTCGCTACGATCGATCTGAAGCCCGCCGAGTTTGACGCGTACTACAACGGCTACTGCAACAGCACGCTGTGGCCGATCTTCCACTACTTCCCCGATCGATTCACGCACGAGGAAGCGCAGTACCACGCCTACCATGCCGTCAATGCGCAGTTCGCACGCCAGCTCACGAAGCTACTGAAGCCGGACGACGCGGTCTGGGTCCACGACTACCAGCTCATTCCGCTGGGCCGCTATCTGCGGCAGCAGGGGTTCCGCGGGCCCATCGGCTTTTTCCTGCACATTCCGTTCCCCCACCGGCAGGTGCTGCGGGTACTGCCCAACTATGCCGACCTGGTGCGGGATCTGTGCCAGTACGACCAGGTCGGTTTCCAGACGGACGATGATCTGCAGTCCTTCCTATCGTGTATCGAGCACCCGGAAGCACGGCGGTTGGCGCAGCGAAGCCTTCTCGAAATCGGTGGACGCAAAGTTCGCGTCGGCGTGTACCCGATCGGCGTCGATGTGGAGGCCGTTAGTTCCGCCGCCGTGGTGTCCGCTTCGCAGGACAAAGTGCAGCGGATGATTGCGAGCCTCCAGGGCCGCAAGCTCATCATCGGCGTCGATCGACTCGACTACAGCAAGGGTCTCACGGAGCGTTTCGCCGCCTTCGAGCACTTCCTCGAGACGTTCCCGGACAATCTTGGCAGGGTGACGTTCCTGCAGATCGCGCCGCTGTCACGCGGCGATGTGCATGCTTACGGCGAAATCCGCCATGCGCTCGAGGCCGCCGCAGGCCGCCTGAACGGGCACTTCGCAGAGGCCGATTGGACGCCGATCCGTTATCTGAATCGGAATTACACTCACGCCACGCTGATGGGTTTTCTGCGTGCCGCGAAAGTCGGGTTGGTTACGCCCGTGCGGGACGGCATGAATCTCGTCGCCAAGGAATTCGTCGCCGCCCAGGATCCCGAGGATCCGGGTGTGTTGATTCTATCGCCGATGGCGGGGGCGGCGCCCGAGTTGAGCGGAGCTCTGCAGGTGAATCCCTACGACAAGCGTGGCATGGCTTTCGCGCTGCAGACCGCGCTCAACATGCCCTTGGCCGAGCGCTGCCAGCGACACGAGCAGATGCTCTCCGCGGTCCGCGAACATGACATACACAACTGGTATCGCCGTTTCGTCCAGGACCTCGATGCGCCCTCCGACGCGCTTACGCGGGTGGCGCGATTTGGTCCAACGCCAGTACGAGGCGCTGAATATCAGCAGCGGAAGTGAATAGCGCCGGGGTCACCCGGATGCAGGCGCCGGTAGCCACTCCAACACGATGGACCGTAAAGATATTGAAGCGGTCCAACAGATCCTTTGAGATCGCGACATTGTCCGCCACGGAGGTACGGCCGGGTAGCCGGAAAGACGTACTCGCGCAGTAAAGCCGCGGATCCTGCGGTGTCAGAATCTCCAACCCGCCCCGCGCTCGCAGCGGTACCACCCACAGATCACGCAAATGGCGCAAGCGCGCCTCCTTTGCGGGAAAGCCGATGAGCTCTTGGAAATCCAGCGCATCCGGCACGGTGAGAATGTTGGCAAAGCTTATGGTGCCGGTATGGACACGGGCACGCACGTCATCGGAAGGGTACTCGTCGTTCGCCATGAACACGTCTATGGCGGGAATTCGCGCCTGGCGGATGTAGAGGACCCCCACACCCAGTGGCGCGCCCATCCACTTGTGCAGGTTCATACCCACAAAATCGGCGCCCAGATCGTCGAGGCGAAAGTCGATCTGTCCCCAGGCCTGCGTGGAGTCGACGATCGCATCGACACCGCGGGCACGGGCCATCGCGACAATGTCCTTGATCGGTAGCACCAGCCCGGTGCGGTGACTCAAATGTGTGAGAAGTATGAGACGCACGCGGGGGTGAGCATCCAGCGCGGCCGCGTAGGTGTCGATCAGACCCTGATAAGTGGCCGGTTCGGGCAGAGCGATTTTGACGACCTCGACACCGCGGCGTCCTGGCAACCAGTTCATCGCCATCTGCATGCTGTCGTAGTCCAGATCGGAATACAGCACGGCGTCGCCCGGGGCGAGTCGGTTGTAGCCGCCGATCAGCGCTTGCAGCGACTCCGTGGCACCGCGCGTCAACACTATTTCTTCTGGGGCGCAGCCGAGCAGGGTTGCAACGCGCTGGCGGACGCGCTCCATGTCACCCTCAAACTCCCGCCGGGCGTAGAACGCGTTCCGCTCGTTCACGGTGCGTTGGTGTCGCTCGTTGGCGGCCTGGACCGGCGTGGCCATGATGCCCCAGTAGGCGTTCTCCAGTTGCACGGCCTCACGGGTGACGTCGTACTGCGCGGCTACGGTGTGCCAGTAGGCTTCGTCACGGGCCAGGACGTCCGGCGGAGTGATGTCATGGCGCGGCTTCAATGGTTTCACCGCGGACACGGCTTTCGTGACTAGACCGGAGGCGAGACCCGCGGCGAGGAGAGTACGGCGCGAAAGCTCATTCACTAGAGTATTACTCGCTGTCAGCGATTGGCTGGGTGCAGCCCAAGGTCCTTGCTATACACGACGTTCATGACGTTATCGTACCAGCCGTCGACTTCCGGTTTCACGAGATGTTTGTTCACGTAGAAATAGATTGGAATCAACGGATGGTCATGCAGCGCCAGCCGCTCGGCTTCCTCGAGCAGCTCGCGACGTTTCGTGATATCGAATTCGCCGGCGGCGCGCGCCAGCAACGAGTCATAGTCGGGATTCTTATAGCGCGGCAGGTTGATGCCGAAATCGCTCTTCAAGTACTGCAGGTAGGTATAGGCGTCATTGTAGTCGCCGACCCAACTCGAGCGGAACACATCCACGTCACCGCGGTCGATGTCCTGCAGCAACGATTTGAATTCCACCGCGGTGAGCCGGACTTCGACGCCCAGGGCCTCCTTCCAGGCCGCCGCAATGGCGATGGCGAGTTTGGTATGCACCTCGGCGGAGTTATAGCGCAGCTCGAAGCGCAACGGGTGGGAGGCGGAGTAGCCGGCCTCTTTATAGAGCCGGCGAGCTTCCTCCGTGCGCTCGGCGAGTGGCATCGATTTGTAGTCGAAAGACTGTGAGACGTAGTTATTCACGCCCGGCGGCACCCAACCATAAGCCGGTAATTCGCCAACTCGCAGCACCAGCTGCGCGAGCTTTTCGCGGTCGATGACGAGCGAGAGGGCGCGACGCAGGCCCGGGTTGTCCTTGAAAGGCGCGCGACGCAGGTTGAAACCATAGAAATAGGTGCTGAGTTGCGGCGAGACGTGCAACTCGCCGGCGAGGTTCGCCTTGATCCAGTCGAACTGCCCTCGCGGCACGACGGCAGTGACGTGCAACTCGCCGGCGCGATAGCGGGTGAGCTCGGCGTTCTCATCGGCGATGAGAAGGAATTTCACTGCGTCGAGGCGGGTCGCGGAGTCGTTCCAGTAGTGATGATTGCGGATCGCGAGAATGTGGGAATTCTGAACCCACTCCTTGAGCACGTAGGCGCCGTTGGACACCATGACACCGGGGCGGGCGTAGGAGTCGCCGTGCGCGGCGAGGGTTGGGCGATGGACGGGGCAGGTGCTGGTGTGCGACAGCAATTGGGGTAGGTAGGCGGCGGGAGTGGCGAGCGCGACCACAACTGTTGAGTCGTCGGGAGCGGTTACACCGAGAGCTTCGGGTGGCTTTTTGCCGGTAACGATTTCTCCCGCGTTTGCGACGACATCGATGACCTGCGCGTAAGCGGAGGCGGTCGCTGGATCGACCAGGCGGCGCAATGCCGCCACGAAGTCGCCGCCTACGACTCGATCGCCGTTGGACCAACGCGCTTCGGGGCGAAGTTTGAAGGTGTAGGTTTTCCCGTCGGGGCTCACTGTCCAGGTGCTTGCCACACCCGGGGCAACGCCGGCGGTTTTGTCGAGGGCTGTCAGACCTTCGCAGAGGTCGCGGAGGATTGACTGAGATTCAGCCGAGCGGGCGCGCTGGGGGTCGAGTGAGTCGGGGTCCGGGCCTACGCCGCGAAGGAGGGTTGTCGCGGGGTGTTGGCCGTTGGTAGGGCTGTTGGAGGAGTGTGAGCATCCTGCCAACGTTACCAGGGTGACTAGTGTCGCGCACAGCGCGACTCGGCGCGCCAGCATCAACGGGTGTTGGGGTTGCTCGCGATCCTTGCGTTAGCTAGGAGCCTGTCTGAGTAATGCTCGCCTACTGCGGCCGCCCCAGATCGGCATCTTTCTGCGATCGTTTCCCTTACATAGTCCACGCTATGCGCGGGAAACGATCGCAGAAA
>JAQGOE010000110.1 GCA_028293725.1 Gammaproteobacteria bacterium | reverse complement strand
GATTGCGAAGCGCCAGAATCTGCGCGCCGCCAGATGTCAGCCGGTCACGCGCCTTCGCGATGTCGCTGTCGCTTACATTCAGCTGATGCATCCACGGACCGCGCCTTACACCAAATGGCACTGACGGTTGGGCGGCAACCGCGGCAACGACCTTCGGGTCAATGACCAAGGGAATTGCAAAAGCGCCCGTAAGGCACATGCCAATCGCACCGACCCTACCGCCACCGTTGTATTGACTTATGTGGGCCGCCAGTGCGCGAAGCCAGGTGGTTACAGGAGCGGAGACGCCTGCACGCAGGTTTGCGAATTCGCGTGAGATACACAGGCGGATAGCGTTGCGGAGCGGCGTACGTTGGCCGAAGGGCCCAAAAAGCCACGGCACATACACCTGGAATCGCGCTTGTCGCAGACGCTCGGCGAACTGGAGCATGCCGGGTGAGAAGCCAGCGAGCTCCGGCATGAGCAACAGCGGGGGATCGAGCCGGTTGCCACCGTAATAGACGGTGTGGCCGAACTCGCCTGCGGTAAAGTGAAACTGCGCGAAGCCATCCAGTGGCGGGCCTTTTGAATGCGCTGCCCAAGCGCCAACGGGCGCATCCGGAACCGCCGCATACGATGTCTCTGTCATGGTTTACCGACGGGTCCGGGCCGGTGCGGATTCAACCCGCATCAATGACGCTTCTGCGCGCCCTGCTGATAGTTCACAAATACCCGCTTGGGAATCATGCAATGCACGCCCTTGCGGATATCCACGACCTGCGACACACGACAATCCCCGACGATCGAAGTCAGTGCGTAGGCTTCCTCGCGAGACATAGGGACGATCTGTTGATTGGCGAGCCATTTGACGGTCTGCTCCACTGCGATTTTCATCGCCCGATCCAGATCCTCGTCGTAGCCCATGAAAATCCAGTCCGTTTGCGTTTCCGCCCAGGGCCATTCGGTCTTGCGGCCCTTGAGCACGATGGGCTGAATCTCGATTTCCTTATACGCACACTCCAGCGCCGAGAGGTTGACCTCGCCATTTCCCTGGGCGCAGTGCGAATCGCCAGTCCAGATCAGCCCACCTTTGAGAAACACGGGTAAATACAACGTCGAGCCGACCTGCAACTCGTTCACATCCATGTTAGAGCCGTTTTTCCAGGGCCGGAGCGTGCTGGTGCGCCCTTTCGCGTCATGGATCGGCGGCCCGGATTTCGAATCCGGCTCGTTCGGATCGACTCCGACGGCGAAGGTGCCCGGGAACGGCTTCAGATCGATGACGACCCCCGGTTTGAACTCGGTCTGCATTTTGGCCAGATCCAACTTGTAGTAGCGAACGAACCCTTCCGGGAATTCGGACGCCAGCAGGCCCACGGTTGGAAACTCCTTGCCCGGCAGATTGAAGTTGAACGCGTCGGGCTTGGGTACGATCTTGAGAATGTGGATCTCGAGCGTATCGCCGGGCTCCGCCCCGGTCACATAAATGGGGCCGGTGATCGAATGTGGGCCACCGCCGGCGTTTTCCTTGCGCAGCTTCACGATTCCGTCCATCGCCAGGCCTGGTTTCACCTGCCCGAGGGAGTGGGAGAGCGTCTCGATGGAAACCGTGTCACCGGAGTTGATGACCAGCTTCGGCTTCTCGTTGGGGTCATACCAGCCCCATTGCACGTTTTCCGGCGTCGCGGGCAACGAGTAGTGTTGGGGCTCTTGTGCGCGCCCGGGAGGCGCACAAACGAAAAACAACGCCAGCATGACCAACCCGACGGCCGATGTTCTCATAACGGAGTTCCCTGATGAATTTCCAGCGACCTGCGCAGTTTCGCAGTCAGGTCGTTACTCCAGTATGACGAAGGCTGAGAACGTCAGGCGCCAATGTCGACTACCTGACCTAGGTCTTCGCCGTGGCCATAGTCTAGGCAGCCCGACTGCGGCCCGCGACGAAAGCCGCGGCGTCCGGCCGCCGGCAGGCGAGGACGGCGCTCAGCCGGTCGTCGGCGTCCCGCGCTTGATGCGCACCCAGATCTCCTCGCGATATACGGGAATCTCGCGCGGGGCTTCCACGCCCAGGCGTATCTGCCCTCCCTTAACTTCCAACACATGCACTTTAATGTTATCCCCGACCCGCAGCACTTCCTGGGGTCGGCGCGTCAAAATCAGCATGTGACCTTCCTTTGCTGTTGCACACCGTTCCTCTATACGGTACATCGTTCTCTCTGGCGGACCCAGAATACGCACGGCGGGAGTCACGCGTCAAGCGCGCAAGGTGTCATGTGTTGTTCATATGGAAACGAGCGGGATTGAGGCTGTTGGGAACAGCCAGCGCGCCCGATTCGGAAACGGCGTCATGCAGGGAATCCGCGCCGCCGTCCTCGCACCGCGACTAACGTCGCCGGGTTGGAATGCCGGCGCCGCTCGCGCGGCTGCGCTGCCCAGCCGTCGACTGACTTCTTGGCGGACGCAGCCTCAGCCGGTCGAAGTCAACGCACCTGTCGAGCGGTCGCCGAGGCGCGCCGAGATCGCCTTGGCCGCGGCGTTGACGTGGCGAACCAAGCTCAGCAGCCGGGATTTCGTCAGTCGTTGCGTCGGACCCGTGACGCCGACGGCAGCAACGGGCACGCCGCTGTCATCTCTGACGGGTGCGGCGATGCCGCGCACACCCAACTCATACTCTTCTTCATCGGTCGCATAGCCGCGCGCCCGGATGACCGCGAACTCTTCCTTGAGTGCTGCCGGGTTGACGACGGTTCTGAGCGTGCGCCGCTCCAATGTGCCATCGACGACCTGTTGGATTGCCGCCGGCGGTTGAAACGCCATCAGCGCTTTGCCCTCGGCCGTACAGTGCACTGGCTTGCGCAAGCCCATGCCCGAGCTGATGCGATTGACCTTCTTGCTCTCGAAAAAGTTGACGCAGACTACGCTGCCATGGTCGAGAATCGACAGGTTGACGGTCTCGCCAGTCTGCTCACGCAAACTCAACAGCCAGGGTTTCGCCTCGAACGACATGTCGATCTTGCGGCGCACGAGTGAGCCCAGCTCGAAGACGGCCAGGCCGAGGCGGTACTTGCCGGTCTCGCGGTTCTGCTCGAGCATCCTCGCCTCGACCAGCGTCGAGGCGAGCCGGTGCACCGTGCTCTTGGCCAATCCGAGCCGCTCCGCGAGCGCGCTGATGCCCAACTCGCTCTGCTCGTCCGAGAACGTTTTCATCAACAGGATGGCGTTCGCGACGGATGAAAGCCGGGTGCCTCCCTCCGCGGTCTGTCTGCCTTGACGAGCCATTTTTACGACTAAGGTCTCTTTACGTTGTGGTGTACTCGAACCTGCCACAGCCACGTTGGCCGCGCAGGCAGACACCGGGCGGGAGAAGTGGGGACCCCTCCAGCAAACATGGCTAGGCCGAGTTGTTCCTCTATACGGTACGTCGTTCCTCATCGGGATTAGAACGCGGCAATCGCATCGCGTCAAGCGCCACCAGTGGCAGTGAGTCACTTACCGTCCTGACACAAGGAAACAGGCGTTCGCCCGCCGCATGCGCTGAGGCCCCAAGGCGCTGACTGCTCACCATACGTGTGTGGCAAGCGGCGCCCGGGCCGGAGCGCTGTCAGTAATCTTCAGCGGCGCGGCGGAATGACCAAGTATCAACACCGCGCCCGCCGGCGCAGCAGGATGTTGAAACCGCACACTCAGTTGTGTATGTACTGTTGGCGTGTTCGCCATGCAACTGTGAACGGCGCGCCCCCAGGGTACGCGCGGCGTGGCATGATGGGCCAACCGCGCAATTTGCCGAGGCCGTCACCGTCCGCGAGGGCTACGCTGTGTCAGAATCCGGTCGCCGCGTGACAGGCCAATGAAGGTTTTGCGAAAGCTTGCTGAATTCGGCGGCGGATTCCAAAGTAAGGCACGGAATTCGCAACCCGGGCCTTCTTGTAATAATTCTGTAGTGATTCTGAGATAACTCCTACATGCCGGCTATCAGCCACTGAAACACGGGACATAGAAGATGCAAAGTTTCCTGCAGGCATTGCGGACCCAGCGTTGGGACGACCATCGGTACTACCACCACAGTCGTATCAATCAGACGCTGCACCTGGTGAGCGCGCTGAGCTTCATCGCCGCCTACTTCGCTCTGTTCACCGATCACCTGGTGGCGGCCGCGATGATCGCCTGGCTGGTCGCGATGGTGAGCCGCCAGAGCGGGCATTTCTTCTTCGAGCCGAAGGGCTACGACCATATCAACCAGGCGACCCACGAGCACAAGGAAGACATCAAGGTGGGATACAACCTCAGGAGGAAGGTGGTATTGCTGGCGATCTGGGCCGCCGCGCCGGCCATCCTGTGGCTGGACCCCACACTGCTGGGACTATTCCCCGCCCACCCCAGCGGCGCGCAGTTCGTCCATAACGTCGGACTGCTCTGGCTGGCCATCGGCCTGGGCGGCCTGCTGTTCCGCACGGTCCACCTGTTTTTTCTCAAGGATGTGCAGACGGGCCTGGTGTGGGCGACGAAGATCGTCACCGACCCATTTCATGACGTCTATCTGTATTACAAGGCGCCGTTCCACTTGCTGCGCGGCGAGTTGATCGACCCCATGGCATTCCATTCCATCGAGTCTGAAGCAACTCCCTGAGAACCTGGCGACGGATCGACTTGTTGGTCAAGCCGTCGCGGGACCACCACCAGGCGTCCTGACGCATCGCCGTTGCCGCCGCCACGAAACGGTCGGCGACGGCGGTGAAATCGGCTTCGGTGTAGTTGAGACTGAAGATCAGGCGCCCGGTGCCCACCCAGCTCAGCGCCAGTCCGGCGGCGCGCAGATAATATTGAAACATCCAGTTGTAGCGGGACGGCTGCGAATAACTGACCGTCCAGATCGAGCCGATATTGGCGACTTGCACCGGGAGTTGCTGCGCGCGCAACCGCTCGTTGAGAGCCTGCGCGCGCCGGTTCCAGAGCTCGTCTACCCCTTGGTAGAGCGCACGGACTGCCTCGGTCTCGAGTCGCTCGAGAAATTCGCACATCGCTCCCATCACGTAGGGGTGGGAGTTGAAGGTGCCACGGGCGAAGCAGACGTCCGCGGGCCGGTCCTCGCGATATCGCCGCATCAGGTCCTGGCGCCCGCAGATCGCACCGACCGGGAGACCTCCTCCGAGGGTCTTGCCGTAGGTCACCATGTCAGCGCGAACACCAAAGTATTCCTGTGCGCCTCCGGGGGCGAGCCGGAAACCGACGAAGACCTCATCGAAAATGAGGACGATGCGTCGCTCGCTGCACACCGTGCGCAGCTCCTGCAGCCACTTCGTGTACGCGACCCGGTCGAAATGGGCGCCGCGTCCACTGTCCAGCAACGACGAGTCGCCCGGAGCGGCCGAATTCGGATGCAGCGCCTGCAGCGGATTGACGAGTACACAGGCAATGTCACGCCGGGCGCGCAGCACCCGCAGGGTACCCTCGCCCATTTCCTTCAATGTCAGGGTATCGCGCGCCGGAACCGGATTACCGGCCCCGGGTTGCACATCACCCCACCAGCCGTGATACGCGCCGCTGAAACGCACGATCCGGCGCCGCCGCGTGTGGTACTGCGCCAGCCGCACAGCCTGCATCACGGCCTCCGTACCGGACATATGGAAGGACACCTCGTCGAGGCCCGAGATCTCCCGCAGGCGCCGTACGTTGTAGGCAATGACCGGGTGATAGGAGCCGAGGACGGGGCCCAGATCCTGGACCCGCTCGCTGCCGCGACGAATGCACTCCTTGTAGAAGTCATACCCGAACAGGTTCGTGCCGTACGAGCCTGTCAGGTCGAAAAAACGGTTGCCATCGAGATCGGTCACCGTCGCGCCGGCGGAGGACTCGAGCAGGCTGCCGGTCTTGAAGTGTTGCCGCACGAAGCGGCTGAACTGAAACGGCACACGGTAGCGGGAGGTGAACTGCAGATCGGAAATCGCGCCCGCCAGCTCGGCGGTCCGTGCCGCGGTGACCGCGAAACGCTCCGTGAAAGTGGCCGAGAGCCGCATGAATCCCTCGCGCCGGCTGGCCGCCACTTCCGGCGGAGCGTCGTCGGCGCGAAAGAAATGGTCCTCGTCGTATTCATAGAACGGCACGAGCGAGGCCAGGCGGCGCGACATGCGCGCGTGACCGGTGAGCGAGCGATGCTTTGCCAGCGACAGCTGGAGGCGCAATTGCAACTTGCGCAATATGAAGATGAGACCGAGGGCTGCCAGCAAATACAGGATCATTGTGTAGCTCATGAAACTTCCCGGCCGCAACCGTATTGCAATTGAATGACAGCGTCATGAAGCTGCGCTCGGTAATCGCTGGACTCGTGCAACACGAGGACCTCAATTTTCTGCTCACCAACCGCATCCCCCGGCGCTGGTTGACGCTGTTCCTGGGGTGGTTCAGCAAGCTCGAGCAGCCCTTCATACGCGACTGCAGCCTGTCGATCTGGCGCCTGTTCTCCGAGCTCGATCTGAGCGAGGCCAAGCGGACTCACTTCAAGAGTCTGCACGACTGCTTCACGCGGGAGCTGAAAGAAGGTGTCCGTCCGCTGGACCCCGACCCTGCCACGCTCGTGAGCCCCTCTGACGGCATAATAGGCGCTTCCGGGAAACTCGCTGACGGGTGCCTCCTGCAGGCGAAAGGCTTCCCCTACACGCTGGGGAGCCTCCTGGGAGCCACGCCGGAGGCGCTGGCGGAATATGCCGGCGGCTCCTATGTGACGCTGCGCCTGACATCGAGCATGTATCACCGGTTCCACGCGCCTTACGACTGCCACGTGGAACAGGTGACCTACATATCAGGGGATACCTGGAATGTGAACCCCATCGCGCTCAAACGCATCGAGCAGTTGTTCTGCAAGAACGAGCGCGCCGTCATCCGCTGCCGGTTGCTCCCCTCGGGTCCCGTGATCACCCTGGTCCCGGTGGCGGCGATCCTGGTCGCCAGCATACGTCTGCATTGCCTCGACACCCTGTTGCATCTCAAATACCGTGGACCCAACATCATGGCTTGCGATGCCACGTACCGCAAAGGCGCGGAAATGGGTTGGTTTCAGCATGGCTCGACCATCATCGTGCTCGCCCCGCCGGGGGTCGCGCTGTGCGAGCATCTGGTCGAGGGTCAGCGCATCCGGATGGGACAGGCCCTGTTCGAGTTGCTGGAGTGAGCGCCTCACTGGGCGACCCAACGCTCGCTCGCCTGCCAGAGCGCCTCCTGTAACTCGAGGTCGTTCGCGACAGCCGCGGCCGGTTGGACAGCCTGGTTCTCATCGAAGTAACGGCCGCTCACTCCCGTCACGTCGCCTGACGAGGCCAGGTATAGCGTCGTGCGGGCACCGCGCTCAGCATCGAATATGACGGGACTGATGAGCGGCTTGATGATCCGCAGCCAGCGCGGCAGCAGGTTAGTCGCAACGACCCCGGGGTGCAGACAATTGGCGGTGACCCTGGTTGCCGCCAACCGCCGGGCAAGCGCAAAGGTATGCAGTACGTTTGCCAGCTTGGAGCGCGCGTAGGCACCCCTGCTGTCATAACGCGCTTTGGGGTCGGCGATTCCCGCGAGATCGAGCTTTCCTTGATAGTGCACTCGCGAAGAGACGGTAATGATCCGACCAGCCTCGCTCATGCGGTCCAGCAATAGCTGGGTCAATAGGAAGGGGCCGAGATGGTTGGTCGCGAAAGTGAGCTCGAAGCCATCCACGGACATCCGCTGCCGCGTTGACACCATGCCAGCATTGTTGATGAGTAAGGTGATCCGACCGAACTCGCGCCGGACGGTCTGCGCACCTTCACGCACCGACCGGAGCGACGCGAGATCGCAGCGGACCACCTGCACGGCGGCGGTGGGCACCTGCGCGAGAATGGCCTGCCGCTCCAGCATCGCCGCATCGTAGTCGCGACACATCATGACTACCGTGTAGCCGGATTTCGCGAGCTCCCGGCTCGTGACGCGGCCGATCCCGTGGGTGGTTCCTGTTATGACGGCGATGTTTCCCGATGGCATCAATCACTCACTGCGTCCACCGCTTCGTGCGGAAACCCGGCGCCATTGTACTCGCTCCGCAAGCCAACGGCGCCGTCGTGTCAGGCCACGGTCCCCGTACGGAAGCCATAACTATCTACCAACTGCACGGCGAGCCGTGTCGCTTTTGGCGGCACTTCGCAGCGCTCGACCACACCCTTTTCGAAAGCCTTGAAGGCCGGCAGCTCCGTGACCGGGGCGGACTCGTCCGCCTTCAAGTTGAGAAACACGTGAGTGAAATCATTGCCATCCCGAAACAGTGCATAGGCCACGCCTTCGGGGACGGAATTCCTCAACTGGGCGAACACGGCGCGCGACAGAGCCTCGTTCTCGGCAGCGTGGTCGGGCTTCGTGGTGTAGCGAACCAAGGTGACTCTCTGCATGATCTGTATCCTTGCTCTACGAGGCACGCACTTCGCGAGCCTTTACAGATACAAGGACGACGGCGGCCGCTAAAACGGCCCGGTGGAATTTATTTTTTGCGAGCCGTATCTTTTGACTGACCTGAAACGTCCTCTCATGGGGAGCACGAATGACAGGTGACAAGGTGGAGCGCGACGCACTGAACCGGTTGATGATCGAGGTGCGGCCGCGGCTCCATCGATACTGCGCGCGCATGGTGGGCTCGGTATTCGAAGGCGAAGACGTCGTGCAGGAGGCGCTCGCGAAGGCGGCCGAGGCGCTGCCATCCGCGCGGACGATCAACAAGGCCGAAAGCTGGCTGTTCACCATAGCTCACAACACCGCGCTGGACGCTTTGCGGCGCCGGAAGAGGCAGGCTGAAGTGCCGCTCGACAGTGATTCGACTGACCGGCCGGACGCTACCGCTGGAGCGGATTCGTGGGTTGCGGCCACGGCGAGCCTTGCAACGATCATGCAGCTGCCGGTCATTCAGCGTTCCACCGTGGTGCTGATGGATGTACTGGAGTACTCGCTCGCCGAGACAGCCGAGATTCTCGGCACCACGCTCCCCGCGGTGAAGGCGGCCCTCCATCGTGGCCGTGTTCGATTGAAGGGTTTGTCGGAAGCCACCGAGTCGGAGCAACCCACGCTCGGCTCGCAGGAACAGACCCGCCTGCGCTCATACGCCGACCGTTTCAACGCGCGTGACTTCGACACCCTGCGCGATCTGTTGGCGCAAGACGTGAAGCTGGATCTGGTGAACCGTTTGCGGCTCACGGGTCGCAAAGACGTTTCCGTTTACTTCAGCCGCTACAGCGAGAGCACGGACTGGAAGCTCACTCCGGGTTTGGCGGAAGGGCATCCGGCCCTCCTGGTCAGCAACCCTGCGGACTCGTCCGACGCCGTGGAGTATGTCGTGTTACTGGATTGGGTAAACGGCCGCGTCCGTGGCATTCACGACTTCCGGTACGCGAGATATGTTACTGACGGGCTCGCGTTCATCCGGCTCTAGGCTGGCTGCTGCTCTTCCATCGGCCGCGCATCTGCCGCCGCAGGATCACTAACGCGACTGCGTGCATCCAGAGGTCGAGACTCTCGGTGGGGATGGGGGCGCATGGGCTGTTCGCTGTATTTTTTCGCACGATGCTTACTCCTCAATGTGGGCGCAAGCTTGCGCTAATCGGGAGCCCCTGCGAACGCCCGGCCACCGGCAACTGCTGTAGGACGGGTCCCACAGCTGGTTCTTGGCCGGTACCTAGGTCTGCCCTTTCGGCAAATGGGCGTACCAGGAGGCGAGTCGGTGGCGGATGGTCTTTTCGCCCACCTGGTCCTCGGGCATCGGCGTGATCAGCTTGTCGTGCACCAGGAGCCGGTAGATGTAAAGCGCCTTGTCGCTGGCCGAGTCGGTTGCCTCGAACTGAACGGCGCCCCGCCCTTCCGCGTAGCGGATTCCCGCCGCCAACGCCGCCTTGAACAACTCCGCTTCTTCTTTTGGCTTTCTCATACCTTTCAAACGACCCGGTGAGGAGGTGGCTCGACCCGTGAATGCTGAGCATACGCCTGCGCACTCTCCCAGGCAGCGCCGCCATTCTCGTGACGGGAGTCGCTAGCCGGATGACGTGTGCAGAAGTAGAGTTGGCAGGGGAGCCTAGGGCTACGGAGGGTGTTCCGGAGAACCGAATGAACGAGCGAAATCAGGTCGTTTACATCGTCGACGATGACGACCTAACCCGAGATTACTTCAGCTTGGTGTTATCCGAGGCACAGCTCACCTGTCGCACTATCGAATCGGCGGAGGCCTTTCTGCTCGCGTACGACCCGCAACAGCCCGGCTGCCTGCTGCTGGACGTGCAGATGCCGGGGATGACCGGCCTGGAATTGCAACAACAACTCAACCGGCGCGGAGCGGCGCTCCCGGTCATTTTCCTTACCGGACACGCCGAGGTGCCGATGGTCGTCGAGGCGCTGTCGCAAGGCGCCTTTGGCTTTCTGCAAAAGACGGTCTCGACCGAAGCCCTGCTGGCCCAGGTGCGCAAAGCTCTGGACTACGATGCGCTCAACCGGGAAGACCTGCTCGAGCGCGAACGAATACAGCAGCGCTTCGAATCGCTCACGCCGCGCGAGCACGACGTCCTGAAGTTGATGATACAGGGCCATTCCAACAAGGCGATGGCCGGCGACCTCAGTCTCAGTCAGCGCACCGTGGAACTCTATCGGGCACGAATTATGGAGAAGACCGGCTCGCGCTCGCTCGCGCAACTGGTGTGCATGGCAATGGAGTTGCAGATCGTCCCTCCAATGCGGCAGCGCCGGTCGGCGACCTGACCCGCGCGCGAGGGTTCTGGCGCGTCGCAATGTGATCCCCGTATCACCATTGCGGAAAGTACCAATGTGTAAGGGTCGCAACTCATCCCAGTGGCCGTTTTCAATAACCGCCGCGTTCCCGATACTGGCCGCGACTTCCTGCAGCCGCCAAGGATCGGGATCGATAGATGCCCAGAGCCAAAATCGAAAATGAGACTCAACGCCACATCAGCGCCGACAAGCCATTCTGCGCCGTGGAGCCACCGGAGTTTCCCTGCGTGACAGGGGTTCGGGCGCTACCGCGACGCCATCAGAGCACGCGCGACTCCGGGCTGCGCTGCCTGGGGCTCGAGCACATGAGTGCCGGCTGCCTGCCGCCACGACGCGTGCAACGCTGGCGCAATTGAAGTTCTTCAGCTGCGAAGATTCTCCAGCAACGCGGCGATCTTCATGGTCGCGACGCTACAGAATGTGTCCGAGACCGCGTACGGTAAGATAACCCGATCGTTGTGCCGCAAGCCGCCACACGTGTATACGACGTTAGGCACATAGCCTTCGCGATCCGATGACTCCGGGCGCACCAGTGGCTCGCGAGAGCGTGCGAGAATCTTCGTGGGATCACCCTTGTCGAGCAGTACGGCGCCAATCGAATAACGCCGCACCGGCCCAACACCGTGTGTCAACAGCAGCCAGCCCTCATCGAGCTCGATCGGGGCGCCACAATTGCCGATCTGCACGAATTCCCAGGGAAACTTTGGCTTCAGAATGGCCTGGCCGCCATTCCAGGTGTACAGGTCTTTCGAATACAGAAGATATAGATTCTCGTTGTCCTGGCGCGCGATCATGGCGTAGTGACCCGCGATCCGGCGCGGAAACAGCGCCATGCCTTTGTTGCGCGCGGCGGTGCCGGCGAGCGGCGCCATCCTGAACGTCACGAAGTCACGGGTTTCCAGCAACTCCGAGCGAATGCTTCTTCCCGTATACGCCGTGTAGGTCGCGTAGAAAATCTTCTCGCTGCCATCGATGAACTCCACGAAGCGCGCATCCTCGATGCCGTTCGACTGGGACGGGAGCACCGGGAAGATCACACGCTCACTGATGTCCTCCTCCGCTCTGAACACCAAGTCGGCATGCTCCGGCTCCACGGCCGGTGTCAAGCCGCTGACCTGCGGCAGGGAAGCGAGACGCGCGGGCAGATCGACACTGACATTGCCATCGGCAGCCACGACACCGGAGCGGAAGGTCAGGGAGGAAATATGTCCCTCGCCTGTGGCACGCAGGCTGAGGATGAATCGGCGCCCGCCATCCGGTGCACCCGACTGATCGGGGTGGCTGACAATACTGGGGTTGAACAACGCCGCCGCTTCGAATGAATACTCGTGGAGGAAGTAGGCACCCACCAGCCGCCGCTGGTCCTGGGTAAAAGGAATGTGAGGCTCAAATGCCTCTGCCATCTCATCCGCACGTGCCTCGAACTTGGCAAGCAGATTGCGGTGACGCCCCAGGAAATTCTCCAGGACCTCGGCAAGGTGGCTGGCGACGCTCGCCGAATCCAGGGATAGAACCCGCTCCACGATGTGGTTGGCGCGGGTCTTGTCTGTGGGGTTGAGATCGCGCGGCTCGGTCGCCGGCTTGAAAGGTCGTACCAGGACTCGCGCCGGATCGGGGCGCAGATGCAATGCCTGCCTGTTGAAGAACGTACTTTGTGACAAGGTGCCTCTGCAGTGAGTGTCAATGAACCCGGGTGGGTAGTGTCAGCGGCCGCGCAGGCCTCAGGTGGTTGCCGCCGACGCGCGCGAGCCGGCGTATTTCGGCGAGCCCGAGCAGATAGGAGACGGCGGACTCGCCGCCCTTGTTCTCGTTGGCGCGGCCGGGATGCAAACCATCACAGCAACTGCCGGATTGCAGATCGACCAGCATGATCGACAGATCGTTGCCGCCGAGAAACCACTCGAACGCGCGCAGGGCGTCGGCACGCCACAAAAGATTGCCATCCGCGCGCCACGCGGCCAGGCAGGCGGAGATCGTCGCTGTCGCTTCCAGAGGCTGTTGGTCAAACGCACGCGGCTGCCGGCGCTTGTCGCCAAAACTCTGGGAACCAACAGGACGGAACAGGCCCATATCCGTCGTCTGCAACGACATGAGCCAACGGAGGGCCCGCAGCCCGGCCGCGACATACGCGGGCGTACCGGTGGAAGCCCCCGTTACGATCAGGGCCTGCGGCAAGCGCGCGTTATCGTAGGCGAGCTCCTCCTCGAACCACACCCAATCCTGCGTTTCGACCGACGACAGCATGGAGGTCAATCTGCCCGCCAGCAGATGCTGGAACTCCGCGGCGCGCACATCTTCGGCGGATAAAGTCCGAAAAGCCTCCAATCCGAGGAGCGTAAAAGCCCACGCGCGCGGCGACTCGAAGCGCTCTACCGACGGCAGGGCTTCGGCAAACAAGGCAGCCGCCCAACGCCGTCGCGACGGATTGGGATCAGTGCGCGCGCACTCGCCCAGTGCCCAGAGAGTGCGCCCGTGACTGTCCTCCGAACCGCTGTTCTCGAGCCAGCGGCGCTCGAAGCTCATGAAATTGCGGAAGCGGCGGGTATCTGGATTCCACGCATGCTGCACGAAGGATGCAAAACGAGCCGTGAGCGTTTCAGACAAGCGCTCCTCACCGGGAGTGTTGAGTGCGCAAGCCAGCAGCAGCGCACGGGAATTGTCGTCCACGCAGTATCCGTAAGACCGGTCCGGCACCGAATGGATCGCGTGTTGGAACAGGCCCGTGTCATCGCACATCGAGAGAAAGTGCGTAACGTTCATATGAGGCGGCGCCGCGCTGCCATTGGCTGAAATTCCTTCAGCTTGCGGGGCCAGTAACTTGCTGCGGTGGCCGCTGGCTGCCTTGGCG
The DNA here is from genome assembly GCA_028293725.1 of Gammaproteobacteria bacterium. The sequence continues at coordinate 19,395 of JAQGOE010000110.1, read as the reverse complement.
GACGCGGCGACGTAACGCTCGGCGGTCCGCTCCCAGGTCATCGAGCGACTGTATGAATAAGACTGTCTACGCAAGGTATTGCGGCGCACGTCATCCGTGAGCAACGCCGAGATTTCGGTGCCGATAGCGGCGGAATCACCAAACGGCACCAGGATGCCTCGACCCTCCGCGAGCAATTCCCGCGCGTGCCAATAGGGCGTCGAGACGACCGCCTTGCCGAGACCAAAACTATAGGCCAGTGTGCCCGAGGTCATCTGCGCTTCATTGAGATAGGGCGTGACGTAGACATCGCACATCGAAATGAAGTCGAGCAGGGTTACCTGGTCGACGAACTCATCGAGAAACACCACGTGATTCTCGATGCCGAGCGCGCGCGTGCGCGCCTTCAGACCCATTCGGTAAGCTTCACCTTCACGTCGCACGAGGTTGGGATGCGTCGCTCCGAGCACGACATAAACAGCATCTGGCCGGCTATTGAGGATCGCGGGCATGGCCTCGATCATGATCTCGATGCCCTTGTTCGGCGAGATCAGGCCGAATGTCAGGATGACGGCTCTGCCGCCAAAGCCACGGCGCAACTTCGCCGCCTCGGGCTCTGCAAAGGCGCTGTCAGGGATCCCGTGCGGAATGACCTCGATCTTCTCGGCGGCGATGTCGTATACGGAATGAAGCAACTCACGGCCTTTCTCCGCCATGACGATCACCGTGGCCGAGGCATCGGCAATCTCACGCAGCACACGGCGTTGCGCCGTGCCAGGAGCGGCCAGAACCGTGTGCAGGGTGGTCACGATCGGCATGTTCAGGTTCGCCAACACCGTCATGATGTGAGCGCCAGCGTCGCCACCAAATATTCCAAACTCGTGCTGCAGGAATACGACATCGAACTGCCCCCCGTTGAGGAAGTGGGCAGCCCGCCGGTAGTCTTCGAGTTTCTCTTCGTGGATCTGCAGGCGGACCACTGGCGGGTAGGCGTAGTCACGATCGCTATCGGTCATCGCGATGATGGCGCTGTCCGAAATCTCGCCCGATGCGGCGATGGCCTGCTGTAAATCAGTCGTAAACGTTGCGATTCCGCAGCGGCGCGGGAGCGAATTACCGATGAACGCCACGCGGCGAGTGGGTATCAATAGGCCTCCGGGGGATCAATCTGGGGACCGTAGCGTCCTGCACGCACGGATTTCTGCGACTCTACACGGACGCCTGGTGCGGTCTGTGCGCCAGCGTACATTCACTCATTTTAGAGCGTGTTGACTCGAACTCAGGCCACGCTCACCCTGTCGATGCTGATCATGAGCATCCGCAGCCGCTCCTTCGCCTGGTACAGCAACGCCCGGCCGCTCGCATCCTGGCCGTTGATATGGCGATCGAGCTGGTTGAGTAACTCGTAGACCTCACGCGCGCCGCTCATGTCCATTACGGACGCATCGGTACTCATAGCTCACCTCGGGGATTCTAAAGTCAGCACAGGGGGGATACGGCGAATTCGGGCGGGATGGCGAATTCTCCTCCGGGCCGCCACATTCGGAGTAGAGTGGTGTGGGTTGCGCGTCGATCGCAGCCCAACTTCCCGCGATCTCACAGCCTCGGGAATCATCATGAGCCAAATTCCCGACGATGACAACGCTACCGTGCGACGCGCACCGGATGGAGCTTCTATGAAATCCAGGATAAAAGCAGCGCGCGGCGTTCTGACATGTCTGGCGTGGGTGTTTGTAGTCGCCGTTCCTGGAATCGCCTGGTGTGCGACCAGCACGGCGGCGATGCCGGAGCATGCCCGCACGAGCCGCTTCGGCGGCGGGTGGGAGTGCGTGCGGGGATTTCGCGAGCATGAGCATGAATGCGTGCGCATCGTCGTACCACTCAACGGGTATCTCAACTCCTTCGGTAGCGACTGGCAGTGCAATCGGGGTTACTCGAAGCATGACCAGGAGTGCCTGCAGATCAAGGTACCCGAAAACGCCTACATGGATGACGAGGTGACCGGCTCCGGTTGGTTGTGTAACGCGGGTTATCGGCAGACTGGAGATCACTGCGCTGCCATTGTGGTACCGGCCAATGGCTATGCCGTGGATTCGAGCTATGGCCGTGGCTGGGAGTGCAGCCGTGGTTTTCACGCGGTCGGCGGCAACACCTGCGCCGCGGTGAGTGTGCCATCTCACGGATTTCTCGAGCCCGGTGGTGACGACTGGAGATGCGAGCGCGGCTTTCTCAAGCACGGGCAGACCTGTGTGACTGTCACGGTACCGGCAAACGGCTACCTGGATTCCGACGGACACTCCTGGAAGTGCGAGCGTGGTTTCAAACAGAAGGACTCGGGTTGCATCGAGCTGAAACTACCGACTAACGCCTATCTGGGGTATTCCGGACATGACTGGACGTGCGGCGAGGGCTTCGTCCGACACGACGAAAGCTGCGTGGCCGAATGATTTTCTGGAGCGAAGTATGAGGTTGGTAGTACCACGCAACGCGGACGCGCATACACTGCGCATGGATCGACTGCGCCGGGATCGGGCGGCCTCGCAGTCACTCCGGGTGGCGTTCCCGGCGATCCAACAGCTGCGCCTGGAATTGCGGTTCGCGGGTGCGACAGCCAATTCGCCCGGATCGCAATCACACGTCATGCATCCGCCGGCAAGGGCATTCTTTACGTTCCCGTGCCCTTACGCGAACTGCGATGGACAGTACGATCTAACGGCTGCCGTCAATGCGGCGCTGGACGACCCGGCGTTTCGGACAGAGGGCTCGTTGGAGTGCCGCGGGCTGCGAGCACAGAAGTACGATTCGAAGCAACCTTGTGAGTTGCATCTCCTCTACACGGTCACGGCCATGCATCCCGTGAAGCCGCGCAAGTCAGCCTGAGCTATTTACGGCGACGGGCGGGAGCGGCCGGTGCGACTTCTTCACGTCGGGTGAAGTCAACGACGAAATGATCGCCGTCGAACGTCACGACCTTGCCAATCAGGTCAGGGCGCACGTGGCAGCGGCCGCCCTTGGTCTCGCCGGCGACGGCTGTAACAATCATCCGGATCGGCAACGCGCCATCACGGGCGAGTGTGAGGTGTTGGCCCAGGAGCCCGGTCACTTTGGCTCTGGTCGGCTCCCTGGAGAGTCGGTCCTCATAGCGCAGGACACCCGGGGCCGGATGTCCAAAATGAACGCTCGAACAGTTGAGTACCATGGCACCATCAGTTGCCATCGCGGAAAGCCCGCGCAAGCGGTTACTCGGCTTCGCGCCAAAGCGGCCAAAGGCATCGGTCAGGCTGAGATTCATGCAGTGCGGATTCCTGCGCGAAAGGCGCGTCGTAGCTCGAGCCAAGTTGCGCCTTTTGCCCCGGAAACGCAATCGCAACCTCCGGTACCCGTGCCGATGTTTTGTTGAATCGCCGCGGCTGACGCCGCCTGCGAAAGTTCGGCAACCAGGCGCGAACTCCTGTAATGTACAGGCCGGCTCGTAACCTTTCGGCTTGTCTGCCTTGGCCTCCTTAGCGCCGCTCCGGCGCGCCTTCGGGCCACTGTCTGCCACCCTCGCAAAGTCGGCGAACCAGGAGGCGGGACCTACCTGCCTGTTTTTATCCTTATCTTTTGTGAGTACCGCAGCAGTGACCAAACTCTATGTTGGCAATCTTCCCTTTACCGCAACCGACGAAGCCGTACGTGCGCTGTTTTCGAAGCACGGCACCGTCGAGAAAGTCTCCCTGATCACCGACCGTGAGACGAATCGTCCGCGTGGCTTCGGCTTCGTGGAAATGTCGAATGCCGACGCTTCCCGTGCCACGCAGGCGTTGAACGGCACCGACTTCGATGGCCGCACCCTCAAGGTCAACGAGGCACAGGATCGCGAGCGCTCAGGTGGCGGTGGTGGTGGTGGCGGTAATCGCGGCGGCGGCGGCGGCTACGGTGGTGGCGGCGGCGGCGGACAGCGTCGCTACTGATACGCCTGATTCGATTGACGTCGCTCCAGGCTGCACGCCGGCCTGGAGCGACGCTTCGACGGGATCGTGACCGAGGAAAATGATGGCTTGGCGTAAGACAGGGCTGCTGCGTCCGGCTGAAGAAGTCCTCGTCCTGACCTGTGATGTGTGCGAGCGCGATATCGGTTACGAGGACGGACGCCGTCCAAACGAGCACTTTCGAGTGAGCCGGTATCCGAACCCCGGCGGGATCGATGGTCAGGAGCCGGTGGCTACAGTCTGCTCCCGCGAATGTCTGCGGGCCTTCGCCGCCAACACACCCGGTCCGGAGCGCTCCCCCCGTTTTGGGAGTCCCGAGCGGCCGCGTGGCAAGCCCAAGGCGGTGCGATGAGCGAATACGAGCTCGAGAATTGATCACACTGACGTTTCATCCTGAACGCTCCGAATCGGCAGTGCTGGTACGGGGTACCTATTTCAGAATCCACGGCGATGGAACGCTCCGCGGTCCGGACAATGCCGTCGCGGCAACTTACACCGATGGACTCTGGCAGCTCGGCCCCCGCCGCTACCATGCGTTCGAGTGCGCGGGACCGGTTTATCTGCGCGTGACCAGCAAGGACGGCCGGCGCGAATGCATCGGGCCTTACGACTTCGTGAAGGTGGTCGAAGGCGCGGTCCTGACACATGACAGCTGGCTCGGCGCTCACGCAGCCCGTGGCGGCGTCAGCCTGCCGGCCGAACTTTGGCAGGAGATTGCGTTTCTAACTTCGGCCTGAGGCGCGACCCGCGACGGACCTAGCGAAAATCCGCAGCCAGCCCGTCAAACTCAGCCGCCCATTGCACCCGCCACGTTCGCCTGAGCCCCTCCTCCGCCCAGCTGCCCTCGATGCCATTGAGCATCATCGTCCGCAAGTCGCCCAGCCCGTACCCGAAATGACTGAACATCAGCTCCCACGCGCCCGCGGGAGTGACTTGATGCAGCGTGGGGTCGTCGGTGTTGGGGTGAACCTTCAGACCCAACTCAACCATACGGCGGATGGGATGATCGAGGGCCCAGCGCGCCGTCTCGAGCGTGCGCAAGTAGTAGGAGTTGGTCGGTACGATCGTAAACACCAGACCCTCATCGAGGCAGCGCTTCACCAGGTCGGAGTCGTCGATGACGGTATATCCGTGATCGACACGGTCGACACGCAACTCGTCGACGACGGTCGCCACATTCGTCCAGGGCGTACCGAACTCGCCGGCGTGCGCCGTCAGCCGTAACCCGGCTGCTTTTGCCATGCGAAACGCTTCCCGGAACAACTCCGGCGGCCGGTCCGTTTCGCGATAATCGATCCCGATCCCCGCGACGGACCCGTGTCGACTCGCGAGCATCAGGCGAACCATCTCGTTCGCCTCAGACGGGCTGGCTTCACGGTCAATTGCCGGAATGAGCAGTGAGCGGATACCGAAGTCGGTCTGCGCATCTCCCATGCCCCGCAAAATGGCGGCCTGCACTTGGGAGTAGGACAAGCCGATGTCGCGCAGGGTTGCGGTCGGGTTCCAGAAAAACTCTGAGTGACGCACGCTCTCGCGCGCGGCGTCCTCCAGGTATTCATAGGTTATACGGCGGAAGTCATCGGGCTCGAGAAGCAGATGAGTTTCCAGTGCCCGCAAAACACGCAACACACCCACAGGTTTGCCGTCCCGCCGGTAAAACTCAGCGACGTCCCCAGGCGCAAGCGGGGCATGATGTTTGCGGACCAGGTCCTCGAATGTTTTGCGGCGCACGGTGCCCAGCAGATGACAGTGCAGCTCCACCTTGGGCATGCTCAGAAAAAGAGCCTTGTGCTGCGCCGTAACCGCATTGCCCGTCATCGCGGGCGGTACGTTGCCTATTGTGGTGATCACGTGCTGTCAGCGAGCAGTGGCGGCGGTATAGAGATAATAGCCCAAGGGCAGCGCCAACAGCACCAGGCCGGGAGAGAGCTCCTTGAAGCCACTCTCGAAAATTTTCACGGCCACATAGAGGACGATTCCGCCGGCGATTCCGACTCCGAAACTGTTGGAAATCAGGGTCAGCAACACCATCGCCATGGCGGGGAATGTGTCGCTAAGGGTATTGCCCTGCGCTCCGCGGAGCGTCTGCATCATCGACACCCCGATGATTATCAACGCCGGCGCCGTAGCTTCCCTGGGGATGACCAGCGCCAGGGGCGTCAGGAACAATGTCAGAAGAAAGCAAAACGCGGTGCAGACGGCGGTCAGACCCGTGCGTCCTCCGGCTTCGGCGCCAGCGGCGGACTCGACCAACGCGGTCAGGGCCGGAATACCGACGAGCGGTCCCACGGTGGCGGCGACGGAGTCCACCAGAAACGGTCGCTCGATGCGCGGCAGATTCCCATCGACATCGGTGAGTCCAGCCTTGGCGCCGATGGCCAGCGTCGTGCCGAGGGTCGAGAAGAACTCGCCGGCGAAGAAAGCAAACAGGTAAGGGAGCGCCTTCAAGGTCATGGCGCCGATGAAGTCCACCTTGAAGAGAATCGGTTCGAGCGATCGCGGTAGCGAGACTACGGTTTCCGGTAAGTGGCTCACGCCCAGAGGCAGGCCCAGAAGCGCGGCAGCCACGATTCCGATCAGCATCGAGCCGGGTATGCGACGCGCCTGCAGCACCAGGATGACCATGAGACCCGCCAACGCGATCACGGGTCCGGGCTGACTGAAGTCCGCCAGCAGTAGCGCGTTGGTCTTGACGTTCACGCTCACCAGGCCCGCCTGACGACAACCCAACATCGCAATGAAGAGACCGATGGAAGCACCCAGTCCCTGCTTGATCTGCCGCGGCACCACGCGCACGACCAGGGTTCGCGCGCCGGTGACAGTCAGAGCGAAGAACAGCAGACCTGACAATGCGGCAATCCCGAGACCCGTGGCCCAGGGGATGTGCTCAACCTGCGTGAGGGTGACACCAAGAATGGCCGAGCCGCCGAGGCCGGGGCCGACGACGAAAGGGAAATTGGCGTACAGCCCCATGGCCAGACTACCAACCACCAGCATCGCGATGGTCGCCGTGGTCACCGCCGCGCGGTCCATGCCACCAGTCGACAGTAATGAGGGAATGACAACCACGAGGTAGGCGGCCGCCAAAAAGGTCGTCAGTCCCGCGATCGCCTCGTGCCTGACAGTCGTGTCGCACGCGGTCAGGCCGAAATAGGTGTCGAGCCAACTTGGCTGGCGCGAGCCGGCCTGGCCTGCATCATTCATTGAGAGATGGTATCCCGCTAGCGCCGGGCAAGTCTGTAGGCTTCGATCCGCGCCAACAGCTTTTTGGTGGCGCCGCCCGGATTCCAGGTGTGCAGCTCCGGGTCCGCGACACAGACACAATTGCGACCGATTCTCTTGGCCTGGTACAGAGCCTGATCCGCCATCTCGATCAGTTGCTGGAACTGGGCGCCTGGCGCGGGAGTCAGAGCCGCGCAACCGATCGACACCGTGAGACGTCGCAGCGGCGCGGAAGCCTGCGAAGCGAAACTGTCGAGCGCAGGCGGATGGGCGATGGCCAGGTTGTAGATGGCAGCACGAGTCGTCTCGGCAACGTGCCGCGCGCCCTCCGGTGGGGTGTCCGGGAAAAGAATTACGAATTCCTCGCCCCCGAAACGGGCAACCAGGTCGGCCGGCCGCGAGACGCACCTGTTCAAAGCGGACGCCAGGGCGCGCAGACAGGCATCTCCGGCCTGGTGGCCCAGACGGTCGTTGAATTCCTTGAAGTGATCGGCGTCGATCATCAACAGGGCCACGTACGTCTGTTTTTGAACGGCAATCCGCCACCGCTCTTCGAGTTGACTGTCAAACGTGCGCCGGTTCGCGACTCCGGTGAGGCCGTCCAGGGACGCGAGCGCCGAGGTGCGCGCGAGCGAGTCGCGCAATTCCCTGTCCATGCGGCGTTGCTCGAGAAACAGGATGGAGATCGGCAGGAACCCGATGAGGTGGAACCCCAGGTAGAGCTGCACCGCCAGGTTGCGCGACATCCCCAGGCCGGCGGCATCGGCGAACGGACCAAACCCGTGCTCGGTGAGAAACACCGCCAATACACATGCACAACACAGTGCGACCGAGGAGCCAAACAACCCGAGCAGCCAGTCCACCAACATGAGAAGCGGATACAGCACGAAGATCAGCGGATACCGGCTGTTGGCAAAAATAACACCAATGATGGCGATCGCCACGGTAAGCGTTCCGATGAGCAGCAACCGCCGCTTCATGCCGGCGAATTCGCTGCGCCGGGTGGACCGCAACGCCAGGACCAGGGGCAGTACCGCCGCGATGCCCATGGCATCCGCCAGCGCCCAGGAGTTGAAACAGGCCAGGAAGGGTTTCGACTCGACCCAGTGAAAATAGCTGGCCGCAAGCAAGCCTGACACCACCGGACCAAAAAAAACGGCCGCGGCGAAACGCGGATATAGACCACGTTTGGGAAGCCAGCTCTCCAGGCTGACGAACGGAGGTAGGAGCGCGGCGCTCAGTGCAACTTCGAGCACCGAAAATGCGCGCTCTACGAGCGTCGAGAGCAGTGAGTTGTCATCGATGTACTCGCCGACGCCGGTGCCCAATGCGACGGAGGCCAGCATCACAGGCCACTTCCCGCGCGGCTGCATGATCAACAGTGCGATCGTGACACCGTTGAGCGGCCAGAAGATCTCCCAACCGTCCCCCAGGGCGACCTTGTTCAGAATGGTATCGGCAACAAAGTACGCAACCGCCACGGCGAGCGCCACACGCGCGCTGCTAACCGCCGAACCCGGGACGTACCGCTCCAACACTGCGCTCACTCGAGGATGACCCATAACCGGGCATCCCTTGCCTTGGTCGGAACTGGAACACTAACAGCGCGGGTGGGGGCCCTATGTGAAATACCCCGCGCTCCGGGGAAGCCGTCCGGACCTGAAAAGGGGCAACCTGGGGAAAGGAGAACCCGATCACGGCCAATAATGAAAGATGCGCTGGATGCCCCAAAACAGGCCCACCGCGGCGATGGCCAGCGAGCACGGAATGGCGATTCCGCGCCGGAACCAGGGGCGGTTGCGGAACCAGCCCACCGCCAGAAACGCCAGCGCGATGACAAAGAGCTGTCCCAGGTCGACGCCGAAGTTGAAGCCGAGCAGCGCAACAATGAAGTCGGTCTTTGGAAATGGAATGTCGCTGAGACTGCTGGCGAAACCCAGTCCGTGGACCAGGCCGAATCCAAACACAATGGCCAGTCGCCCGGGGCCCAGCTTCGGTTTGACCACGTTTTCGATCGCAATGAACGCGATCGAGAGCGCGATCGCCGGTTCCACATACCTGCTCGGCAGACTGAAGATGCCGTAGGTGGACAGGAAGAGCGTGGTGGCGTGGGCGACCGTAAAGACGGTCGTCTGGGAGAGCAGCTTGCGCCAGGTGATCCCGAGGAAGAACAGACCTAGCACGAAGAGAATATGGTCGGCTCCCTCCGGGACGATGTGGCGGAAGCCGAGCCGCAGATACAGAGCCAGCTGGCGCGGCCATGAAAGTACTTCAGGCACCTTACCCGCCCACACAAACGGATCGCTCTCGTGCACGCCCTCCTCGACCCAACGGGTAACCGACAGGTGCGCCGAGGGTATCTGCACGGTGTATGCAACCGGGTAATCCACTTCGGCCCCGATCGGAACTACGAGCTTCAGTGGCCCGGTGCCCGCCGGCAGCGCGGCGACGAAGGTCAGTGTCGAGAGCTTGCTCATCGAGGCATCGAGATAGTCGGCTTTCTGCGCTTTCGCCGCGGAGAAGCCGCGAAACACCGGTTGCAGGCGCTGTTGTCCGACAAAGAGCTGGAGGTTGTCGATAACCCTCGGGGCGATCCGCTCGAGGTCCTCCTTCTGTCGCTCAGGCGACTCTGTCGCCACCTCGTAGTAACGCTCCGGTGAGCCCAGCAACAGGGTGAGATCGACGTCGATCTTCACGTCCACGGCGTCCGGCTGCCCAAACGAGACGAGCACCTGCGTCATCATCATCGTGTGTGCCCCCGCCAACGGCGACACACACAGGATGAAGAAGGCGAAGACGAGCCATCTACGCATCAGTCAGCCAACGTCTCACCAGACCGTCGGCATCGTCTTTCCGGTTTGCAGCAGGACCAGCCCGGAAGGGTTACCCGGGTACGGTACGACCAGGCGCCACGTAAACGGGCTGCAGGTGATCATCGCGAAAATCACGGTGCGCGGAAAACCCGGGCTGCCGATCCATTCCAAGGCATCCGACTTCGCATAGAGATCCTCCATACTCGCGGCCGCCTCGGCAACCGGCCTGCTCGTCATGAGACCCCCGATCTCGAGGCGCATTTCGGCGGTCACCTTGCCGCGGTCGACCAGAACGATGCCACCGTTGATTTCAGCTATGCGATTGACCGCGATGGCCATCGCCGCGTCGCTGCTGCCAACGACAGTTATGTTATGGAGGTCGTGGGAAACAGAAGTCGCAATCGCAGAATCCGCGGTCTTCGGCCCGATGCCGGTCCAGAACATCTTGCCCAGCTTCGCCTTGCCAGTGTAGCGGTCGACGATCGCCACCTTGACGATGTCATGCTCGATATCCCGTTGCACGACGCCGTCGACGACTTTGAGGGTCGCGGTCTTCTGCTCGGGATCGGTATAGAGCGGGGCCTGGATAGCGGCGGTTACCGTCGTCTTTCCGGCCGGGGCCAGGATCTCGAAATCCTTTGCCGTCAGCTTGCGTCCAATGTTGATTGTATGAGTGGCCCAGGTGGGCCAGTCAATCTTTGGCACCTGCAACAGGTACTTTCCATCCTTCGCGGCCAGTTGCCCGTTGGCGAACACGTATTTGATCGCAACGTCCTTCACCGAGCTCAACAGCACGACGTCGGCATAGCGGCCCGGCGCGATCGAGCCCACGATGGACTCCATGTGGGCATGCTTGGCCGGATTCAGGCTCGCCATCGCATAGGCAGCTTCCGCGGGCGCGCCCATTTTAATCGCGAGCTGGATGTGAAAGTTCATCGTCCCCTGTTTGACGGTATCGGCTACATTGCGATCGTCAGTCACGAGCGAGATGTTCGACCAGTCCTTGAGACCATTCTTCACGAAGAGAGGCACGGCACGCTCGATGTTCTCGTCGCGCAACTGCAGGAACAGTCCATGCCGAAGCTTTTCCCACGCTTCCTCCGCCTTGCGCGTTTCGTGGTCACTGGTGAGACCCGTAGCGGCGAACGCGTTGATCCGGTCAAGGTCCCAAAGACCCGCGCCGTGGCCATCGATCACACCACGTGTATCGCGCGTGGCCTGGATGTCTTCCCAGATACGTTGGTAGCCAGGGTGCGTCGGCTCGGAAACCGCAGGCCAATCCATGACTTCGTCGAGCCCTTGCACCTCGAGGCTGCCCTTGATGTTGTCGGAGATTTCCTTGTAAGCGTAGTTTCCCCCGCCCACCTCGAACGCGGAAGGCGGTGTCGCCGATCCCAGGGCCGTGAAAATCTTCAGCGGGCTGCCGTGGTGCTCCGGGGTTTCCCAGAATTCGACATTGTGAACACCGCTGACGTTGGAAAACTCGTGCGAGCCCTCCGAGGTCCAGGTGTTACCGAGCGGAATCACCAGGGCGGCTTCCCACTCCGGCGACAGCAAGGTGCTCTCGATGTGCTTGTGGGACTCCCCGAATCCCGGCACGGCCCAAAGACCCCTGGCGTCGAAGATGTTGGAGCATTTGCCCTTCCACTGTCCGCTGGGACCCACCCAGGCGATGCGCTTGCCGCGCACTACGATGTCCTGGTTCTGCTCCCACATGAGCGTGAACACGTTAAGCACCGTGGCCCCCCGTATCACCAGGTCTGCCGGCTCTCTGCCGAGGGCGACCTGGACCAGGTTCTGGCGGATTTTGGTTTCGTCGTTGAACGCGGTCGGGTGCGTCACCTGGGTCGCGGTCGGAATCTCGCCACCGGCGGCAGCCAGCACCCGGGCGCAGTAGACGGCAAGGATCGCCAGCGCGCCAAGGCGCTTGCAGGATGTCATGGGCACTGTCGTCATCTCGCTAGAACCGGTATGTCGCGCTGACCTGGAAGTGAAATGGCAGAGCCGCGGTAATGAGGTCGTTACCCTCGGGGCCGCCTTCGGGAATCCAGTTCTTCCGGTTCGTGATGTTATACAAGTTCGCGTGTACCGCCCAACGGGTGGCCTCGTAGAAAATACCGCTATCGAGCGTGTATTGCGTGGGGATTTTCACGTTACCCAGGTACGAGGTGGTCATGGGTCCGGTGACGACGAGTCCGACACTGGCGCCGACTCCCAGGTCTGTGCGGTATTTGGCGAAGCCGCTGAACAACTCGCTGGGCACGCTCGGCACGTGATAGCGCCCGGGGGGCAACGGGTTGAAGTTCGGGCTGCCGAGGCCGGTCCCATAGGGGGAGGCGAAGGCGTCGTAGACGTTTTCGGTAAACGCCGATAGGCCGGTGCTGCTCGGATACCAGGCGTCCAGGTAGCTATAGGCCGCGGTAGCCGAGAAGTTCTTGTTCGGCTGATAGTTGGCCTCGAACTCGGCACCCAGGGTTTCGACGTCGGTGGTGTTATTGAACTGGTCGGTTTGCCCGCGCTTCTGGAAATAAGCCGCGCTCGTCAGATAGAGCGTGTTGTCCAGAAACGCCATTTTGGAGCCGGCCTCATAGAGCCAGTTCTTGATGTGAAAGTCATTCGAGGCCAACCGGTCGCCGGTGAATGCGGCAAAACCGCCGCCTGTGGTCGCGACCGGGGACTGGTTGTAGTCCACCGTGGCGTAGAACGTATTCCACGAAGCTGCCTTGTACGTGAGGCTGACGTCCACGGCCTCCTCGCCTTGGGTCGTGGTCGCATGCGCGGCTGTGAATCCGGGCGGGGGCAGCGGATCTGTGATGCTCTCGTGGATCGCGTCGACACGTACGCCGCCGAGCACGCTCAGCTTGCTCGTGAGGCTATAGATGTCCTGAAAAAACAGCCCGATCTGGTGCGAATTCTGATTCTGGGTGTTGGCGATGGAGTTGGGATAACCGGCGTCGGCGCCCCCAACATAGGTAGCGCCCGGGGTGGCGAACTGATTCGGATGACCCGGTACGGGCACAACACCGTACAGGTTCGTGATCGGAAAGTTGGCGGGGTTGGTCGTGATATCGGTCGCGTTCAAGTACTCGTTGAAGAAATCGCCGTACGTCAGAGTGTGCATGAAGCGGTAGGCAACGCCGGTAATAAACTGGTTGTTGGTCCACTTACCGCGCAACTCGAAGCGGTCCTCGAAGTTGTAGGATTCTTTTATGTTGTTGTAATAACGCTGTGCGTACTCGAGCTGCAGCTGCGAATAGTCTTCGAAATACGCCTTGTTGGCGACGGTGAGGTTGTCGGTGATGAGGTCGGTCACATCGAGCTGGGCCTGGTAATTGGTGCCTTGGTCATGATCGTCGGGGGCGACGAGTTGTAGGGTGCGGTTGATCGGCACGACTCCAGTGACGACGATGGTCGAGAGGAATCCGCGCGTATCCGGCGCGTTGGGATCCGCAAATTTACCCACGCCGGTCCCTTGGTAATAGAGACCGTCATCGATGAGTTGCTGTGTCGGGCGGTTGATGCCGGTATTCTCGGTGTAGTGCGCGCTGTAGAACTCACTGTTGAAATCGATCGTGAGCTGCGAGTTCGGCAGGTAGCGCAGGGCGAGATAGATGTCGTTCGAATGATCGTAGCCGAATCGGTAGTAGCTGCCGGAATACACACCCTCGTAGCTCACTCGGTACGCCAGTTGGTCGTTGATGGGACCACTCACATCGAGCTGCGCCCTGCGATTATTGAAATCGCCCGCCGTGAGCGTCGCGGTCTCGTGCTGGCCGTCAAAGTACGGACGCTTCGTCACCAGGTTCACGTAGCCACCCACGTTGCCCGTGGGTCCATAGACGACATCCGCCGGACCTTTGACGATGTCGAATCCCTCCACCGAATTGAAGCTCAGCGGCTGTCCATCGTTGCGTGGTGTCCGCAGCATGCCATTCTGAAAGACCTCGGCGGACTGCCCACGCAGGAACGGCACGTTGGGACCGCCGAACTGGTAGTTGGTGTAAGCGCTAGAGACGATCTTGACGAAATCGGTGACATCGACGATCGACTCGTCACGGATCTGCGCCAGGTTGATCTCCGTGACCGACCGAGGCGTGTCCAGGACCGACATCTCCAACCCCAACACCGAGCTCACCCGCCGCTGCAGCGGGCTCACCTGGTCCTCCAGCGAAACACCTCGCACCACAACCTCCTCTAATGAGTCGGAGTTGGCGGGCGAATCCCCGGATGGCGCGGCGTCGGCTGCGCTCGCGATGTGTGGCGCGCCCAAGACCAGACACGAGAAGGCGGCGAAACCGAGATATTTCTTGAATGCGTAGGTCATGGTAATGACCGCTCCCTCGCCGCATGCGGCGACTGATTGAATTGTTGTGGGCTTAGCGGCGCGCCCCCGTGAGAAGTGATGCGCGGCCGATACGTATTAGGGAGAGGCAAAGCAAGGGCCATGCCAAAAATGTTCCCGCGGCGCTACAAGGCCGCGGCTGAGCGGCCCCGGCCTACTTTTGCGGCGGTTTGGGCAGTCGACCTAAGTGCCGCCGCGCGTCACCTGACACGGGGCGCGTACGACGATTGCACACAATTCGAGCCACCATTGTCGCCACTGCACCCGGATGGGGCCGAATTGTTAGGGACGGTCAATTCGTCTACCATCCAAGTATGGTTGCAGAGCCTCCAGTTGAGATCGGTGCGGCGGGCATCGCGGCCGCCATTGGCGAGCCGGCACGGGCGCGGATGCTTTACTGCCTCCTCGATGGTCACGCACGAACCAGCACAGAGCTGGCGATCATCGGAGAAGTGAGCCCGTCCACGGCCAGCGTGCATCTGGCACGCCTCAAGGAGCAGCGGCTCGTGCAGGTGCTGCGGCAGGGAAAGCATCGCTACTACAGCCTGCAGGGCGAGAGTGTCGCCAGGGCTCTCGAGGCCCTGATGGTCGTGGCGGGCGGCGCCCGGCAGAGGTTTGTGCCCGCCACGCCGCCCCATCTGCGCCCGGCGCGCACCTGCTATGACCACATGGCGGGTCACCTCGCCGTGTCGCTGCGTGACCGCTTCGAAAGGCTCAACTGGTTGTCAACCGGCGACGCCGGCGAAGACGCCTACGATCTGACCGAGAAAGGCACGAAGGCGCTCGCGACACTGGGAATTGATATCAATGCCCTGCGTTCGCTACGCCGACGTTTCGCGTACGCATGCGTCGACTGGAGCGAGCGCCGCCCTCACATCGGTGGTGCGTTGGGCGGCGCAATCCTGCAGGTGGCACTGAAAAATGAATGGCTCGTTCAAAATCTCGACAGCCGCGCACTGACGCTCACAGCGTTGGGGCGCCGCCAGATGCAGGCGCGGTTCGGGCTGGATTGCTACGCTCCGCGCAAGAGCTCCGCGAGTTTGTTGAAAGAGCGCGCTTCGGCAATGTCCGCGGCCGTGGATTGATCGTGATTGCGCACACGAGTGCTCGCACCGGCCGCTAGAAGCATCCGCACGAGTCCCGCATCCCCCCTGCGGCACGCGATCATGAGGGCCGTATCGCCAAACCCGTTCTGCGCGTCCTTATCAGCATGAGCCGCGAGCAATTGTTCGACGATCGCGGTATGCCCGGCGGCGGTGGCCAGAAATAGCGGCGTATCGCCACTCTTGGAATGCACGTCGCTCCGGGCGCCCTTCGACAGGAGAAAAGCCGCCATCTGGGCGCTTCCCGTAGCGGACGCGACGCCGAGCGGCGTAATACCTGCCGCGTCGGCACTATCGATCCCGGCACCTTGCTGGACGAGCAAACGAGCCGACTCCAACATCCCGGCATGAGCCGCATACCAGAGCGCGGTGCGTCCCAGCTTGTCTTCGACATCCATTCGTGCACCCGCTTCGAGCAAGCGCCGCACAAGATCGACATCGGCGGATTGCGCGACGAGCATCAACGCATCCACGCCGCGCGCATCCTGCGAATCCAGATGCGCATGTGCGTCGATGAGCAGGCGCACGATCGAGCCGCGTCTGGATCTCGCGGCAGCCACGAGTGTCGGCTCCGACGCGGTAGTGTGCTCGTCGGGCGATACGCCGCGTGCCAACAGAACTTTGACCATGTCTTCGCGGCCGGATCGAATCGCCAGCAGCAACGCTGAATCGCCTCGCCTGTCGGGTCGGGAAGCGACAGCACCCGCGCTCATGAGTGCGTCGACCGAACGCGAGGGGCCCGCCATCACCGCCGCAGTCAGGACGGGGGTGCCTTCAGGCATCACCCCGTTCGGATCCGCACGGCGCGCCAGCATCGAATCAAGCAGAGAAGGCGAAGTCTTAACGGCCGCGACCGCAATATCCGGCCATCCCGCGTACAAGTCCTTATGAGCACCGCCGGGTCTTTGAACGAATGTCAGGTCGCCGCCACTCGCAATCGCACTGCGACGCAGGCCGGTAGCGCCGCTCTCCTTCAAGCGAGCGGCCACTTCCGGAAGACCGTTGATCTCCGCGAAATCCAGGGCGGACCAGTCCTGCACGTTGCGAGCCGCGACTGCGGCGCCTGAACCCAACAGTCGGTCGATTACCGCAGTCTGCCCGCCAACGGCGGCATGCATCAAAACGGTGTTACCGCTCTGATCCGCGGCGTTGGGGTTGGCATGCGCCACGAGGAGAGCTGTCACCGCGCCGAGACTTCCGGCGCGCGCCGCCAACATGAGTGGTGTAATGCCACGCAGGTCGGGCGCATCTATCGCGGCACCCTGGCGGATCAGGAATTCGAGGCCGTCCGTTTTGCCCGCCAGTGCGGCCCGCGCCAAGGCGCCCCGGCCAAACTCATCGCGCGGGTCGACGAACGGGCGGACCGCCAGCACCTGCAGGCTCTTGAGATCACCGCGCTCGGCCGCAAGCCACAGGGCCTCGCTGCGCGTCCTGGCATCCTTGAGGTCTCCCGGTGATGGCAGCTCCACGGATGAAGCGGAATCGGCCGCCAGCGCCGCGAGACCAGAGGCGGCCCTGACACTGCCCTGGGCCGCTGCTTTCTCCAGCCAGCCGCGGGCCACAGCGACATCGCGCACGCCATTTAAGCCGTTCAGATAGAACACGGCCAGGAGATATTGGGCGTCGGGATTGCCGGAAGTCGCGAGTCGTTGCAACTCACTCGCGGCGGCACTGAACTTCTTCAGGCGGATATCGGACTTCGCCGTCTCGAGTGCGTCAACGGCGGGGGCGGCGGCATGAGTAACCCCTGACACGAGCGATACGAGCGCGGACAGCGCGGTGAGTCCGCGCAACGTACAGCGCTCACGCCGTTCCATACTTCGTCTCGACGTAGATGCCAACGCGGCGCAGGAAGTCCGACGGCAACACGCCGCCGGCATTCACGATGACCGCGTCGTTCCGCACTCTGAGCAGCTGCCCGATGTGCTCTATCGACACTGACTCCGCTCCGATCAGTTTTATCGTCGAATTCAACAGGACCTGCAGCTGGCCGGCGCGCTCCGCCGACGTGACACGCTCACGGTTACGCTGTTTCGCCCGCTCGAACGAGGCGCCCCGATAAGACAGAACGACTCGGGTACCGGATGATTCCGCGACACTCGCGGCGGCCTCGAGCGCGCTGTCGCCGCCGCCAACAACCAGGACGTGTTGTCCGGCGTATTGCTCGGGATCGATCAGGCGATAGACGACCTTCGGTAAATCCTCGCCTGGCACTCCCAGCTTGCGTGGAGTGCCGCGCCGACCGATCGCCAGGAGAACACTGTGCGTCCGATATGTGCCGGCCGTTGTCTTCACCACGAAGCCGCTGCCATCAGTGCTGATGTCATCGACGCGCTCGCGATAGTTAATCTTGACTCCGGTCTTGCGCTCGCATTCCTGCCAGAACTCCAGCAGGGCCTCCTTGCTGGTGTTGCGCAGATTCACCTTACCGACCAGGGGCACCGTGGCGGGCGCGGTCATCACCAGCTTTCCACGCGGATATTGGAATACGCAACCGCCAAGGGACTCCTGCTCGATCGTAACGCAGCGCATCCGTTTGGAGAGTGCTGTGAGCGAGGCCGCGAAGCCAGCCGGACCCGCACCGACAATGACGAGGTCGAGCCGGTCGGAGCCCCTCGGCCTCCCCGCGTGGATCGCCTCGACAGCCTGACGACCCTGCTCCAAGGCGTTACGGATGAGTCCCATGCCTCCGAGCTCGCCGGCGATGAAGATTCCCGGGACACTGGTTTCGAAACGGGGGCTCAACACCGGGATTTCCGCGCCGCGGCGCTCGGTCCCGAAAACGAGCGAGATGGCTTCGACCGGACACGCCGTCTTACACGCTCCATGGCCTATGCAATCCGCCGGGCTCACGAGTTGGGCGCGGCCGCCAATGATACCCAGCACGTGATGCTGCGGTTCCTCGGGGCACGCCTTCACACACGATCCGCAGCCGATACAGCGCGCGGGGTCGATGACAGGGTGGAGGGACATCGGGTCGTGCAGACCCGCTGCGCGCGATTCCTCGTGCGCCGCTAAGCTGACTCGCTCGAGCCGGTTGCGCCGGCGCGTGAACCAGACGAGCAACAGGAGAGCCGGCAGCCCGTAAAAACAGTAAACGAGAGCGTCCATTTCAACTTCGAAAGTTTGGCGTAAGTGCCGTATAGGGCGAGCGCGCAACGGCGACTATAGAAGGCGAGCGCAGCCTAACTCTGTGACACGCGACACAGGAATGGGGCATTTCCCTACTTGTTATTAAGTTGAGGGCTACGCACCCTACACACAGTCTCGCTGTGTGTTTTGTCCGGTTTTTCCCGTGATTTGTCGGCAGTTGGCGACGTGTTGTCTGCAGGCTGCGACAACACCGACTGCACAATGACGGCAGTCAGTAACGAGTTTCTATGAGTGCATTGTTCTGGTTCATCGCTGGAGTCGCAGCGGGGGTCGCGGCCACCTTTGCTGCCACTCCGTTGTGGCGTGTCGCCCGCGGGGCGACTGGACGGACCCCGTTGTACTACGCGATCGCCGGGTGCGGCGTTGCAATACTTGGCGCAGCAAGTGTATTGGTCTATCGCCTCATCGATCACCCCGCGACCGTAAGCGCGCCGACGGCAATGGCGGCAGCCGCGCCCGCGGGCAAAGCGCGGTCGTTGGAAGAGGCGACTGCCGGGCTCGAGGCCAGGCTGACGCGCCAGGGCGGGAGTGCCAGCGACTGGACCTTGCTGGCGCAATCCTACGAATTCCTGGGACGCACCGCCGACGCTCAGCGCGCCCGCGAGCGCGCACTCTCGTCAGGAGCGCCACCTGCCACAGGCGCAGAACCCAGCGGCCCGGCCACCGGTACGCCGGCCGTCGGTATGCCGGCCGCCGCAAACACCAACATCGCATCGGTTTGGGAGGCCGCCGCCGCGGCGTCCTCACCACAGAACGGGGCGCGTCCGTGACAGCTCCGGCAAAACAATTCGGTGGTCCACCGCGCTCTGATG
>JAQGOE010000063.1 GCA_028293725.1 Gammaproteobacteria bacterium | reverse complement strand
AAGAACTGGGCTCCCTAGTCCGCGCCGAGCGTAAGGCGCGCGGTCGCACGCAGGAGTGGGTCGCCGAGCGGGTGGGCTGTCGCCGCCAAACCATAGCGGACTTGGAGGCAGGCCGAAACGTCGCCCTCAACATTCTGATGGGGGTGTTGACTGCACTGGGAAAGGGATTGGCCATCGTCGACGCCCGTGTCGAAGTCGAACATCTGAGGGAGATTTTCAGTGACGACGGCGACGAAACTTAAGAGCTAGGCCAGGCCGAAATTCAGGTCCTTTTGTGAGAGGAGGCGGATCGGGACGCTGGGCACGTGCCAGATTTCGTCGGCGTACTCTCGCACGGTGCGATCCGAGGAGAACACGCCCGAGCGTGCGACGTTCAGGATCGACATGCGGCTCCAGTGCCGGAAGTCGTTGTAGGCGTGTGACACCTGCGTCTGGCAGTCCACATAGGACTGGAAGTCGGCGAGCAGCATGTAGGTGTCCCAGTTTAGGAGCCCATCGACGATGGGACGGAACTGCGTGGCATCGCCACGCGAGAAGAAGCCGTCGCGGATGAGATCGATCACCGCGCGCAGCTCGGGATTGCTCTCGTAGAACGCGGCGGGACGATAGCCGTCCCGGCGCAGAGCCTCCACTTCGGCTGCACTCAGGCCAAACATGAAAAAGTTCTCGGGGCCGACCTCGTGACGAATTTCGATGTTGGCGCCATCCAGGGTGCCGATGGTGAGCGCCCCGTTCATGCAGAATTTCATGTTGCCGGTGCCGGAGGCCTCTTTGCCGGCGGTGGAGATCTGCTCCGACAGGTCGGCGGCCGGGTAGATCCGCTGCCCGCTGGTGACATTGAAGTTCGGCATGAAGACCACCTTCAGGCGGTCGCGCACCTGCGGGTCACGATTCACAACGTCGGCCACGGCGGTGATGAGCTTGATGATGAGCTTCGCGGCGTAATAACCGGGAGCCGCCTTGCCGCCGAAAATAAAGGTGCGCGGCTGAATCTCCGCGTGCGGGTCCGACTTGATGCGGTGATAGAGCGCGATGACGTGTAGGACGTTGAGATGTTGGCGCTTGTACTCGTGGATGCGCTTTACCTGTATGTCGTACAGCGAATCGGGGTCCACACTGACGCCGGTACGATCGCGCGCCAGCACCGCGAGGTCTTCCTTGTTGAGGCGTTTGATAGCGCGCCAGTTCTTCTGGAACTGCTCGTCGTCGGCGAATTTTTCCAGCTCCACGAGCTTCCCGAGGTCCTTCACCCAACCATCGCCGATGGCCTCGCAGATGAGTCCCGCCAGGCGCGGATTGGTAAGCGCAAGCCAGCGACGCGGCGTCACGCCGTTGGTCTTGTTGCTGAACTTCTCCGGCCACATGTCGCAGAAGTCTTTCATCAGATTCTGCTTCAGGAGTTGCGAATGGAGGTCGGCCACGCCATTCACCGCGTGGCTGCCGACGGCGGCGAGGTGGGCCATGCGGACGTAGCGTCCGCCGTTCTCGTCGATGAGCGACATGCGCACGATCCGCGCCTCGTCGCCCAGAAAGCGAATCCGCACTTCCTCGAGGAAGCGGGCGTTGATCTCGAAGACGATATCGAGGTGTCGAGGCAGCACTTTGCCGAACACCGAGAGGGGCCAGTGCTCGAGAGCCTCGGGCAACAGGGTGTGGTTGGTATACCCGAATGTCTTGCGTGTGATGGACCAGGCGGTGTCCCAGTCAACAGCGTACTCGTCCACGAGCAGGCGCATGAGCTCGGCAACGGCGATGGACGGATGGGTATCGTTCAGCTGGGCGGCAAACTTTTCGTGAAAGCGGGTCACCGAGATCTGCTGGACGCGCAGGATACGCATCATGTCCTGCAGCGAGCAGCAGACGAAGAAGTACTGCTGCTCGAGGCGCAGCTCCTTGCCCTTCAGGCCCTCGTCGTTCGGGTACAGCACCTTGCTCAGGGTCTCGGAGACCACTTTCTGACTGACGGCCCCGGAATAGTCGCCGCTATTGAAGGCGCCGAAATCGAACGACTCGAGCGCTTCGGCGCGCCATAGGCGCAAGGTGTTGGCCGTGTTGACGCGGTAGCCGAGGATCGGGGTGTCGTAAGGGACGCCGAGGACGACCCGATTGGGCACCCAGCGTACGCGTGAGCGGCCTTCGTGATCGATGTAGGTCTCGGTAGAGCCGCCCAGTTTCACCTCGACGGCCCATTCCGGGCGGGGAATTTCCCAGGCGTTGCCGTAGCGCAGCCATTTGTCGGTGCGCTCGACCTGCCAGCCGTCGACAATCTCCTGTTGGAAGATGCCGAACTCGTAGCGGATGCCGTAGCCGATGGAGGGAATCTCGAGCGTGGCCATCGAGTCGAGGAAGCATGCGGCGAGACGACCCAGGCCCCCGTTGCCGAGGCCGGGCTCATCCTCGCAGGCCGCGAGTTCGGCGAAGTCGAGTCCCAGCTCGCCGACCGCCTCGCGCACCTCGTCGTAGATACCGAGGTTCAGGAGGTTGTTGCCGAGATGGGGACCCATCAAGAACTCTGCGGAGAGGTAGGCAACGGTCCGGGAGCCGTGGGTCGTATAGGTTTCCGCGGTGCTGATCCACCGGTGGAGCATGCGGTCGCGTACGGTAAACGCGAGCGCCATGTAGTAGTCGCGCTTTGTCGCGAGCGCCGGGATCTTGCCCTGCACGTAGAACAGGTTGTCGAGGAAAGCGTGCTTGAAGGCCTCCTTGCTGAGCGCTACACGATCGTCCTCTACACCCTCATCCTGCGCAGGCGGGAGCACACGTACATTCATTGTTGTCGCCGTCTATGCGTCTATGGTCGGGGACGACGCCCCCTTCAGGCCATTGTCGTGCAAATTCCGTGCGTACGCGACCCGACAACGAGGTTGTGCGTCGCGTGATGCGGGGAATGCAGGAATTTCAGGCCTTTACGCCTGAACGGAAGCGTAACGACGGGAGGGCGCGCGCACCAGGAGCGGAAAATGGGAATGCGCGCTGCACTTTGGAGGTGCGGCGCGCATTCCCGCGGTCGTTATAACCGGGCCGTTAGAACTTGTAGTGGACGTTAACCGCCCACTCGCGTGGGGCACCCGGCTGACCCGACTCCATGCCTTCGCCGAAGGGACGCAGGTCGAACAGGCTCACATAGTACTGCTTGTTCGTGAGGTTGGTGCCCAGGAAGGCGACCGCCCACTTGCCGTTGGCGGCATCCCATTGCACGCGACCGTTCATCAGGAAGCGACTCGCAATGATCGCCGCGCCGGGACCGTTGTTGATGACGTCGGCGTACATCTTAGTCTGATAGGTCGCATCCAAACGCGGAGTAATGCTGCTGCCGCCCGGAACGTTGAACGCGTACGCCACGCCTACGTTCGCCTTGAGTTTGGGCTGGCCCCGCGGGTAGTCGCTGTACGACGGATTTCCGGAGACGCACAGTCCTGCCAGGGCATTAGCGGCGGCGTTCGGGCCAGAGCAGCCCACGTTGTCGCCGAGGTTCTTATAGAAGAACGCGGTATACCCCATCGATGCATCGATGGTCAGAGCGCCGAACGGCCGGGCACTGAGCTCCACCTCGTAGCCGGAGATGTTGGCGCCACCCACATTGGTGATACCGGTGTACGGCACACCGTTGGCGTCGAGGGTCTGCGAGTTGAATTGCAGGTTGGTGTAGTTACCGTAGTACGCGGCAACGTTCGCGCGCAGGCGATGGTCGAACCAGTCGCTCTTGAGACCGATCTCGTATTCCGTCAGCTTTTCCGGCTGGAATTGGTTGATCTGCGACTGCGCAAAGGGACGCGGGTTGAACCCGCCGCCACGGAAGCCGGTGGAAACCGACGCATAGGCCAGCACATCGGAGGTGATCTTGTAGCCGACGTTTGCCTTCCAGTCCACGTGACTGTATTTGACGCCGTAGGGGCCGACTCGTCCGAAGAAGCTCTGATAGGTGTACGACTTGTCTTCGTGCGTCCCGCGAACACCCGCGGTCAGGTCCAGCTTGTCAGTCAGGTGCTCGGTCGCCTGGGCGAAGACCGCTTCGTTCTGATCGAGTGCCGGGCTGTTCTGCTGGAAGTTCAGGCCGCGTGCGGGGCCAACGGCGCCGCCGAGCAGGGCGACGTTGACCTGGCCGCGGTTCAGGCTGGTGCCACGAAAATAGAACGCCCCGGTCGCCCAATCGAGCTGGCCGTCGGGCAGTGCCTTGCCGGTGAGGCGGAATTCCTGCGTGAACTGCTGGTGATCGACCAGGTTGTACGCCCAGGCGAGCGGTAGCGGAGAGTTGCTCTGATCGTCGGAGAAGTCCGTCCAGTACCCCAGGTAGGATGAGATGGACTTGAAATGCGTATTCCCGCCGAGGTCCCAATCGAAGACGTCGCTGAAGCCCCACTGGTGCATGGAGTTGGTGTTGGGAATCGATTCCTGCAGGTCCAGGTCGTAGAAATTCGAGTAGGTCGTGTAGAAGTTCTTCGTGAGGAAGCGGCTGTCGAACTGCTGGCCGTACTTGGCGAGCAGGTAGGAATTGAATCCCGTGAGCGGACCGGGCTGGACCGCCACCAGGGTCTCGGCGGCGGCTTCGGAGTTGTCGTCCACCACGTAGCCGGTGAAGTTATTCTCCATGTTGTCGTTGATGAGCCAGCGCACCTGGCCGCGAGCGCCGCGGACGTCGATGCCACCTTCGGTACCGATCGCGCAGCTGCCGCCGAGCGTGTTGGGTGCATTTCCCTGCAGGTAGTTGGGTGCAAGGGGATTGACTGTATAGCCTCGCGAATCCGTGGTGGCGGTCGAGCCCGCCGTCGGCTGCGGATTGGCGCATGCGTAGCTCGCCCGGGTTACGTAGCCGGCACGATGCTGCTCGAACGCAGAGACACGCAGGAAAATGTCGTCCGTCACCTTCATGTCGTACGCCGCTTTGAAGTCGCGGCGGCTGAAATCACCCAGGGTGACATCGACATACCCGGAATCGGAGCCGGTGGGCTTCTTCGAGTGCATGTTGACGGCGCCACCGATCGAGTTCTTACCCTGCAGCGTGCCTTGCGGACCGCGCAGAATTTCCACGCTGTCCAGGTCGTACAGGTCGAATGCGGAACCCAGCGTGGTCGCAAAATAGACGTCGTCAATATAGATACCGACACCGGGCTCGCCAGCCGCCAGGTTGAAGTCGGCCTGGCCGATGCCGCGAATGAACGCGGCGTTCGTCTTACCGTAGGCAGCGGAGTTCTCGAACATCGTGACGTTGGGCGCAACGTTGGCGACGTCGATCAGGTTGGTCATGTTCCGCTGTTCCATCGCCTCGGCGTTGACAGCGGTGATGGCGATCGGGGTCTCCTGCAGCCTTTCCTTACGGAACTCAGCCGTAACGACGACTTCCTGAAGCGCGTCCGTGGGTGCCGCGGCGGTCTGATCTGCAGCCGACGCGGTCTGTGCGAACGCTGTCGTTTGCCCGAATGCGAGCGCACTCATCGCCGAAGCGATCGTCAGCGCTACATGGGCCCTTACCTTGGTCATGAATCCCCCTAGAGAATGAATGAGGTGACAATAACGACCGCGGTGTTGCGGTCGCGCAAATCTGTCCCGCATGCATGCAATGAGGTGGGGCTAGCGTCGGGTCGTCGCGTTCAGGCCACGAGTGCTATACCGCGGGAGGGCTGCAGTCTAGCGGCGCGAGGATAGGGAATTAAGACGGTCCTGAACTCACGGGGAACGATAGATCAACCAAAAAGGAACACCGTGGTGTGTGGTGATGCCGGTCACACTAGTTGTATCTAATGCACCACAACTAAGAGACCGTAACTTAAGATTGCGATACAGTCGCTCACACTTCTGAAGCCGCGGCCGGGTTGGCGGTTACCGGACCCGGAGGCATATAGAGCGTTTCGAGATCGCGGCGCAGAGTGCGGCTGGCGAGCCAGTAATGAACCCCCGCCCAGACACAACTCAGTGACATCACCATCAGAGCGTGACGCAGACCGGTGGCTTGAGCGCCAGCACAGGATTGCATGAACGCGTCCAGGGCGCCGGTGGGCGGACGTCCTCTGGGACAGAGGGAGTAGTCGCCGCCGGTGAATGCACTCCGCGCGAACCAGTCACTCACCAGTCCGACGAGAGTCGGTCCGAAGCCGATGCCCACCAGGCCGAGAATGAAGTTGAAAACAAACACCGACGAGGCACGCATGTCGGCCCCAACCAGGTTCTGCGCGAGGGCCAGCGTCGGAGTCCAATAAACGAACAGCAAGATATGAGCGACGACGAGCACCAATGCGGCAGCAAGCACCGTCGGTTGGCTGAATCCCAGGATGAGCGCGGGCGACGCCAACACCAGCGTCACCGCCGGTCCCCACGCGAACCAACGCTTGTCGCGACGTGCGGCCCAATCGATACCAAAGCCTCCCAACAGCATCCCGCACGGCATAGCAGTTCCCGCAACGAGCGACAGCACGCGGCCCGTCTCGGCAAAGCCTAGGTGATAGTTACGTGCCAGGAATTGCCCAAAGAATTGGCCGATGCCGTTCATGGAGATGGCCGCCAATGCGCAGCCCGCGAGGAGGTGCGGCACGGATGGCTTGGAGATCAGAAATTTCAGAACCTGCCCCATGGACGGAGGCGGCGTGCCGGCTTTGGTGGCGCCGGGTGGATCGGACATGCCGCGTGGCGGCTCGCGCAATGTCAGGAGAGTGAGAATCGCCACCAGGATCCCTGGTGCGCCCACGGCAATGAACGCCGCGCGCCAACTCACGTGCTCCGCCATCCAGCCGCCGAGCATCGCCCCGAAGATGACACCGACCGGCGCGCCGAGCCAGATCACGGACATCGCCGAGGCGCGACGGGTCATGCCGTAGTGATCACCGATCAAAGAGCCTACCGGCGGCGCGAATCCGGCATCGCCGATCCCTACACCGACGCGGCAGATCAGGAGCTGCCCGAAGCTGCTCGCCCGGCTGCACAGGGAAACCATCACGCCGAAGATCGCGACGGAGACGGAAATGATTTTGGTGCGGCTCACGTGCTCGGCGAGGCGGGCGATCGGCAGCGCCAGCACCGTGTAAAAAATGGCGAAAGCCAGGCCCTGGATCAACCCCATCTGCAGGTCGCTCAAACCGAGATCGAGCTTGATGGCCTGCGCGGAGGCTGCGAGGCTCTGACGGTCAGCGAGAGTCAGCGCGTTGGTCAGTAGCAATATGAACAGCAGCCACCCTCGGTAGCCCTTGGAGAAGAGCGGACGGGCGCTGTCGGTTGGCGCAGTGGCAACGACGTCTTGTTCCATGAAGTCCCCCCTCGAAGGCGGATTACCTTGCGGCAATCCGCTGCTCGAGCGCAAGGGGGAACGAGGCAGAGGTCCTTAGTGCGTGGCGTGCGCGAACTGCTCCACCATCTTGCGGTTGAACGCTGGTATGTCAGCGGGCTTGCGGCTCGTGACGAGGCCGTTATCCGTCACGACCTCCTGGTCCACCCACTTCGCACCGGCGTTCGTGAGGTCAGTTTTCAACGAAGGCCATGAAGTTACAGTCCGACCCTTTGCGGCCCCCGCTTCGATCAGGGTCCATGGACCGTGGCATATGGAGGCGACCGGCTTACCAGCGTCGAAGAACTCTCGCACGAACTGCACCGCTGCGGGCAGAGTGCGCAACTGATCGGGATTGGCCACGCCGCCCGGGAGCAGCAGGGCATCGAATTCACTGGCGTCGGCCTGTTCGAGTGGCACGTCGACCTTGAACTTGTCAGCTTTGTCAAAGTGCTTCCACCCCTGAACCTGGCCCTTGGCGGGCGATACGATACGAGTCTCGGCCCCGGCCTCGTCGAGAGCCTTTTTCGGCTCCGTGAGCTCGACCTGCTCGAAGCCTTCCGCGACCAATATCGCGACCTTCATTCCACTCAAAGCTGCCATAAATCTCTCCTCGCGACCGTAGCCGCCACTGTTGCAGCGAATGCTGTATCGAGGAGAAGCAGGCCGCGTGCCGGGCTTTATTTACAGCTCGCGGTCGAGGCGCCGGATACCGTGGAGAACGAGGCCGTGTCGAAGTACTTGCGACCCTGGTACTCCTGGCACTCCAGCACTGTAGCGCGGCCGGACGGTGTGGGCTTGGAGGAGACCGTGCCGTGGTGGAACGCAGCGGGATCGGGGCCGCCGCTCAGCGCTTCAGACAGCACTCTACCCTGCAGCCGGCCGGTGGCGGGCAGCTGAAAACCTAACACGTGCGCGAGGGTCGGTGCGATGTCGGCGTTGCTCACGGGCAGGGGATCGTTGTAGCCCTGTTTGAAGTCTGGACCGACCGCGGCCATGTTGTTGAACGTGCTGTCGCGGCCAAAGCCGCCGTGCATGCCCTGCCCTTCCTGCAAGGGTGTATCGGAGACCTGGACGGCCGAGAGAAGATCGCCTGGCTCGAGTTGGAAAGTCTTGAAACCCACCACGATCGACGGGCGCGGCATGCGGGTCGAGCCCTCCAGCGCTATCGCGCTCAGAGGCAAGGTGCCCGGGATAACGCCCAGGGCAGGATCGACGAAGAGCGCGCCAACGTAATCCTGGCTGCTCAGAAACTCAACAACCTTACGTGCCATGGCGCGGTCGTGGTCGGCGATGTAGATGAGGTCGGTGCCGCCACTGGCGCTGACGATGACCTTGGCGTCGATGTGGTCCTGCACGTTGCCAGTGCCGCCGAGCAGTCCATTGCCGGTCAGCGGATGCTGGCGCGACCCGGGAGTGGGTTGTTTCGTTGGATCGACGGGCTCATATCGAGGCGCGCCGCCCACATCGATCTGGCTATCCGGGTCGAATAGCGGCAGCCGCAGAGCGTGTGCAAGATCGATCGCCAGGAACCCTGGTGGCAGCCAGCCCGTTGGGACTCCGGGTTTGCCGTCGGCGCCGAGATAGACGAACGCCGTCGAATAACTGCGGCTTCCCTGCCCCGTGGCGTCGATCTCATGCCGGCTGATGGTTGCGAAACCGTGATCGGATGTGACGAACACGTCTGTCGAGCCGCTCAGCGCCGGATCGGCAGCTACGAAATCGAGAAGTTGCTTCAGGTTCGCATCGGCGTTGGCGATGCCGGCGCGCGAGGTCGGGCCGTTGATGCCGGGTCGCAGTTTGTTGAGGCTATCGCCCTGGTTGTGTTGGGTCCCGTCGGGATCGCGCGACCAGAAAAGCAGGACGAAGGGTTGCCCGCTGCGCACAAACGCCGGGAGGACGGCTTTGGTGGCGGCGTCCGCGAACCATTTCTGTTGGCCAATGTTTGCCACGAGTGTGCCGGGTGTGGTGGCGGTTCCCGTCGGCTGCTCACGTGGCGTCGGCGTGTTGCCCAGGCCGGCAGCGGCCAGCGCGCTCAGGACTTCGGGCGACACGGGAACGCCGCTCGTGGTGCCCGTGCTGTCATCGAGAATAACCGTTCGGGGTACTGTGAAATGGCCGTTGATCGGCTTCAGAAGAGCGACGTCCTGGATCGCTACAGGTCCCAGTTTGCCGATCGCCGCTGTGTTGAATCCATGTTGCCGCGCCAGTGCGAGCAGCGAGGTCTCGTTGAGAAAGTTGCCGCTCGGAGTGTGGTCGCCGAGGTCGCCTAGCACGGGGTCGTTCTCGAGAAACGGCGTGGGGGTGCCCGGGGCTTTGCCGAAGTCGCCATGATTGAAGGTCGGGTAGCCGACGTACTCGGCGTTGCTGAAATCACCGGTGTCGCCCAGATAGTGGCCGGTCGCTATCGCCGACGCGTTGGGGGTCGTAAGCGTGGGAAATAGTGAGTGGCTGTTTACGAAGTGAACGCCGCGCTGGCGTAGCGCGAACAGCGTCGGGGCGTCGGTGGCGTTTACGGAATCGTGACGGAGGCCGTCAGCGATGAAGATGATCACATTACGGTGAGTGCGAGATGCGGCGGTGGATCGTTGGCTCGCGGAGGTCGTTCGTAGGCCTGACGACGCTGGCAGACTCGCGGCGATGGTGACGGAGACGACGAGTGTCGAAGAAAGCGCGATAACAATCGATCGCAATCCGCGCACGCTCAAAGGCATTGGGTACGGCTCCTTGGGCGCGTGCGCGCCGCTCGACTCACTGGTTCGGATCGCTTCGTATCGTATACGAAAGCCGTCGCGGGAGCGCGCGCGTAAAGCTGGCTATCAGTGTGATGAGAGCTGCGACCGCGGCTACCCACGCGAAGTCGGTGGGCGCGCGCCGCTGTTCGGCGAAGCGCGGGTGCAGCATTGCTTCGCGGATTGAATCGAGGCTACTGAGATGCAGGTATTCAAAACCGACTTCGCGCGCGAGTCTGCGCAGGTAGGGCTCGCGGACTTCGGACAGGTGCTCGTGACTCGCGGTGCCCGGGCGCGCGTCGTGCTGCACGACTTCATCCTGATGCCAGAAGCCTATCGGCCTGCCCTCGGCATCGGTTCGCGGGATGGGTCGCGGTGTATAGCCGCCCACACCAATGAGCCATCCGCCGATGTCGCCGCGCTTCAGGTCATCAAACATCGCCAAACCCTCGCCGTCCAGCGGCGGCGCCTCCTGTCCATCGGTCAGAAACAACACCCGCGGGTGGCTGCCGACATCACGGGCACCGCGCATGGCCCAGAACAATCCCTTGCTGATCTGGCTGGCGTTGCCCCAGCGCATGCGGCCGTCAATCCGCTCGAGCGAAGCCAACAGGTCGTTATAGTTCCCGCAGACTTCGATCGGCGCGAGCAGGACCAAGGTCCGATATTCGGCAAACACACCCCAGCCGACGCGGGAGCCACAAGGCAACTCGTGCAAGGTGCGGCGCACGGCGGCACGCATGTAGGTCAGGCGGCTCACGGGGGCACCGTCAAGTTCGTAGTCCTCAACATTCATGCTCTGGGTGATGTCGAAGACAACCAGGTAGTCGTAGGTTGTGCGTGGCGCGTTGAAGGGGGGCAGGAGTATCGCTGCCAGCAGCAGGAGGAATGCGAATGCGGGGGCGCGCCAGGCGTTCATGGGAGGTGCGCTCAGGGGAGCGGGCTCATGGGAGCGTGCTCGAGACGCGCGCATGGGAGATGCACCCACGGGAGTAGGCTCATGGAAGGTCCATCCTGGGGTCCGCTATGGTCGAGCGCTCGTGTTCCCTGGGGTCGGGAGGGGCGGTGTCTTCGCTGGCGTCGTCGTCTTCTTCTGGAGCGAGGCGCAGGGCGCGCTCGAGGTTGTAACGCGCGTCCCAGTCCGTTGGGTCGCGGCGTAAAAGGTCGCGGTAGCCTTGTTTCGCGAGCTCGGTCAAGGGGAGTGACTGCGCTTCGTCGGCGAGTCCGTATTGGACAGCTTGCCGGAGATTGAGGTTTCCCAGGTCGTAGAGGGCGATGCGGCGGAGATCTTCGCGGTTTGATTGGATGATTGATTTGTAGGCGGCTAGTGCGCCGTCGTAGTCGAGTCTGGCGAGAGCTACCGCGCGGGCCAGGCGTGCTTCGGGGGGGAGGTGGTCGGCAGCGCCGGCGGTCCATTTGG
>JAQGOE010000029.1 GCA_028293725.1 Gammaproteobacteria bacterium | reverse complement strand
TGTTTGTGATCACGGCCGTCGCCGAAATTCTCGGCTGTTACCTGCCGTACCTGTGGCTGAAGAAGGACGGTTCGCCGTGGTTGCTGATTCCTGCCCTGGCGAGCCTGGCGATTTTCGCGTGGCTACTGACGCTGCATCCGACCGCCGCTGGCCGTGTCTACGCGGCATATGGCGGCGTCTACATATGCGTTGCTATCGCCTGGCTGTGGCTGGTGGACAAAGTTCGACCCACCTCCTGGGACCTCATTGGCGCAGCAATTGCCCTGGCGGGTATGGTCATCATAGTGCTCGGTCCGCGCCCGGCTTGATTGAATGAGCCCCCCGACAACCCGCTCAATCCAGGCGGACGGAGTTCCCAGAATTTGGCTTCCTTATTGTGGCCGTCGGGGCTTTCCGGCTAGGATATTGTGTGGAGGCGCGTAATTATTTCTTGGTATCCCCGGTCTCCCTACACATGCATAGGTTCCGGCTACTGACGGTTCTGTTGACGTTGCTGACGCTGCCCGGCTACGGGTTGGCGGGGCTTGCGCACGTCCGCAGCTGCCAGGCACAGATGCAGGCGCCCGATCGCGTCGCCGTGGCCGGTGATTGCTGTCCGGGGAAGGCTGACCAAACTGCATGTAAGCGATTCGGCGACGCCCCCGGAAAGAACGGCGCCTGCACGCCCTGCAAAGCCGGTTATAACTGCAAAACCCCGCAAACTTACGAGCCGACCCACCTCGTGGCGATGCTCGTCATACCTGCCCGGCCCATTCTGACTTCAGACCGCCCAACACCTGCCATCTCTCACAGCTCGCACGGGCTGTGGCGACCGCCCCGACTCATCTGAACGGCTGCTTGCCGGCTTAGCCGGTGTTCGCGCGAATCTAACCGCCCTGGGCGCGATTCGCGCGGCGCTACGCTGTGCGCGCTCAGCATGACTCGTTGTCAGGCGGGCTGCGCATCCCCGAGTCTTCCTTACTCGGAATTCGCACCATGTTCAGATGTGTTCTCTTGATTTCCGTTTTGGGCGCTACCGGCGCGGGGCCGCCCTTGTCGCTGGAGGAGGCGTCAGGCCTGTCGCTGGTCGATCAACCCATCCTCACCGGACGTGAGGCGGTGATCAACGCCGACGAACGGCAGGCCGTCGCCGCGGCGCAGTTGCCAGACCCCAAGCTCTCCAGTGGACTGAAGGAATTGCCGATTGATACCGGCGAGGCTTTCAGCGTTCGCCGCGACAACTTCACCGAGTTCACTGTTGGTTTGAGCCAGGAGTTCCCTCGCGCCGATAAGCGCCGGCTCAGGGGTGAGCGCAAGCGACTGGAAGCCGATACCGAGCGCGCCGCGCTCCACAATGACCGTCGCGCGCTGCGCCGGGATGCCTCTCTCGCCTGGCTCGACGTGTATGAAGCCGAGCAGGGGCTGACGCTGTCCCGGCAACTGACCTCAGAAGCCGCGTTGCAAGTGCAATCGCTGGAAAAGGACTACGGCAACGGCAAGGCGTCGCAGGCGGACTGGGAGGCGGCGAAGGTCGACGCCGATCTGGTCGCGGATAAGGAGCACGACTGGTTGCACCGCTCGCTGCGACTGCGGGCTGAGCTCGCGCGCTGGATCGGTGAGGCGGCCCAGCGGCCGCTCGCGAATGAGCTGTCGTTGCCGGCGGTACCCGGCACGCTGCCGGAACTCATGGCGGCGGTCGATCATCATCCAGTGATCGATGGGCTGGACAAGGAGATTCAAACCTCGGCGACGGACATCGAGCTGGCCCGAGAAGCCTACAAGCCGGATTTCTCTCTGGAAGGCTATGTCGCTTACCGACCGGGTTTCTCCGACTTCGTCGGCCTCCAGTTCACGATCGATCTTCCCTTTTTCACCAAGAATCGCCAGGACCCCGAGCTGGCCGCCGCCTTCCAGCGATCGCACGCGAGCGCGGACCGCAAGGAGGACCTGCTGCGCCAACTGCACGCGGAGGTGAGCCAGGACTACCTCGACTGGCGTCACTTCCGCGAGCGGGTCGATCAATTCGACACCGCCATCATCCCCAATGCGAAACGCCGTATCGAAGACGCGCGTAGCGCCTACGGGGCGGGGCGCGGCAGCTTCGATGCGGTGCTACTCGCCCGCCGTAGCCTGCTCGACATTCAGCTGCAACGCTTGGCGCTCGCTGTCGAAGCAGCGCGTGCCCAGGTTCGTCTTCAGTATTTCGCCGCTCCTCGTGATCATCTGGAAGGTGCCCCGTGAAACGCGAATCTCGTTTTCTGTTGATCGGTGCCCTGATCGTGGGGATCGTCGTTCTTGGCGTGGGTTGGTTCAAGCATCGCCACAGAGATGAGGCGCCAGTCGGCGCCTGCGGTGCGGGCGGCGCGCCAGGCTATTGGTACGACCCGATGCGCCCAACCCAACACTTCGATAAACCCGGAAAATCGCCTTTCATGGACATGCAGCTGGTGCCGAAATGCGACACCACCGCGCCGGCGCACCCGGGTGTCGCAGCACCAGACTCGGCGGGCGTCACCCAAGCGCCTGCGGGCACCATCACGATCGATGCGCGAGTTGTGCAGAACCTCGGAGTGCGCCTAAGTCCGGTTGAGCGAGGCAGTTTCGCACGCGTCGTTGATACGGTCGGCGTAGTCGGAGTCGATGAGCACCGGATCGAAGCGATCCAGGTTCGCCAGCCTGGCTGGGTTGAAGAGCTCAACGTACGCGCGGTGGGCGATTCAGTCCGGCGCGGGCAAAGGCTCGCCGGTGTGTACGCACCTGACCTCCTTGCGACTCAACAGGAATGGCTGATTGCCCGCAACTCGGGGGATTCCCAGCTCATTGAGGCAGCCCGTCGTCGGCTCGCCTTGTTCGGTGTGTCTGCGAGTCAGTTCGCGCATATCGAGGAAACCGGCCAGGCGGAGCGGCGTGTCGGTTACTACGCGCCATTCGACGGCTATGTCATGGATCTGGGCGCGCGTCAGGGAGCCGCCGTGGAGCCGGGCGCCATGTTGTTCCAGCTCGCCGATCTGCAGAGTGTCTGGATCAACGCCGAAGTGCCGGAGACGCAGGCCGCGTGGATTAAGGCCGGCGATCCGGTAGTGGCTGACGTACCAGCGTTGCCTGGTCAACACTTCCAAGGCCGGATCGACTACCTCTATCCAGAGCTGACGCCGGCCACACGCACGCTCAAGGTGAGAGTCGTGATCCAGAATCCAGGCAGGCGCTTGCGCCCCGGTATGTTCGCAGCCGTGCATCTGCGCGGGACGACGCAAGATCAGGTGCTCACCGTGCCCACGGAAGCCGTGATCATGACCGGTACGCGCAGCGTCGTAATCGTGGCCGACGATGCGACGCATTTTCGCCCGGTGCTGGTCCAGGTCGGCGCCGAGCACGGCGGTCGCTCGGAGATTCTCGAAGGGTTGCGCGTCGGTCAGAACGTCGTTGCGTCCGGACAGTTCCTGATCGACTCGGAGGCCAGCCTGCGCGGCGCCTTCGATAATCTCGCCGGATCGAACGAACCCGAAGAGCCGGGTGCTAAACCGGAGTTGATGCCCATGCCGTCGGCGCAGCCCTCCGCCGGAGCGCACTAACATGTTGGGCGCTCTCATTCGTTGGTCGATTCAGAACCGCTTCCTGGTGCTGATGGGAACGCTGCTGCTGACAGCCTGGGGCGTTCATGCAACCCTCTCAACACCGCTCGATGCGTTGCCGGATCTGTCCGATACCCAGGTCATCATTCGCACCGAGTTCCCCGGCCAAGCACCGCAGGTGGTCGAGGATCAAGTCACCTATCCGCTGACCACGACGATGCTGTCAGTGCCCGGGGCACGCACGGTGCGCGGCTATTCATTCTTTGGCGACTCCTACGTCTACATCATCTTCGATGACAAGACCGATGTGTATTGGGCGCGCTCGCGTGTGCTCGAGTATCTCAACCAGGTGACCGGCCGATTACCACCCTCGGCGAGGCCGACTCTGGGTCCGGATGGCACTGGCGTCGGCTGGATCTACGAGTACGCCCTCGTCGACCACTCCGGGCAATACGACATCTCGCAACTGCGTGCTCTGCAGGACTGGTTCCTGAAGTACGAGCTCAAGAGCGTGCCCAATGTCGCCGAAGTCGCCAGCGTGGGCGGATTGGTCAAGCAATATCAGGTCGTGCTCGACCCGGATCGTATGCGTGCCCTCGGTATCACTCTCGATAAGGTCAAGTCGGCCCTACGCGACTCAAACAACGAAACCGGCGGCTCGGTGTTAGAGATGGGCGAGGCTGAATACGCTGTACGGGCAACCGGCTACCTCAAAAACTTGAGCGACTTCCGCAGCGTGCCGGTCGGCTTGGGCGCCGGTGGCACACCGGTGTTGCTCGGGGACGTCGCCCGCTTGCAGATTGGTCCGGAGATCCGACGCGGCATCTCGGAGCTGGACGGCAAGGGCGAAGCCGTGGGCGGCGTCATCGTCATGCGGGCTGGTAAGAACGCGCTCGAGACCATTAACGGGGTCAAGGCGAAGCTAGCGAGCCTGAAAAAAGGTTTGCCAAAGGGTGTGGAAATCCTGACCACCTATGATCGCTCGGAGCTGATCCATGAGTCAGTGGCTACGTTGCGCGACAAACTGATCGAGGAGTTCGTCGTCGTCACCCTGGTTTGTGCACTGTTCCTGTTCCATCTGCGCTCTGCCTTGGTCGCCATCGTCAGTTTGCCTCTGGGTATTCTGGCCGCCTTCTCGGTCATGAACTGGCAGGGTGTCAATGCCAACATCATGTCGTTGGGCGGAATCGCGATTGCCATCGGGGCGATGGTCGATGCGGCCGTGGTCATGATCGAGAACGCCCACAAACACCTTGAAGCCTGGAACCATGTCAATCCGGGCCGCCGCGCGACGCTCGCCGAGCAAACGAGTCTGATCGGGGACGCCGCGGCCGAAGTAGGGCCGGCGCTCTTCTTCAGCCTGCTGATCATCACACTGAGCTTTGTCCCCGTGTTCACCCTCGAGGCACAGGAAGGAAAGCTGTTTGGGCCACTGGCGTTCACCAAGACCTATTCGATGGCGGCGGCAGCGGGGCTTTCGGTGACCCTCATTCCCGTCTTGATGTTTTACTTCATTCGCGGGCGAATTCCGGAGGAGCGCAGCAATCCCCTCAATCGAGTACTGATTGCCGTCTATCGGCCGCTGCTCGACGTCGTGCTACGACACCCATGGAAGGCGCTCGGCATTACCGGCTTGCTGGTCCTGCTGACCGTCGTGCCCGTCACCCAACTGGGAAGCGAATTCATGCCGCCGCTGGTCGAGGGCGATCTGCTGTACATGCCCACCGCGCTACCCGGTTTGTCCGCCGACAAAGCATCTGTGTTGTTACAACAGACTGACAAGATCCTGATGAGCTTTCCGGAAGTAGAGCGTGTGTTTGGCAAGGCGGGACGCGCCGAGAGTGCGACCGACCCGGGTGGCTTGGAGATGTTCGAGACGACGATCCAGTTCAAACCACGCTCGGAGTGGGCGGGAGGCAAGACTCAGGATCAATTGATCGACGAGATGAATGCGGCGCTCGTCCTTCCGGGGCTCGCCAATCTGTGGGTGCAACCGATCCGTAATCGCATCGACATGCTTTCCACCGGCATCAAGAGCCCGGTCGGCATCAAGATCGCGGGACCCGATCTGAAGGTGCTCGAGAAGATCGGTGAACAGGTTGAGGCGATCGTCAAGGAAGTACCGGGGACCCGGTCGGCATACGCCGAACGTGTCCGAGGTGGACGATACGTGGAAGTGCGTATCGACCGTGTTCGCGCGGCACGCTTCGGCCTAAGCCTCGCGGACGTACAACAGGTCGTGGCTCTTGCGATCGGCGGTGAGAACGTCGGCGAGACGGTCGAAGGCTTGCAGCGCTTTCCGATCAACATGCGCTATCCACGCGAGCTGCGGGACTCGGTGGACAAGCTGCGCGTGCTGCCCATTGTCACTGCGGTCGGTGCAACGACGACACTGGGGGCCGTGGCGGATCTTGCCGTTACCGATGGGCCGCCACAGTTGCGCAGCGAAAACGCAAGGCTCAACGGTTGGGTCTATGTCGACATCAGCGGCCGCGATCTCGGCGGTTATGTCGCGGAGGCGCAGAAGCTGGTCGGTCAGCGCGTCGAGCTTCCCGCCGGATATACGATTACCTGGTCCGGTCAGTTCGAGTATCTGGAGCGTGCGACCCAGAAACTGCAACTGGTGGTGCCGTTCACGCTGGTGATCATCTTCGTCCTTCTCTATCTCACCTTCAGAAGCCTCAGTTCAGCAGCGTTGATCATGGGCACGCTGCCGTTCGCACTGGTCGGCGGTCTCTGGCTGCTATTTCTGCTGGGGTACAACCTCTCGATCGCTTCCGCCATCGGCTTCATTGCGCTTGCCGGTGTCGCGGCGGAATTCGGTGTCATCATGCTGATCTATCTCGATCACGCGATCGACAAACGACGCCAGGCGAACCGATACCACACCGTACAGGATCTGATCGAAGCCATTGAAGAGGGCGCCGTGCTGAGAGTGCGGCCCAAGGCGATGACGGTCGCAGTGATCATCGCCGGCCTGTTGCCCATCATGCTCGGCGGCGGCACCGGTTCCGAGGTCATGCGACGAATCGCGGCTCCCATGGTCGGCGGCATGATCACGGCGCCGATTCTGTCGATGCTGGTGCTGCCGGCGGTGTACCTGCTGATTCACCGGCGTGCGTTCGCCAAAACCGCGGCGCAATCGGGCATCATAGGTTGACGCCGAGCCGGCGTGTACGGCGGGAGTGAGTGAGCTGATGGAGCCGAATACGCCGCGCAAGGTGGCGCTGGTTGCCAACTGTCTCTTGAACCAGAACGCCAAGGTCTGTGAGGGGGCCCGCTACCGGGGTCTGGTGAGCCCGGTCGTGGAAGCGCTGCGCAGCCGGGGATACCAGCTGTTGCAGTTGCCGTGCCCCGAGCTGGCCTTCGCTGGTGCCCGGCGTTGGTGGGCGGTCTATGAGCAATATGACACGCCGGCCTATCGAGCTCACTGCCGGCGCCTGGCACAGGCGATCGCGCCGCTGATCGAGGGCCATTTACGCCAGGGGGACGAGGTGATCCTGATCGGGCTCGACGGCAGCCCCTCCACCGGCGTGCGCTTTACCTCCAGCAAGCCCGAGTGGGGCGGTCGGCCGAACCGGCCCGAAGACGACTGGGACATCGTTCCGCGCCGGGGCGTGTGGATCGAGGAGTTGGAGGCTGAGCTGGCGCGCCGTGGCCTGCCGCCTGTGCCGGCCACGGGCTGGGCACTGGATATGGGGCGCTTCGATGAGGCTGGCTCGCGCCGGGATCTCGAGGAGTTCCTGGATAGCCGCGAGAGTGCGGCGGGCCCGCGCGGCGAAGATTCGGCTGCGTCGTGAGCGGCGATTCACGCGGCTGGCGGATCGCGCTCGTGCCCGAAAAACTCGTTAATCCGCAGCATCGGGCCGGCGCGGCGATGCCCGACATGCTGGGCGTCCTGGAGGCTAGCGGCTACGGTGTGCTGCAGTTGCCGCCATTGGGCGAACATCGCCTGCTGCTCGCCGTAATTGCCGATCAGGTGGCGGAGTATGCGCACCACGGCTATGCGGTAGTGGCCGTCGGGATGCGTGGGGAACCGGGCGACGGGCTCCACTGGCGCCGTCTGGCTCCGCTGCTGCGACACCGGGGAGTGGCGCTGCCGCCGCGTCACATCATCCGTCCAGATGCCGACGCCGCTTTGGAGGGGCAGCGGCTCGCCAAGTTACTAGCCAGCTACGATCTGCCGGTAGAAGAGCAACAACGCTGGCGCGTGTAGCGCGCGCGACCGATCATGTGCCGATGACTGAATTTTCCACTTTGCCACTGGCAGATCCCCTACAGCTTGCCCTCAAAGAGGTCGGATATGAGCGGATGACGCCGGTGCAGGCGTCGAGCATACCGGCCATCTTGGCGGGGCGAGACGTTGTCGCACAGGCACGTACCGGTAGCGGAAAGACCGCCGCGTTCGCACTTGGACTGCTGTCGGCACTGGATGTCGCGTCGAGCAAGCTACAGGGTCTCGTACTGTGCCCCACGCGTGAACTGGCCGACCAGGTCGGTCGTGAGATTCGCCGGCTCGCGCGGTTCATTCCGAATGT
The DNA here is from genome assembly GCA_028293725.1 of Gammaproteobacteria bacterium. The sequence continues at coordinate 154,759 of JAQGOE010000029.1, read as the reverse complement.
GAAAGTGCTGACATTGTGCGGTGGAGTGCCGCTGCGGCCGCATCTTGCTTCTCTGGCTCACGAGCCCAACATCGTCGTCGGCACGCCGGGCCGTATTCTCGAACTGCTCCAGAAGAAAGCATTGCCGCTCAAATCCATTCGTGTGCTGGTGTTAGATGAAGCCGATCGCATGCTCGATATGGGCTTTGCGGACGATCTACACAGCATTCTCGAAGCCACACCGAGGCAGCGTCAGACATTGCTGTTCTCCGCAACGATCCCGCAATCGATCCGGGAAATCAGTCGAGAGCTGCAACGTGATCCTCTCCAGATTACCGTGCGCGACGAGCCCGATGAGATAGCCATCGAGCAGATCTTTTTTGAAGTCAAGGCGGAGCAGAAGCTGGCGGCACTCAAAGCGTTGCTCCTGCAGTACCGCCCGGAGTCCGCGGTTGTATTCTGTAACACTCGAGATGACGTCCGTGCGGTGGCCGCTGAGCTTGGTGCTAGCCACTTCGCGGTGCTCGCCCTGCATGGGGAGCTCGATCAACGTGAACGCGAGGAAATGCTGGTGTGCTTCGCTAATCGGAGTTGTACGGTCCTGGTCGCCTCCGACGTAGCGGCGCGCGGACTCGATATCACTGACCTTCCGATGGTGATCAACTTCGATATGGCCGCCAATGCCGATACGCATCTGCACCGCATCGGCCGCACCGGTCGGGCGGGTCGTCACGGCGTGGCGTTGAGTTTGTGCCTGCCGCGTGAATCGGATCGCGCGAAGCTGATCGAAGCTCGGCTCGGCGAGCCGCTTCACTGGGGCCAGTGGGCCTCTCCCACCGATGGCGCGCCTTTGCTTGCTCCCTTTGTCACGATTGCGGTCGACGCGGGACGCCAGCATAAGTTACGCCCCGGCGACCTGTTGGGCGCTCTCACCGGCGATGCGGGAATTCCGGCCACGGCAGTGGGAAAGATCGACGTGTTTCCCACCCGTACGTATGTTGCTGTCGCGCAAGATTGGCATGAAAAGGCATTTCAGCGCTTGCGCAGCGGGAAAATAAAGGGCAGGACCATCCGGGTGCGGAGGATCGGCAGTTAAATGCCATTCTCTTCGTTAGGGTTATCACCCGAATTGCTGCGTGCTGTTGCCGAGAGCAACTATGCCGATCCAACTCCGGTCCAGAAGGAGGCGATCCCCGCGATTCTCGCGGGCAAGGATGTGTGGGCTTGCGCTCAGACTGGCTCGGGCAAGACAGCCGCCTTCGCTTTACCGTTGCTTCAGAACGCGAACAAGCGCGAGCGTGGTACGCCGCTTTCCCTTCACACGCTGGTACTCGTTCCTACGCGCGAGCTTGCCGCACAGGTGGGGGAATCGATTCGGCACTTTGCAGGATATCTGCCACAGCGGCTCAAGGTGATCGACGTCTTTGGCGGTGTATCGATAAACCCACAAATGATGGCGTTGCGCGGTGGTGCGGACATCGTCGTCGCGACTCCCGGGCGTCTGTTGGATTTAGTGGACCACAACGCGTTGCGGCTTGCGTGGACAGCGGCGCTGGTGCTCGACGAGGCTGACCGGCTTCTCGACCTGGGATTTGCGGATGAACTGACGAACATCATCTCGCGGGTGTCAAAACGAAGGCAGAATCTGCTTTTTTCGGCGACATTTCCGCCCACAGTCCGCGCACTTGCGGAGCAGTTACTAAACGATCCGGTTCGTATCGATGTGCCTACGATCGAGGCCACGCAGCCCGACATCCTGCAGCGGGCCATACATGTCGATCCGGCGCGACGCACTCAACTTCTACGCCACCTCATCAACAAACATGGCTGGTCCAGAACCCTGGTATTCGTCGCTACGAGGTATGCGACCGAGCACATCGCGGTGAAGTTGCGCCGCTTGGGAATCCCGGCCTCAGCCTTCAGTGGCGAGATGAGCCAGGGCGCCAGGACCAAGGCGCTCGCCGACTTCAAGGCAGGTCGTGTGAAGGTTCTTATCGCAACGGACGTCGCAGCGCGTGGTATCGATATCGTACAGTTGCCGGCTGTTGTGAATTACGACCTGCCGCGCTCGACCACCGACTATGTGCATCGGATAGGTCGAACGGGACGCGCAGGCGAAAGTGGCGTCGCAGTGAGTTTCGTCCCCGGCGACCTCGAGGCGCACTTCCGCTTGATCGAAAAGCGTCAGGGCCTGCGGGTGCCGCGCGAGATCATCGCCGGGTTCGAGCCAAGTCATTGAGATCCGTCGCGTTCCCTGCGGGACGGATTCAGCGGCGTCCTGAACCGATCCACCGCCCCACACTTCCCCGGTAGGCGAGGTATTTTTCCCCGAAAAGCTCCGTGAGCGCTCGCTCTTCGGGAATGATCTGCCCAACGGTGATGACGATCACGAACAGCGGCGGAACGAGCCAGGGGCCGATCGTGCCGAGCCAGATCGCCCACCCGATTAGCAGCAACAGCAATGCGAGATACATCGGATTGCGGCTGAAGCGAAAAACGCCGTCGGTCACCAGGTGCGAGGCCTTGCTTGGATCCATGGGATTAACAGTCGTTCGCGACTGACGGAAACGCAAAAGGGCAGCCACGGCGATCGCGACGGCGATTGCGGCAGGGATGCATCCGAGTCGGTTCCAGGGCTCGGCAATCCAGTGACCGAGAGGTAACTCGCGGTTAAACGCCCACATCAGGGCGGCCGCGATGAGCATCAAGAGCGGTGGCGGAATACGGGGTCGCATGACGTAACCATGTTTGCGTTGACCCGGTCAAATGCGCAAGCCTCGCAGATACAAGCAGGGTCCAGCACGTCAGCCGGGATCTTTGCTATGACTTCATCCGGGATGGGTTGGCCGAGGCACCAGCATGCGCCGCCTACTTGACGCACTCCGCACTGATTCGGTTTGCCACAAATAGGGCAGGGTTCCGAGTCAGGCGAGCTCATCACCCTCGCAGTGGGTTTATCACGGAAACACCGTCGCAATCCGAGGTAGGCGCCTGTGATGCAAACTACCGTTACGCCGGATAGCAACGAGAGCATCAGCAAATCCCATACTGGACGCGCTCTCAGGACAGGAGAGAAGTCCATCGCGTGCAGCCCTTGGTGCAGCCATCGATACCGACGTGCGTTGCTGTCGAGGCTCTCGAGCGGAATGCCAGAGACAGGATCGAGGTAATACCGCGTCCTCTGTTCGTTGCTGAGAATAATCCTATAGACCGGAAATGGCGCTGCACTGGCTCCGTGACTGTAGTAGTACGCGTCCCCTTGGGTCATGAGTTCGGGGGCAGTGTCTTTCTGGGTGCCGCCGCTGAGCGTCTGGGCGATTTTCATCCGGTCTGCGCTGCCTATGGGAGCTGGGGAGCCTCTCGCGTCCACACGCCACCGCGATCCGCCGGCCGACGTCACGACCAGATAAAGTTGCCCCAGGAGTTGGGCAGAGCTCACCGACACAACTCCGTAGGGCAATGGGGCGGACGCCAAGGCGCGGAGTGACTCTTTCACCCGTGCTCCGGATGTTGGCTCACCCGCCAACGCTGCAACTACCGGCTGTTGCCCTTCGCTATCGAGGAAACCCCAGGGATTCATCGAGATCAGGCCACTTGCAACCCAGGTTAGGGCAAACAACCCGAAAATGAGCCCCGGCACATGGTGCCAGAACAGAATCCCGCAGTAAGGCGACCAGCGCGCGGTGGGCCGCCGCAGAAATTGCCGCAGTCCGATGTAAATGCCGAGGAGTGTCAGGAAGCATCCGGCGAGCGACGTCCAGATGACCACTTGGCTCCAGAGCGCCACGTTACGCCGCAATTGCGCGAAGTACAGCCAGTGAGGGATCGCGCCCGCCCAATTCCAGAACCGTTCGCGGGCTGTCGTCATTTGTACTAGCTTGCCCGTCGTGCTGGATACATAGAGCTGCGTCCCCGCCGCGTCATCGAGCGCGAACCGAAACAGCGGGCGTTCTGTGTTGAACTCACCGGAGACGGTCCATTGATCGTAGTCGATCGCGCCCTGGAGCCGCGGCGGGGCGCCGCCCGTCTGGGCAAAAGTCGCCGCGATGTTCGCCGCCTGGCGCTCCGATATACCCGACATCACGTGCCCATCGATCAGGTCGATCAGCCGCCATCCGCTGTGGGCGAGCTTCACGCGCAACACCGGTCGGGAGGTCACGCTTTCAACCTGAAACGTGTCCACCAACGCGTCGTCTGCGAGCGAGGACTCGCTCACGACGCAGCAGCCCCGCCACTCCAGTGGCTCCAAATGCCGCAATCTCTCGGCTGTGGACAACGCCGGGTAACGGACGTACATCATGACGACGCCCGTCAGACACCATACAACCATTAATACGCCGACCCCGATGCCGAGGTACCGATGTATGAGGATGAGGTAGCGCATGTCGGGCGCGCCGGTTGGGTCAGAATCGAATGTTGTAACGAAGCTGGAAGGTTCGCGGCACGCCTAGATTCCAGTAGGTGTAGTTGCTGCCGTCCGAATCGCGGAAGGCGGACCCCAGCGAGGAGGCGTACTGCTTGTCGAAAGCGTTCTCCAGGCGAGCGGTGATTGTTTGATGACGGCCTGTGTCCAGAAACACACGCGCCGCCAGGTCCACGACGAGATAGTTGCCGAACTTCTCGAACCCGTCCCAGACGGATTGATACACCCGGCCGACATAATTGAGGTTCACAGTCGCTCCGAAAGGGTAGGCCGACGGGTGAAAGTCGATCATCGCCTTGGCCTGCTGTTCCGGGACGCGCGCAATCTGCTGATCGCTGTCCTGTCTGGCGTGACTGTAGGTATAACTCGCGGTCGCAGAGATGTCGCTGTTGATGGCGGAATCCAGAGTCAACTCCGCACCTCGAACCTTGACCTTGCCGGCGATGTTTTCCGCGAGCGACTGATTCGTCGTCGGGTCGAAACCGTCGAACGAGATGAGGTCGGTAATGTCCCGGTAGAACGCGCTCACCTCCCACTTCAGATGCCCGGCGCCCGCGTTGCCGCCCAGCGAGGCGTTCAGGTTACGACTTCTCTCCGGTTTTAAGTTCGGATTGCCGCGCTCGTCATCCGGATCGTCGGCGAACAACTCCTCCGCCGTCGGTAACCTGAAGGCGGTACCGGCGAGTGCCCGAACGAAGAGTCCCGCCGGCAGCTCGAAGCGACCGCTCACATTCCACACCGTGGCGCTCGGGCTGACACTCGGATCATTGTAACGGAACCCCGCGGCCAGGTTCGCATTGGGGAGGAGATCCGATGTCGTGGCGATTTCGCCAAAGAACGCATGGACGTTCTCGGACTTTTGCGTAATCACCAGGACGGCGTCCCGCCCCGTGTACGCCTGATAATCAGCACCGACGTAGTACTCGAAACCGCGGTTGAGGGCGAGTTTCAGTGCGGCATTGGCGCCGTAGTCCTTGAAACCCCAGAAATCATGGTTATCGATGACGTCCAGCGTTCCTGGATCGCCGAGGTCGTGGTCGTACTCGGTGTAATGTGACCGCCAGTTGTGGAAATAGCCCTTGGCGAAAAATTGCGCGACATCGCCGGGGGTGTAGTCCAATTTGGCGCTATAGATATCCTCGTCGCGATCGTTGAAAGCGGTCGCAACCAACTGTGGCTGGGAGTCATCGACATGACCTTCGGTGTGCTGCACTGTGGCGGTGAGGCGTAGCGCCTCGGTCGGGTCGATGGCGTATTTGGCTCCCACGGTGCGCAGGTTGTAGCTGCGATCGCGATCGGTCGAGCTGGCCTGGTAGTCCTGGTTCCGAAAGGGCTGGAACCCGGGCGACTGATCGTCGGAGGCGAAGAGCACGAAGTGCTGGCCCGCGAGTGAGTCGCTGAAGTACCCGTCGACGTGCTTGCCTTGGTGAGTATCGCCGCCGACCGAGAAACCACCGTCGGGCGCATCCGTGAACGATTTCGTGATGACATTGATGGCACCCGCTACGCCCTGGGTACCATAGAAGAGCGCCTGTGGCCCTTCGAGAATCACAACGCGCTCGACCATCGAGGCGGGGAGGGTATCGAGCGGAGTCGTGCCCCCATAAAGACGATTGTTGATTCGGACTCCGTCGACGAGCCAGAGAACGTCTTGCGTGCGCGATCCCAGGAAGGAGATATTCGCGTAGTCGAAGGGACCGTTTTTCGGAGCGATATACAGGCCGGGCGTCAGCGCCTGCAAGGTCTGGGCGAGGTCGAGGTAGCCACCGTTGCGGATCTGCTCGGCTGAGACGGTGTCGACCCGGGTTCCGTATTTCTGCAGGTCTATGGGCAGATCCTCCTCGAGGCGACCTGTGACCACGACCTGCTCGAGGTCGTTATCGACCGGCGTAGGCCCCGCGTCGCCGGCATGTGCGACCGCGCCCAGTCCCCAGCTTCCAGCGCTCAGCGATATAAAAGCGCGACGGCACGCACGTTGCACGGCAGAGCGCGTATCCGAACTCATCGTATTCCCCCCAGGCCTGTTTTTCTTTATGGGAGGATCGAATCTCCGGTACCGGCGCTCGTTCAACCAGTAAATTACTGTTTTCGCGCGCGTTACTTAACGTTAACCATGGTCTGGAGCCCCCTGGCGGGGCGCCGGTCGATCCCACGGTCCGACCCTGGTGCCCGTTCATCATGCAGCGAATCGCCGGCCCGATGCAGTAAGCGGTCTGGGTGCGCCCGGTGGTCGGCACTAGACTGAGACTCGACATCGGCAACTGGGTTGCTGGTGCTGAGTGAAGGTCCGGTCCAATCAGTATCTTCCGTCCGCAATAGCGAGGCCGCCATGCGAGTACTTCTGACCACGATGTGCGCATTGCTCGCTGCACTGCCATGTGCCCGTGCGCAGTCCAGCGAGCAAACAGGCTCCAAGGCTGTCCTCGTAACCGGTGCCAACAGCGGCATCGGCCGCAAGATCACCGAGCACCTCGCAGCAGACGGCTATTTTGTCTACGCCGCCGCGCGCAAAGAGGAGGACCTAAAGGCGCTCGGAGCGATCAAGAACGTGCAACCCCTACGCCTGGACGTCACACAACCTGCAGACATTGCAGCTGCAGTGGCGGCAGTTACCAAAGCCGGCCGTGGCCTTTATGGACTGGTCAACAATGCCGGTGTCGCTACATTTGGCACGATCGCCGACATGAGGATGGAGGAGTTCGATCTTACTATGAAGGTGAACGCCTACGGACCGGTGATGATGATCAAGGCGTTCGAGCCGCTCATCATCGCCGAGAAGGGACGGATCGTAAACATCGGCTCACCTTCCGGAATCACCGACGGCGGAGGACCCGACATTGTCGCGTACGTTATGAGTAAGCATGCAGTCGAGGGACTGACAGATTCGCTGGTTCGGCAGCTCGCTCCCCTCGGGGTTCAAGTCAACGCTGTCGAACCCGGTGCCTACAGATCCAATATAGATAAGAACATGCTCGCGCGCTTCACTGAAGATGAGAAAGCGTACATGACAAAGGTCATGGGATCGAAGCTGGATCCAACTATATATCCGGAGGCCGACGAGGTCGCAGTAGCGGTTGAACAGGCGCTGTTTGAGCCCACTCCGAAACGCCGCTACCTGGCCATTCCGCGTAACGCCCGGGACCCGATAAATACCCACTTGGCAGAGAGGGTAATCCGCTGGCAGATGAAGGAGCTCGTCCAGTGGAATGAAGGCCAGGCCTACACCTTCGACCGCGCGACCCTTATCAAGATGCTGGACGACGCGCTGGCCACGGCTCGACCGCGAACCGAGTGAGTGGGAAGTAATCAGGCTTTCGGTCGATGCACGCCTCCGTAAGGTCACTTCCTCGGGCGCTCATGATACAGCAGCGGGCTCGGCTGTCGAAGCACTCGCGGCGTGGCGTATTTGCCAGCGTCCGTGGCCGAGGAGTCGGAGTTCGTGTTGATGAAAGCCGAGGATCGAATCGCGGTGGCCCACGCTGACGCAAGTGATGCCGGAATCCGCCAGGGTTGCGTACAGAGACCGCTCGGTCATGAAATCGACGGCGCTGGTGGCTTCGTCCAAGAACAGATAGCAAGGCTCGACCAGAAGTGCCCGTGCTATGGCGATGCGTTGCTGTTCGCCGAGCGACAACACGCGTGACCAGTCCTGCGGGGTGTCGAAGCCGCGGTAACGCGCGGCAAAGTCAGGGAGGCAAACCCGCTCGAGCAGGCATTGCAGCTGCGCATCCGTGTGACCTAGCGGCAGACGCGGATAGTACAGCTGTTCACGCAGTGTTCCGGGCATCATGTAAGGTTTTTGCGGGAGAAAAAGCGTCTCCGAAGCCGGCGGTATGGTGATGACGCCATTGCCCTTGGACCAGAGTCCCGCCATCAGCCGCAGCAATGAGCTCTTGCCGACACCGGTTCGCCCGGAGATCACCCAATTTTCCCCGAGTGCGATATGCAGCGACAGCTTCGATACCAACAGCTGCTCACCCCCGGGCGTGTTGAGGTCAATATCATCGAGCCGCACCTCGCGACCCTGGCGGAATTCGATCACGCCGCCCGGGCGGGAGCCTCCGTCCGACGTTTCCAGAACGTCGAAGGCTTCGGCGATCTCGCCCAGTCGCGCCACCTTGTGTGAAGTCAGACTCAGGGAGGGAATGAACTGTAGGAACAGTGACAGCGATTGCAACAGGAGTGCCGTCGCGGCGACGCTCTGCGCTATCGTCGCGTATTCGAGGCCGTGCCGAAAATAGGCTGGGGCCAGAAACACGAAGGGAAGCACCAGCCAGATGGTACTGAAGCCGCCTTGGGCGAGGTTGATCCACACGGCATACAGCGCGCGCCGCAGGCGCAGTTGCACCGCGCTCTTCAGGTGCTGGACGATAACCGAGCGCTCGGGATTTTCGCCTCCGTACAGCGCCACGGTCTCGGCATGCATCATCACGTGACGGATGCTGGCCCTGAAGTCACCCTCCGCATCGACGACTTTGTAGTTCTGCTCGATCACCGGATTGTATATCCACACCAACAGAGCGAATTTGATCACCACGAATATCGTGACGGTCCAGAAGAGCTCCTGCGAGATTGACAGCATCAGGGATAGCTGCACGGCGGCATCCACCAGAGTTCCCAAGCCTAATCGCGGAAACGACGACATCATCGTGCAGAACGGCGACAGTTCCTCCTGCATGCGTTGGTCCGCGTTATCCACTGTCCGATCGACCGCGAGCTTGTAGTACGCCCGACGGTTGAAGTAGCGGCTCAGGAAATGCTGGCCGAGCCACTGATGCCAATGCAAATCGAGGCAGTTGTCCACGACTGTCTGAACGGTGGAAATGACGTATCGCATGCCGGTCAAGAGCGCGACGGCGGCGAGTAACCGCCAAAAAGTGGCCGGATCGCGGTTGAGGAGGGCGTTGGTCTGATCCTTGGTCAGTCCGGTGATCCATGCACCGCAGACACTGTAGGCGACCACGGTACCGAGGAGGAAGACCAACGTCAGCCAGGATCCCGCGCATCCCTTGCGGACCCAGTAAGGTTTGGAGAGTTGGTAAAGGCGTCTGAAAAATGTCCGATCGTACCTATAGCTGCGCGACACGGGCACCGGTTCCAGACTGACCAGCGGTGGCGCGGTCCCCGGCCCGGGCGTGGGCGGCGGTGATACCTCCGGCATCACCGTACGATCGATGAAGCTCGCGTGGGAATGCATTCCCTTACGCAACCGCTGATGCCTGCTGCCAGTAATGCCGCGACAACCACAGCCCGACGACCGTGAGCAGGGCGAGCACGCTGGCAAATCCGAAGGTCGCTTGTGGGCCGACCTGATCCCAGAGAAGCCCCGCGATGACACTTGCCGCCAGCAGGACCAGGCCGCGCAATAGGTTGAAGATGCCGAAGGCGCTGCCGCGCAGATCCTTGGGGGCGCTATTCGCCACCATCGCGGCGAACACACCCTCGGTGAAGCCCATATGCAGTCCCCACAGCAATGCCCCCACGATCAGCAGCACGGGGTTCGATGCAACCGCCAGCACACCGTTGGCCACGGCCAGAATGCCGCAGCCCACCACCAGGAGATACTGCTTGGGCATGCGGTCGGATAACGTTCCTACAGGATATGCGGACAGCAGATAGGCAAGGTTCATGGCTACCAGAGCGAGCGGCGTCATTGCAGGCGTTAGGCCGGCGTGGATCCCGACCAACACCAGGAATGCCTCGGAGAACCGCGATAACATAAATACGCTCGCCACCGCGCAGATGATCCAGAAGCTTTGGGGCATGGCGCCCACGCGCAGTTCGACGCTACGCCTTTTCGACTGAGGCGCCGGTTGCCGCTTCGGTTCTCGAACGCCAACCCACAGAACGACGACCGAGACGAACGCCGGTAGGACTGCTACCCACAACACTGTTCGCAGCGCGCCTGCAAAGATGGCGGCGAGCAGCATGGCCAACACCGGCCCTGCGAATGCGCCGATGGTGTCGAGCGACTGACGTAGGCCGAAGGCCGCGCCACGCTGTTCCGGAGGGGTGACGTCCGCAACCAATGCATCGCGCGGCGCTCCCCGAATCCCCTTGCCGACACGGTCAATGAAGCGCGCGAAGAAGACCATCCCAGCGCTGGATGCGAGCGGAAAAAGCGGCTTGGTCAATGCCGCCATCCCGTAGCCCAAAAGCGCTAAGGGCTTGCGCCGCCCGAAGTAATCCGACAGCGCTCCCGAAAATACCTTGACGATGCACGTGGTGGCCTCGGCAACGCCCTCGATGACACCTAGGTAGGCGGCGGTCGTGCCGAGACCGACGACCAGGACCACCGGCAGCAGCGAGTGGATCATCTCGGAGGAGATGTCCATGAATAGGCTTGTCAGACCCAGTGCCCACACGGCGGTGGACAGTCGAGCCGGCTTGACCGCCGACGTGGCTACCCCATCAGCGGGGGGAATGGGTACATCGGTCATGGTGTCCGGTAGATCTTATTCAATGTTATTTCAAGAACAAAAACCTAGTCCGTCTGCATTACAACATTGTTAAACGACAAATGTCGTAGAGCAATAAGGTCGTTAAACGGATCGCGAGGCGGCTCAGGTAGCGTTTCTTCGGCAACACGTCCACAAAGACATCAACGAGTAACAGTCAGCCTATAGGGTGCTCGAAAATTCCTAACAAGAGCATCGGGGACTATCAGTTCATGAAGAGTTTGTCTCAAGCTATGCGTGTGCGATCTGGCTCGACGATGAGAACGGCCGGGACGTTCGTCTGCTGTATTCTATCAGCGGCGCTCTGCATCACGACATTGCCAGTACAGGCAGCGGACGGCGACGAGGACGCAACGGATGGTAAGGGCGCGAGTCTGAAAAGCGTCACGGTGGAAGGAAGCCGCGATGGTGACCTTCTCGTTGATAAATCGACCGTTGGCGCGAAGTTTCCCACGCCCACCCGCGATATACCGCAGCAGGTCACGGTCGTCTCCAAGGACCTGATAACAACCCAAGCGGACATTTCGTTGTATCGCGCGCTCGACAATGTTCCAGGCATCGTGATCACGCCGTCGGCCGACACGGCGACAGGAAACAACATCAATCTGCGAGGGTTTCCAGCACGTACCGACATCTATCTCGACGGCATCCGCGATCGCGGTCAATATTTTAGGGATACGTTCGCGCTCGAAAGTATCGAGGTGCTCGAAGGCGCCGCGTCGCTCCTGTTCGGACACGGCAGTACCGGTGGCATCATCAATCAGGTTACAAAAAAGCCGCAATTGCAGCCCATCGTCGACGTGAGCGCGTCGGTCGGCACGGACAGCTATAAACGCGGATTGGTCGATGTCGGCGCACCCCTGGACCAGGATTCGGCGTTTCGCGTGGTGTTGATGGATCAGGACATCGACGGAACACGGCCCAGCGTGAACACCCGCAGTTACGGGGTGTCGCCGTCGATTGCGTTCGGCATCGGCTCGCCCACCCAGATCAACCTCTCGTGGCTCACGCAACACAACAACGATCACGTCGACTACGGGTTCCCGATGTTTCAGTTCAAGGATGATCCCATCCTCGAGGCGCTGCAGGCGCCATTTGGCCGGACCTACCAGTACACCAACGCGGTGGTTCGGACCGACGTCAATATATTCAATATCAGCCTGTTGCATACGTTCTCGCCGGACATCGTGTTTCGCAGCAACACCCAGTATGGTATCTACAACGTCCATCAGAATACGTCGCCGCTCAACACGGTATTCGAGACGCTGGACGCCAACGGCAACTACCAGCAGGTGCAACCATCGGCAATTCTGTCACCGCCGACGACGCCGCTGGACCAACTCGAAATCGCGCCACAACAGAAGCAGCGTGCCGAGCGGGACTCTTCGCTCTTCAACCAGACCGATCTGCTGTTCAAATTCGCCACGGGGCCGGTGCGCCACGAGTTGATCGTCGGCAGTGAATTTGGCCGCGACGAGTATAATCAGCTGTTCTTCAATAACTACAATTTCAACCTGAATAACGGCGCCTCACTCGGCGCCAATCTGGCGGGCGTGATCAACCTGGGCTCGACCAATACGCAGCCGTTTCCCTCGGGCGCCAACGTCTACCAGGTACCGGGAAATGTCACGAACATCGGTGCCGACACCGTGGCATTCTATTTCAACGATACGCTGAGCTTCGGCGATCACTGGAAACTGGTCGCCGGCCTGCGCCGGGACGACTTCGACGCGAGCCAGACCTATACGTTCTATAACTATCCTGGTCTAATCACTACTAACACCAATCCCGCCGCTACCGCAACCGTCCAGGCAGCCAACGCCGCAGCGCTGACGCAACCGGCGATTACCTCATTACCGTTCCAGCATCGGGACGATGTATTCAGCCCGCGCGCGGGACTGATCTGGCAACCCACCGATTGGCAGAGCTACTACATCTCCTACAGTACCGCCTTCAATCCGCAGGCGATCGAGGGCAGCGCGACCACCGGCCAACTGCCCACCTCGCTGGTGCAGATCAAGGACTTCGTGCAGGGTGGGGGTCTGAGGCCAGAGGAGACGAAAGTCGGCGAGATCGGTGCCAAGCTGGATCTGCTGAACAAGCGCTTGTCCCTCTCGACCGCGGTGTTCGATGAGGACAAATTTCGCACTCGCTTTACCGATCCCGACACCGGATACATCGGCGTGAACGGCAAGGAGCGGGTGACCGGCGCTGAGCTGAAACTGGCGGGGTACCTGGCCCCGGGATGGCAGACGCTGCTGGCCTATACGTGGCTGAACGGAAAAATCCTCTCCTCGCCGATTCCGGCCGCGGTGGGGCAGACGATCCCCGAACTGGCGAGAAGCTCCGCGGCGCTGTGGACCACCTACGACTTCGGCGCCATGCCTGGCGGCGGCTTCTGGGGCGGGCGGTTCCAACTGGGCGGCGGCCTGAAATATTCCTCTCGCCAGTACGTCATCAACAGTCCGTTCACGCTCTATGGCAGCGCTCCGGGCTATACGCGATTCGACACTACCGCCGCGTACATTGCCGGGAAGTGGGTCTTGCGACTCAATGTTGAGAATGTGTTTAACCGTGAGTACTTCGGCGCCGTGAATGCCGGTCGCGCTATTCCCGCCGACGGGCGGAGGGGAATCCTGACCGTTCGTTATCACTGGTACTGATCTTGGCGGGAGCAAATCGGCAATGATCAAGCATTACGGCGACGGCGACATTCGCTGTCTCGCGGCGGAGTACGGCACACACGGCGCCGTCCATTTGCCCGGATTCTTAGGCGATGAAGAACTCGCCCGGCTTCAGAACGTCGTTGACGCAGCGGCGGCGACGATCGATCAGCCACGGACCGCAAACCAAGCTTCCTCGAGTCTCCGTTCAGACGGTCGGCTGACAGTTCGTTACCTCTGGCGCGACAACGCCGATCTGCGGCAGGTGTTGCTGCAGCGGGCTATCGCACAGCCCATCGCCCGCATCATCGGCAGCAAGACGCTGCGGTTTTGGTTCGATCTGACCTTCGTGCATTTCGCCACGGAGACGGGCGGCCCCGGCATGGGCACGCCCTGGCATCATGACGTGCCGACCTTTTCCTTCAAGGGAGATCTGATGCCATCCCTATGGCTGGCGCTCACGCCCGCCCATTCAACTCTGAGCCGGTTGATGTTCATCGACGGCAGCCATCGGACGAATCACGGCTATTACCGGTCTCCGGAGCTCAAAAAGCCCGCCCCGGGAGAGCGGGACGGCTTCGTCGACCTCCCTGATTTCGATGCGCTGATAGCCAGGGGCGAAGTCCGAATGCTGACATGGGATTGCCAGCCCGGCGATGCAATCCTGTTACATCCCTGCACCATTCATGGGGCATTGGGTCATGACGGCAATGCCCAGCATCCGCGGCGAATCGCAATGACTACCCGTTGGTTGGGAGACGATGTGCGTTTTCTGCCGCACTCCTATGACCGTGCGCGTCAACAACCCGCGATCGCCCAGACCAACCTCATGCTGGGGCAGCGTCCCCACGGCGAGTGGTTTCCATTGATTTATGACGCGTCGGCTGACCGGCACGTTCCTTGACATCAAGGGAAACTAACCACGGAGACTGGTACAGCCGACGTTCCCTGGGCCGGGCCACCGGTACTGTTGATAACATTATCAATCATGCCTCCGCCCAGCGGTACCGTTAGCAGGCTGTGAAATTGCACGCCGGGGGCTACGGGGACCTCGAATCCGCGGTCCGCCTGGATGGTTGGATTGACATTGAAGAAGCAATAGCTGCCCATGCCCCATCCCTGGTGAGAGGTCACACCGTCGGCCACTTTGTAGGCCGCATAGCCGTTGGCGCCGAGGCGCCAGGTAGCCTGTGTGGGTGGGTCATAAGGCATCTCGTTCTGGAAGAAGATTGTTTCACCACCATTGCCATTCCAGAGCACCTCATAGTTCTGATAGTGCTCGACGAATAGACCGGTTGCCAGCACGTTGTCACCGTTGACGATCAAGCCGTTGGCCGCCATGTTGATAGTCCAGCCGGTGGGCACAACGCCGTGATCGGCGCGCCACGCCCAGATGTGATCGATGATGGTGTCGTCGCTATTGACGATCAGGCTGGTCGTGGAGACGCCGGCGACAGCACCGCCGATACGGAAAAATACGTCCTGCACGCTCGACGGATTCGCGGCGTGATTCACGTGCGACCCCGGGGTGCCAAGGGTGAGCAGGGCAGGCGAGTTGAGCGTGCCTGCGTCGAACAGCAGATTGGAGATCTTGACGCCATCGAGGTCATCCACCATCAGCGCATTGACTCCGCCATTCGGCACCAGAGTCGGAAATCCGATACCGGTCACTATCGTATTGGCGGTGGTGACATGGAGGGTTTCCGTCAGTTGATACACTCCAGGGGTGAAAAATAGATTCAAACCTTGAGCGAGTGCGGCGTTGAGAGTGGCGGTCTTATCGGTAGGGCGCGCCACGTAGAATTGACTCATTGGGATCGACGTACCCGGCGTGTTCGGCCACGTGGTGCCGCTAGCGTCAACCCGCAGTGAGGGAACGAAGATGTTGTACTGACCTGACCCGTCAATATAGAGATAAGGTTTTTCGCGGGAAACCGGGGTCGTAGCGAGCACCGTATTCTTGTTTGTCGCTGGAAATCCTTGCACCGGCGCCCCCTGGACACCGGAGAAAACCATATTCCAGACGCCACCGCTCCATCCGCCCATGCTGCTATCGCGGGTGTACCATTGTTGCTGCGATCCAGAGGTCACTTGACCGTCAATGCGGCTGTCCGCGATAAAACCGCCGCTCGAGAAGCCGCTACCTTGCCCCTGATTGGAGGGGCCCATGGTGAGGTTGCCGCGAATATGCATACGACGCATAGGCGCTGCCTGCGATACTGCCCAGCGATCTGTGCCGCTCGCGGGCGTGATGGCCATATTTTCGGCCGAGCGCCAGAAATTTTGGGTCGCGTTAGCGGTATCGCCCGGATTCCAGCCACTATCGACGTTCATATCGCCCTTCGCGAAGGACACGTCATCCGGATTGAGACCCAGACCAGCGAGCGTGGTGTAGTAACCCAGGTTGGCGAACAGCGGGCCATAACTGCCGGGCTTGAATAGGAATACAAAACGCTGCTCGCCGAATTGGGCCGTGCCGCTGAGAAGCTGCGACTGGAAGGCGCTATCGACGGCCGCTTGAATGTTTGCCGAAGGTTCCGCGGGATCGAAGATCTGGACGTTCGGACCGAAATCCGGCGTGTTTGAGGTTGGAAGAGTCGACGGCGGCGGAGTTACACCCGGCATGCTCGTCACGGTTAATATTGCCGCGTTGCTGGTGATGGATCCGGCCGAGTTAGTGACAATCACCCGATAGCTACTGCCGCTATTCTGCGCCGTAGTGGCCGCCGTCATGTAGCTGGCGCCGGTAGCTCCCGGGATGTTGGCTCCATTGTCCTGCCATTGATACGTCAGCGGGCCAGGGCCACTGGCAACCACGGTAAACGTCGCGGTAAGGCCCGCGAGTACCGTCTGTGATGCGGGTGCAGTTGTGATGCTCGGCGCGGTCGCAGCGGGGGCCGTTGTCCCTGGTGAACCGGGTCCTGCGCCTGCGGGCTGAGCTCCGGAGGAGGATGAGCCTCCACATCCGGTCAACGTCAGGCATAGGCCGCCCGCCATGATCGAGACTCCAATAGACACTGGATTGAGACGTTGCATGGCTGCCCACCGACCGACCTAAATTGAAATGCAGAAGTAGATACGTCCGTGCAAGGCAGCCTCGAGGAATCCGCCGGCACAGAGCACAATAGCCGACTGCATCGGACATAAGCGATGTCGGGTAAGCGCCACGTCTTGCGGTGGCGACAATTGTCAGTTATCGCTTTGGGCGAGCAACGTCCGATAACTTCGCAAATCGCCTTCGCTGAGGATATTCGAAACTCTTGGATCGGCTTCGGCGCGCGGATTCGCACCCACACGCAGCGTCGTTCCCAATCCGGCATAGAGGTACCGGTCGCCGAACGCCTTTTGCAGGGCTGCGAAAGTCGGCTCGCCCGTGCAGTGGCCAGGGGCGACGTAATCGACTTTGTAGGCGTCATGCAGGGCACTGGCTACTTTTTGGATAACGGGGTCCGGCGCCACAACCAGGTGAAATCCTCCCGCGATGAGATGGACGTGCGGATTGATCTTGGCTGCTTCCGCAACGATGGCTTCAATTCCAGGATGTGCACAGGCGACTACCAGCACGATGCCGTCCGGCGTCTCGATGGCCAGCGACAGCTCCTTCAATTCCTTGGTTCCGGGTGCATCGGATATCAAGGCGATCAGTGTGATGCCCGGCGCGACTTCCGTCGTCTTGTCGATCAGTTGAATGTTGGCCCCCGGAAAGACTGTGCCGAATTTCATCGTCTCGGGCGGCATGCCGCTGTAGTAACGCATCTCGCTGGGCAGCGATTCGTCCTTGCGATAAAAAGTGCCGGGTAGGTCGGAACCAAAGACACCAAAGTTTTCCTTGGGTGCATAAATCTTAACGCTCGGATTCACGGTTTGCAGAAAGGAAAACCCGCCAACGTGGTCGCTATGGCGGTGCGACAAGACTACGAAGTCGAGTCTCCTGAGGTCGACACTCTTGGCCTTCGCGTTCTTTGCAAGTATCCGCGGGTCGTCCCCGGTATCAAACAGGATGCGCATGCCATGGATCTCTACCAAGGCGGCGTACCCCCAGTCCTTGGTCATCGCCGCGTCTTTGCCGAAAGCATCGTAGAGTATGGTAATGCGCGCCGATTCCGGTGCAGCTGCGGCTGTCGATTCCAACGCCGCGCAGGCGATCAGAATCCAACCTGACGCGAACACGGCCGGCGCAGAAAAGTGAGTCGATCGCATGACCCTCTCCTCTTGGTTTCGGTGGCTGGAGCATACATCGCACTCCCTCGCGCCGCGACGGCGGGGAGGCGAAGCTAGTGCGGGACCTCGGTAGCCCGGGGAGGGGCCCCGGAACAAGTCCGGTGACCTGCGCGTTTCGAAGGTTCGCGGGCTTTCTTACGCCCGAGGATCAGCGAGTTTCTCAATGAGGCGCCCTATTCGAATCGTGGCCACGACCTTGGCCGCCTGCGCGGGCCTGGTGAGATTCACGGTTGGAATGCCGGCTGCCCCGACGGACGAAGGCAAGGTGGCCTTCAACAACTCCTGCCGGACCTGTCACTCGTTGAAGGCGGGCGACAACCGGCTCGGCCCCTCCCTCCATGGGATTGTGGGCGCCAAAGCGGGGCAGTCCACGGGCTATGCCTATTCACAAAGCCTGCGCCAATCAGGGGTGACGTGGGACGAGGCGACGCTGGATCGCTGGATCGAGAACCCCGAGGCCGTCATTCCCAACAACAACATGAAACCTTACAGCGGTCTCGCCGACGCGGCGGTCCGGAAGAAGATCGTAGATTTTCTGAAAAAGAATAACGACGCGTCCTGACAACTCTCCCGCACGGCAGCGCCCAGAAGATCGCCGCCCGCCAGGCTCTCGGGACCAGGCGCGGTCTCTACAAGGCACTTGAATGCGCCGCAATCGAATTTGCAGACCTGATCTTCCGGAGCATTCACCCACCCTGGTCGTATTCGAAGGTCCCCTGCTTGTCCTTCTTGGACCCGAATGAATACATCAGCCCGACGTACAGCACTCGGCCCCGAACAGCACGCAAGTACTCGCCTGTGAAGGTCGGCGTACTCTCGAATCGCTGATACCGCTGGCCATTGAATGCGTCCGAAACGGTGACTATCGCTGTCAGATCCGGCTTGATCTGGCGCTTATAACCAACATTTACGACGTTGATGGCGCTGACGTAGCCCTGTGGGGTCAGGCGCTTGTCCGTACGGGTCACGGCTACCTGCGCGGAATCTTTCGGCGTCGGCCGGTAATCGAGTTTCAGCTTGGCGTTGACTCCGGTAGTGGATTTCAGTCCCGGAGCGCCCAGGGCCGTCGCATCGATCTGGCTGTAAAACAGGTTGCCGCTCAAACTGTAAGCCAGCTTCGGCACAATATGTCCATTCGAGGTGAACTCGAGTCCGGCCGAGTTGTCCTTCGGCAGATTCGCCTTGGTCGTCAGCGAGACGCCATTCCCGAGGTACTCCGTCACGTCAGTCGCAGTATCACGGTTGCGGCGATAATACCCGGTCAACTGATATGCGAGCTCATGCCCTTCAAACCCGTACCCGAGTTCATAAGACTGGGTGTACTCGGGCTGCAGGTTGACGTTGCCCGTGCGAAGGTTCGGCGCGTACTCGTGATCGACATACGGATCCAGAAAGCTCGGATCCGGGCGGGTCACACGCCCGCTCGCGCCGAACGAGAGCGTCGTCGTATCCGTCAGAATGCGATCCACGTGGAGACTCGGATAAACCTTGAAGTAACTTCCGGTATTCGAGCTGGCGTTCGTCAGCTCCCGGGCGTCGGTCTGTGTCAACTCGGCTCGCAGTCCCGCGAGCCAGTTAAAATTACCCGCGGTCTCCTGATAACTCGCGTATCCCGCATTGATTCGTTGCCGGTACTTGAAATCATTGGTGACATTGGGATCGACAGTCTGAATGCCCGTCACCGGATCGACGTTGTTACCTACGTTGCCATAGTGGAAGTCATCCTGTTCGAACGCATAGCCCAGCTTCAACGAGCGTGTCTTCGAGAGCGGCAACGCGTAATCCAGGCCCGCCTCGGTTGTTGCATGATCCTCCAGGAGATTCAAGTTGTCATAGTAGGGAGCGGCCGCGGGAATGAACGAGTCGTTCGTGTAATCGTAGTGCTCCCGCTCGTGCGACGTCGATCGATGTAGAGAGAGGTCAATCTCCTCGCCGGGTTGAGCGAGCTTCCTCGAGTAACCCAACCGCTCGTCGTACTCGGTCTCAGGATCGTGCCCGGAGCTCGAGCGCTGTGAAGAACCCGTGAGCATTCCCGCTGCGGTGGTGCTGTCATTGAGCTCCGTGTACGTACGCAGTCCGCCACGCTGCATCCAATTAACCGATCCGCTGACCGACTGCCGATCGTCCAACGCGTATTCCGCCTTAGCTCCAGCAGTCGGAACCTGGCGACGAATCCGTTCGCTAAGCGAACTGGTACTGTCGAGCGCCGGTGCCGTTGGCGTGCTCGGCGTATGCACGTCCGATTCGATCAAACGCTCGCGGACATCGTGGCGGAAGCCCCCCGTAACGGAAGCCGTCAGCCGCTCGGAGCTATAGCTCGCATCCGTGCCGACCACCGATCGTCCGCCGTTACCGAGACTGCCCTGGAGCTGGCCCGCGAGCCCCTGCGGCCGCTTCTTCCGAGTGATGATATTGATGACGCCCGCGGCGCCGTCAGCCTTGAACTGCGCCGGCGGAGTCGTAAGGACCTCGATACGCTCGATATCCTTGGCAGGAATCGATTGCAAGTTATCCCCGGCTGAGGAGCCGGAGAACTGGGTCGACGGCTTGCCGTCTATCAGGATAAGAACGTTGCTATCGCCTCGTAGCGAGACACTACCATCCGGGTCCACATCCACGGATGGAACTGCCATGAGCACGTCGCTCAGCGTGCCAAAGGCGGCTTGTACATCGGCCGTCACGCTGTACACCTTGCGATCGATCAAGGTTTCGACTGCAAGCTTTTGGGTCGTGACGACGACGGACGCCAACGGCTTGTCGGGAGTGGGAATCGGTGCTGGAGGGTCTTCTGCTTTCGCGGCATGGCACGCGACGAGGGCTAAAAGCCCGCTCCAGAATCTTGACGAACGAACTCGAATCACGGCTTGAAATGCTGGAGCTCTGCGAGGAGCGCTTGCTAAATGCTGAAGGTTGCGGCGACGGTTAACGTAGCATTTTTCCCCGCTAGAGTTTCGTTAGACGTTACTACTTCAATCATGGGTCTCGCCCGGACACCTCCCAGGTCCGAACCACCTGCTCAGGGCGTCAGCGAGCCCTAGCTGGTTTAGGTCTGCCACCCAGGCCACATATCCGTCGGGCCGAATCAACACGGCAGTGGGAGCTGGAACCGCCCCGAGTGCCGGAAGCTCCCACGTACCAACGTATGCGGCGTCGATCAGCTGAACCCGATCTGCCCATGGAGTGATGTCGATGCCGCAGGGCTCACCAAAGTTGAGTAGCACCGGCCGGGCATCGTGCAGCAGGGTGAAGACTCGCAGCGGGCCATCGGCGGTGACCAGGTCGAGATCGGGCATGCGGCGTCCGAGCAATGGGTGTCCCTCGCCGAAGTCGTAATGAATGTCGAGACCGGACATCATCGCGGCGAAACGCTTGCGCGGCTCGTCCGTGCTAAGGAGCTCGGACATTGTGTCACGCAGTGCCTTCGTGCGGTCGTCCGGGCGACGAAGCGCGGTCGACGCCATCGTGTTGCGCAACACGCGGGCAGCGACCGGGTGGCGCTCGGCATGATAGGTATCCAGGAGGCTTTCCGGCGATGTCCCTTTGACCACCTGAGCCAGCTTCCATCCCAGATTCACTGCATCCTGCACACCGGTCTGAAGGCCCTGGCCCCCGTCCGGGGCATGCACATGCGCGGCGTCGCCGGCCAGCAGGATCCGTCTGTTCCGGTAGGCCGCGGCCTGCCGGGTCATATCGGTGAACCTGGAGATCCAGGTGGGACTGTGGATGCCATAATCGGTCCCGCATACGGCGATGAGCGCCTCGCTCAGATCGCGCAGAGTGGGTTCGGTCGTGGGTCCGACGTGCTCTTCGGTCACCATGACCCCTATCGGCCCCGTATCCTTGTAGACCACCTCGCCGTCGCGGATCTCGTACTCCTTCCTGCCGAAGGCATGGATGCCAAAGGCATCGCGGTGGATGCCCAATTCCGGCTCGTCGGTCATCTCAACCTCGGCGATCAGGCTGCTCGTTGTCGGATCCCACCCGGGGAAGTCGATGCCGGCTGCCTTCCGGATGAGACTGCGTCCTCCGTCGCACCCGACGAGATATTCCGCCCGCAACGACTGGCCGTCGGACAAGTCGACGTCGACGCCGGTGTCATCCTGCGCGAGACCGGTCAACTCCTTGCCGTAGTAGATCGGCACCCTCAGCTCGTCGACCCAGCCGGCCAGGATGCGCTCGATGTGGTTCTGCCACAGGCCGAGCCCGTAGTTGTGCCGGGTGGGAAAGTCGCTGATGTCCAAGCGGGCTCCGGCGAACATCCCCACCTGCGCCTTCTGCCCCTCTGACAGGAACCGATCGGCGATTCCGCGCTGATCGAGAACCTCGATGGTGCGTGAGTGCAGACCGCCTGCACGCGAGCCAGCGACGTTCTGGCTGGGACGCCGCTCGACGATGGCAACGTCGATCCCTGCCAACGCCAACTCGCCAGCCAACATCAACCCTGTTGGACCTCCTCCGGCGATCACCACCGCATGCTTGGTCATTGCCACACTCCCGTCGATATCAACACGCATTTCGTGACTCCCATGTTCCATAGGTTCTGGATTGGGCGGCGATCCTGAGGCACGACTCGGGTCTGGCCGCAAGCCCCGCGGTGCGGTATATTCTGAAGTGGGAAGGGGAGGGCCGTTAGCGCCTGTTGCTAACGGCAGCTTTAGAACGCAATCGAGGCGCAACGCGAGCTCGCGCTTTCTGCGGACCGGGATGACGATGCCCCGCTCTCAGAAGTTCCAAGTCAGACCGACGGATAGAAGGTCGGGGTTGCCGGAGGCGGCACTGATTCGTTCATATTCCAGGCGAACACCAATCTTGGACAGTCTGGCCTGCATGCCCGCAGCGTATGCAAAGCGTGCACCGGTTTGATCACGACGAACTGTTACGGGGTAAGCCGCGCACTGGAGCGGCGTCCAACAACCAAAAGCACCGGTGGCGTCCGCGGTCGTTTCTAGACGTGCCACGCCAGCTTTTGCGTACACATCAAGGAAATGTACCGGAACTGGCGCATAAAGAATGCCGAACGCTGTCGTTGCCCTTGCTCGAAGCGCCGCTCGATACGCAAGACCGAACCCGCCCGGAGGACCCCGCGAGGCAGTCGGATGACCGAAGTCGGTGTAAGCGAGCTCGGCACCGAGTAAAGAAATCGGCCGAATACCTGCGAATACCTGCCAACCCGTCGTGCTTTTGGAGATGGAGACGGGGGCTGGCGCCGGATTCGGGGGATACGGCCCTATGAAGTTCAGTTGACTCGCTCTTACGTTCGATTGGCCGGCGGATCCGCCAGCGTAAAGCCCTAACATATCGCCAGCGCTCGCGCTCCCGTAGGTCAAGCACGCCGCAATGGCCAACGCCAGGCAACTCACCGTACGTTCGTATGCCACGAATTCTCCCTTATCGCAGGTCAATGCGAATACCCCAATACGCTAGACCGGATATTCAGACGTCACCGTTGTCGAATTGTGCCTAAATGTCTCAGGCTGTATCACAGCCCGAGAGCTAACACACCGGTGGCGGGCGTACAATGAAGCCCTGCATCATCATGGGGGACTCCGGCAATGTCGATCAGGTCGTGGCTGTCTGTGGCGGCGGTGTGTCTGTTCGTGTCGGTCGTTGAGGCGCAGGTACCGCCGGTTCCGGTGACCGATCAAGTGGCGCTCCTGAAGAGCGGTGATGCCACGGCTCAGCGCAACAAGCGCACAGTGTTCGATTTCTGGCGGATCGTGTACGAGGGCGGGCATGCCGACCTCGCACCCAAGTACATGTCCGAGAGCTACATCCAGCACAACCCCAACATGGCTTCTGGCCGGGAGACCTGGCTGCAGTTCTTCAAGAAGATCAGGCCTCCGCGGCCGATCGCCGACCACATCAAGGCGCCGGTGATCTCCATCATCGCTGACCGCGATCTGGTGATGGTGCTTACGGCTCGCAAGGTGCGCGACCGCGCCAATCCCGCCCACATTTACTACATCACTTGGTTCGATGGGTTTCGCATCGATGAGCACGGACTGATCGCGGAGCATTGGGACCCTTCCGAGATGTGGGTCGACGGCAAGCCTCCGGGAGCAGAGTTCTTCTCGGAGTGGGACCACTGACGAGGCCGTTCCCTGACAGGTTGTTGAAAGCTTCCGCGGCTCTTCACCCATTCAGATCAGGAGCTTACGTCGCTGGACGCGCTCACGTTCGCGCTCACGCGTCCACGGACTGAAGTACCTGTGCGGTTGTCGGAGGAGTAAACTGATTCAGCTGCGTGAAGCCGTAGCCGGGAAAAAGGAGCAGTTATGCGCGCTACTGTGGGATCTTTCGCTTGTCTCGCCGCGATGGCCTCGGTGGCGTTCGCAGCGCCTGAAGCCGCGCCGCCGGGCAATTCGACGCCCCCCGATTCGATGCCAACGTACTACTTGCGCGGCTACTACAAACTCGACAACCAACGTCCTGTGTGGCAGGCCAGCGATAGCTTGCCCTGGTCCCAGGTGAAGACCAATACGCCATGGGTGAACCGACGTCTCGTAAAGTGGGGTTACACGCCGTTCACGCACGACTCCAAGAACTACTACTGCCTGATCGACGACGCTCCGCGAACCGGCTCGCACGTCATTGAGACGACATTCATGTGTGGAGATCCTGCTACCGTGCAGTGGCTCTTCCAAAATAACTGGAAGCCGAGTATCCCCATGACCGGCGGCGGTCCGCCACTCGAGACAAGCTTGCGGCCTCGGCCATCGAGCGGTAATTAATTTCTTGCCAAGTCGGAGCCCGCCGCGCCCGACGAAGGCTCGTTGGACACGGCAGGCTTGCTGATCTGGAAGACGGGCCCACCCTCGTAGGTGAACACCATCTTGCGCGTCACGTTGTCAATGAGGACGCGATGTGCCCATAGGAAATCCATCCCCAGGAGCATGTCAGGCTCGATCCCGGCGGCAACGGGAATTCGCGATCCGATCCGCTCTTTCGTTTGATACTTCCCCAACTGCGCGACCCGCAGTTGAGTGTTGTTGATGCTCTCGTCGCCCAGCTTGAAGCTCTGCACCTCAGCAATCCAGGTTTGGAGTGAGCGGGGTCCGATGCCCACGACCTCAGCGTTGGTACTGAGATAGTGAACGCCGACGGAATCGGCCACCGATTTGCTCAGGAAGGAAACCGACGAGCCAGAATCGATCTGGGCGCGTACAGCATGTCCGTTCAGCACGACATTGACCCGAATCGCCTGCGCGTCCCGTGGCGAGGCAATCAGGTCGGCCATCGAGTAAATCCGGGCCCAATACGGGAGCTCCGCCGGCGTACATCCGGAGGTATCCATCGTCCTGATGACGCTATGTCGCAGATCGAACTCCACCGAGCCGCGCGACAGGAAGTCCTCGCCAAAAATGAAATCGACGCGGCTCGGGACATCTCCCGCTACGGGAAGCCGCGAGCCTTTGACTGTCAAGGCTCCCACCTGTAACTCCTCGACGAATGTCGCATCGACACGCGACTCCCCGCCCAACCCGAACAGTCGCAGTCGCGGGGCGCCGATCAAGCGCAGGCCGAGCCGTTCGGCCGCCGACCTCCAGATGAAGCTCAAGTAAGAACCGGTATCGATGAGCACACGCACCGGATGGCCGTCAATCGCACCTCGGGTAAGAAGTTGATTACGTTCGGTCTCAACGGGGATTGCGGCGACGTTCTCTATCTGACAACGCGCGTGCGCAGGTAATGCCACCATCGCGGCGAACACGGCAACCAGGCTCAATATGAGAAATCGCTGCTGGGCGTCCACGCAGAGATAGTAGTGCCGCGGCCGTCGCGGCGACTAGCTCGACATCCTTGGTCTGAGGAGGCATCGTCGCTGCAGACGGCCGTGACAGCAAATCCGCTTAACGCTTCGCGTACTCCGTGAAAACGTAATCTTTGGTCTTCACTATCGTATGGCACGCGAACCCGCACTTGGCGTCGTTCGCCTGCGGCGGCTGGTCAGTTGAGGTGCCGGGCCTAAACGTATCGGACGCGGCGTCATACTCGAACTCGGCATATCCCCAGCCGCCGCTGTCCGCGAACCTTTTACTGTCTTTCACCATGAAGTCCACGTCATGCTGGGTATCTGGCACCGTCGTATCCGGGAAGAACGGGTGCTTTTTGGCAACCCAATGGATCTTCGCCATCCTGGCGCCGTCAGGGAAAGGCTTGCCGTTGCCGGGAATGCCAGCCCGGTACGCCTCGATCATCGCGGGATTACCGAGGATCAAAGCCATCGCCTTTTCGTTCCGGCTGATGGAGATAGCCTGCCAGCCTTCGTATCCCTTGAATTCAGCGAACGCCAGCCCCCCGGTCACTTTCAAGGTGTACTTGTCGTGGGGCGTCTGTGCCACGGAATCCGCGACGAAGGCAACGGAGGCGGCCAGAGCGCCGCAGATGCTTAAAGCACCAAAGTATTTCAGAGCCGCGTGCATATCTAACCCCTTGGTAACTATTGATTGAATGAGAGGGTCTGCAAAGGCTGCAGGACCCAGATTGAATCACAGCACACGCGGGGTTGCGCTTGAATTACACCATGGTATTGGTCCACGCCTTGGTATCAGGCGAGCTGCGGCAACAGCGGCACGCCGTCGGCACCTAGCGGGATATCGCAAACAGAAACAACGGCGGATGGAGGCAGCGTGCCGTAGAGATGGGGGAATAGGGCGCCATGTCGCGAGGGCTCCCAGCGTAGGGCTTCGGCTAGTACGTGCGGGTCTACGGCGAGCAAAACCAAACCGGCCTGCCCGGTACGATGTCGTCGCGCGCTCTCAGGCAACTGCGCCGCCGTCGAGAAGTGAATGAATCCGTCGGCCCGATCCTGGGAGGAGCCCGCGTACGTGCCCGACTGCGTGGCGAGTTCCCACTCCCGGCGGAGGCACATGTGATAGATCAGTTCTGCTTCAACGGCCATCGCGGCGGCTTTTTCCGGCGGACTTTGGCTTCGATCGTCGCGTCTTCTTTGTTTTGATCTTTGGAGCCGGCAGCGCCTCCGCGGTCGCGCGGACTAGATCCGCAAGGAATTCCGGGTCATCGAGATCCGTCATCAAGAACCAGTTGTTAGCGCCCGGAAACGGCGGTGCCTCGACGGGCGAGCCGATCTTGGCTCGACCTGGCTCGGTGGCCTTGAGGAACAGTTGATTGTCACAGACGAGGCCCACGACTTTCCCGTTCTGGTAGATGGCCGCCTCGCCGAACATGCGTTTCGAGGAGATCTCGCCAGCGCCACGCAGCTGCTCGCACACAAAGGTCACGAATTCCCGATCTGAGGCCATCGTCCGTCCTTATGGAGGCCGCCAGATCCTACCTCACTTAATTGGCGGCGGCTCGTCCAGTGCCCAGGGGCATTGCGCGGTCCCTTCCTGACGCGCAGACCCTCACGATATCCTGCTTTAGCAAATAAATCGACACCGCAAGCAGAACGAAGTCCTTCATGTCCAACTCCGTAACCGTAAAAAAACAGTTTGCAAGGTTACTACGAATCTGAGATAAACGACGCCCTTCAATGCCCCCACGGCGAACGTTTTCAGCGAGGAGATGCACTATGAGCAACATCCACTACCGCACCGCTGACGTTGGCGGGCTAAAGGTCTTCTATCGAGAGGCCGGCTCGGCCGCTGCGCCAAAGCTTCTTTTACTGCACGGCTTTCCGTCCGCGGGCCACATGTTTCGGGACCTGATCCCGTTGCTGGCGGATCGATTTCACATTGTCGCTCCCGATCTGCCGGGGTTCGGTCAATCGGATATGCCGGCGCGGGACAGCTTCAAATACACCTTCGACAATGTGGCCGACGTCATCGATCGCTTCACGCAGACGATCGGCTTCCTGAAATTTGCCGTCTACGTGTTTGACTATGGCGCGCCTACTGGCCTGCGCCTGGCCGTGAAACACCCCGAGCGGATCACGGCGATCATTTCGCAGAACGGCAACGCCTACGAGGAGGGTCTCAGCGAAGGTTGGAGTCCGATTCGAGCCTATTGGCAGGATGCATCGGAGGCCAACCGGAGAGCACTGCGCGAGTTCCTGGCGCCCAAAACCACTTATTGGCAGTACACGCACGGTGTCTCGGATACTTCGCGGGTTTCTCCCGACGGCTATAGCCTCGATAATTTCTACCTCGCGCGTCCGGGCGCGGATGAGGTGCAACTGGATTTATTCGGCGACTACAAAAGCAACGTCGCGCTCTATCCGACTTTCCAGAAATACTTCCGCACCCACAAACCACCACTGTTGGCGGTGTGGGGTAAGAATGATCCGTTCTTCCTGCCTCCCGGGGCCGAAGCGTTCAAGCGCGACATTCCGAGCGCCACCGTCCGCTTCTTCGATACCGGGCATTTTGCGTTGGAGACCCATGCGGAGGAGATAGCAGAGGAAATCCGGAAGTTTCTCCCCCGCTAGTGGAGGTCGTCATGACGAACCTGCCAACGATCGTCTTCGACGTCAACGAGACATTGCTCGACCGGGAAACGACGTCTTGCCCGTTGGGCCGCAACCGGATCTCGTGGGTGCCGATCTCGACGACGTGGCGAATCAGCTCATGCGACGCTTTTCAACAGCTGTCGATCAGGCATGAGGCCAATTTCCCGGGATATCAACTCGGGGCGCGCCGTTCGCGTTTACGGTGGGCGGCCTGTTTGAACCGATTTCCGCACAGGGCCATGCTACACCAGCGTCGTCCTCGCATGTGCGAGCGATCGAGGAACAGTAGGGTGCAAACTGCCCCTTCGCAGGCTTTGATGTTGGAAAAATCCTCGTTGCAAACCAGTTCTGCCATGGTTTCGGCAACTGGCAGGAGCAGTGTATCGGGGGTCTGCCAGCGTCTCACCTGCCGCCAAGCCACGCCTGAGCGTACTGAACTGTCCCGCGCAGGGTCGCGTTTGACGATCTGGCCGAATCCCTGGTCCCGCTCCAGAATACGATTCAAGGGCGCCAGGTCTTTCAGGGCGTCGGGTTTCAGGGGCTTGCCCTTGTACTGGTGCACAAAGCCGCGAAACCACTCTCTCAAGGCGCGCGCTTGCGCCGCGACGGCATCCAACTCTCCGGGTAGGGCTGCGCGTCGCATCGAGGTCATCACCTCGGGCGGAACGAGTTTCGCGACAGCCAGCCAGTCGAGCAGATCGGTCCCCGAACTCAGCCATTCAACGGGTGTGTCCACCGGCGATGCGATCGAATTGAGGAAGTCCAGCGCCCGCGTGTCGCCAACGAATATCGGTGGGGGGCGCGCATCAATGACCAAATCCGATAACCTCGCTAAATCGGGTGAGTAGGTTACCAGAAACGGCGTCGGAGCCCCTGTTCTCGGGCCAATCCGGCCGCACTCCGGGGCCCCGCGGACCATTTATTGCCAGGCGGGCTATTAGTAACCTCATAAACGACAATTGACAAGTTACGACGGGATAGATAGTTTGATGGCCACTCACTACTCAGGACGGTTAATAGTATGAGTCAACCCAGCAACGGCGTCAGTGTGGTGTTGGTCCATGGTGCATGGGCCGACGGCTCCAGTTGGAACAGTGTCATAAAGCCTCTGCAGGCCCGGGGCATACGGGTGATCGCCGCGCCGATTCCGCTCACTTCTCTGCAGGCTGACGTGCAGGCGCTGGAGCGCGTCCTGGAACGCACCACAGGTCCTGTCGTGCTGGGTGCGCATGCCTACGCGGGGGCGGTGATCTCGGCCAGCACTAATGACCGTGTGCGTGGCCTCGTCTTTATTGCGGCTCTCACACCCGCGGAGGGAGAGACCGTGGCCGAGGTCTTCTATCGCGAGCAGCCGCATCCCCAGGCGCCGCAATTGGCACCCGATGCTCATGGCATGATCTGGATGCCCGATGAGGGCTTCGGCTCCGCGTTCGCCCAACACGCCTCGCCTGAACAGGCTGCACTATTCGCGGCCACACAGCGCCCGATCAACGTCGCCTGCATTCAGGAAAAGGCGCCCCGCCCAGCCTGGAAGAAGTTGCCCTCGTGGTATCTGCTTGCCGAGGAGGACCGTATGATCCACCCGAAAACACAACGGTTCATGGCCGAGCGTGTGGGCGCGCGTATTCGCAGCGAGAAGGTCGATCACACGCCGTTGGCGACGGCTCCGAATGTGGTCGTCGAAGTTATTTTGGACGCTGTCGCGAACGTCTAGGGGGAGGCGAGGCCGCCGGTTTCGGTTGGTTGCGCTACATTCGACAGAAGCGGGCCCAGTCCTTCCGCCATCGTCAGGTGAGCTATAACAGCGTCGCGAAGTTTCGGATAAGGCAGGTCGGCCAACATCGCCGTCTGTACGACCGCCATGACTTCTCCGGCCTCCGAGCCGATCATCGTGAAACCCAGGATTCGATCGTCACTCCCGACCAGGACTTTCATGAATCCTTGGGTTTCGTCCGTGGCCTCAGTACGCAGCACATTGCTCATCGGCAGTCTCGCGACTCGTACGGCGATACCGAGGCGCTGTGCTTCGCCTTCGCTGAGTCCAACGTGGGCGAGTGGCGGATCCGTGAACAGCACGCGTGGCACCAGTCGGTTGCGCGTACTTCGGTTGCCGCCGGCCAGGTTGTCCCTCACGATCCTGAAATCGTCGATAGAAACGTGCGTAAACTGTGGGCTGCCGGCACATTCACCCAGCGCCCACACTCCGGGTGCAGACGTCTCCAACCGCTCGTTGACGCGAATGTAACCACCCGCATCCAATGCAATCCCAGCTTGTTCAAGCCCAATATCGGCGGTGTTCGGGACCCGCCCGACGGCGACGAGCAGGTCGCTGCCTTCAATTCTTTGCTCACCCGGCCCGGTCCGTACCGTCACAGAAACTTCGTCCCCCGAGCGGCCGCGCACACCAGTCGGATTGGAGCCCAACAGCACATCGACACCTTCAGCCGTAAGTATTCGCAGTACTTCGGCGGCGATTTCGGGGTCTTCGCGCCCGAGCAACTGGCGCTCGGCCTGGATAATCGTCACCCGGCTGCCGAGGCGCCGGTAAGCTTGTGCCAACTCGATGGCCACGTATCCGCCGCCGAAGATGATCAAATGGGCGGGTACGTAGTCGAGCTCCAGGGCCTCAATGTGAGTCAGCGCCCGGGCAGACTCGATGCCCGGTACGTTGGGAATCGCGGCACGGGTCCCCAGGTTCAGGATAATTTGTCCGGCCGTCAGGATGCGCGTGCCACCGGAATTCAAATGAACTTCGATTGTTTTAGGGGCGACGAGGCGGCCGCTACCCATTATCAACTCGGCGCCGCTGCTACTGTAGGCCTGCAGATGCAAGGCGATTTCGCGTTCGACCATCTTCTGTTTGCGCTCGCGAACCCTCTCCATGTCAGTCTGAGCCGGGCCGGTCGTCGTACCGAATGCGCCGGCATGTTGGACTAAATGCGCCACCCGCGCGCTCCAAACCTCGTTTTTACTGGGCATACAGGCGACGGCGGGGCAGGAGCCTCCGACCCAGCGGCGTTCCACGGCGGCCACCTTTCTTCCGGATCTTGCCAGATGCCATGCCAGCAACTTGCCGCCCTGTCCGCTGCCCAGGATCACGGTGTCGAACGTTTCCTGCTGTTGCATAGAGGATCTCGCTTTCTGATGCGGTTTAGCCGTGCTGGATGCGGAATACCCGCGGTCGCGAGTGTAGTAGCAGGCGATGGCCGTACTCCAGAGGACAACGTGCGGTGTGCTTCTGCCGAGCTGGCGTTTCTGGTGGTCGCCGGCAGAACTGCACCGTCGACAAATAGCTGCGCTACAGTCGGATGACTGCACTCGCCGATCGGCTGCAGCCGTAGGTCGTCAGCTCTATGTGACATCGGGGGGCATCGTAGGGGCCACCCCGAATAGCCTCAATCCCCTTTCGGGGAATAAATGATGCGAGTGCAGACACCGGTGTCAAAATTTCCCGCGAACACCAATCAGGATCTCACGCCCGGGGTTGTACTGAGTGAACGTTGCGTTCGTGAACTGGAAGTAGGTGCGCAGACGCGCATCGAACAGATTGAGCGCATCGGCGGTGATCTGCACCTGGTGCGACCAGCCGAACAACTGCGACAGGTCCAGGCTCGATGAGAAGTCCCACTGGCGGTAGTCAGCGCTGAACAGCGCGGCGCTGGTGATGCCATTCTGATTCGGGGTGGAGATCTGCGATCCCTTGTTATATACAGTGGAGATGCGCGCCATGTACGGGCCATGCTCGTAGTAGGCCGTGATGTTGTAGGTGTGCGGAGCGATGCCCAATCCCACTGCCGGAGCCGCTCCCGTGCCCGCCTGATCGACCAGGGTGTAGTTGGCGGTAAAGCCCAATCCGTCGATGCCAAAGCGATCCAGCAGGAAATCCAGAGGCTGGACCCAGTTGAACTCCACGCCGTTAATCGTCAGCGCGCCGCTGGCATTGACTTGCTCCTGCAACACAACGGTAGCGGCATCGGGACCACCGCGGCTCGTGATCGCTTGCTGCTGTGTGGGAGACAACGTCGCATAAGTCACGCCATACACAGCGAGGGCGTTAAAGGGCACGGTGGTGTTGCCGTTCGCGGTGAAGCCGGTGACCCGCTTCCGGAACACCGCCGCACCGACATAGCCTTCCTGCCCGGTGTAGTACTCGAACCCGAGATCGAAGTTGTCCGACAGGTACGGCTTCAAAGCCGGGTTGCCAACCGTCCCAACGTCCGCGGAGGGCGTGCCAAAGCTCAGCCCGGGAAGCATCGCGCTCGGATCGGGCCGCGTCATGGTTCTCGAGCCCGCCAATCTGACGATGGCGTTGTCGGATACGTTATAAGCAAACTCGGCCGAGGGAAGCACGTTGTGGTACGTGTTGTGTGTGTAGACGAAGTTCAGGACGTTGGGATATAGGCCGCCATCCGCGGGATTTTCTCCTGTTGGCGGATTCGGACGGTTGCGGTTGTCTGGAATAGAGACGTACCCGCCGATGGTCTGGTTAGTCCGGACGTAGCGCACTCCGCCTGTATAGCGCAGGCGGTTGTCTCCCAGTAGGGTGTTACCTGTGAGCTCGACGTAGAAGCCGGTGTCCTTTTCCTCGACGAAGCCCGCGCTGGCGCCGGTATTCGAACCTGTGTTGGTCGGTTCGGAATTGTGGAATCCAGTGTAGTTCGTAGCGCCCGCGAACGCGGGCCAGTTCACGACGGCAAAGCCCGCGGAACCCGGCTTCAAGTAAGAGGGGACCGCGCCAGTGGGGACCAGGGACCCTTGATAAGTGACCGCGGTCGACTGGCCCGCAGTGTACCCCGTTCCGTACCCGGGATAGGCCGGATAGGGGGGATAACCCGGCATGCCCGGCTGCACCTGGCCGGAGCAGGGTGGCTGCAGGTTCGGTGTCGGAACGAAAACGCTCGGGTTGTTTCCGCAGACCGCGTTCTGCCACGCCTGGCTGTTGTCGTACCCCCTGATCTGCCGCAGGATATCGTCGTACGACGCGCCGAATTGCAGATTGACATCCTTGCCCTTGCCCCAGGTGAAATTCGTCCGGATACCCTTGGTACCCGTATCGCGCTTCTCGTCCTGTATGTTGACGCGGGAACCTGCGTTCCAGCCGAAGTTGACCGGATTGTTCAGGTCGACGTTGCTCTGGATCACCGGGAGGGCGCCGGTGTTGGCGTAGTTGACGGTCAGGCCGGAGCCGAGCGGCGTGGTGACATCCACCGAGGGCACCTCGCGATGGAAGGTGCTGTTGGTCTTGTTCGCCTGCACGTCCATCTTGAAGGCATCCGCGATCTGCCATGTCAGGCCCGGGTTGACGCCGTAGAAGTTTACCGTCTCGATGTACGGCCGGTACTCAAGGAAGAATTGCGAATTGGCGAAGGTGCCCCCGGTTGCGACACATCCGTTGCTGCAGTCGCCACGGTCGACCGTCATATTCAAGGGGATGGCTGCGCCATTGCGCACGACCCAGTCCATGTCGACGCGTTGCTCGTTGTTCTTCTTGTGACCGTATATCGAGTCCAGGTAGATATGCAGATTGTCGTTGGGGCGGTATTCCAGGCTGATGATCGCATTGTCACGGTCACGAGAGCCAAACTCGTCCGCGCTGCGACCGAGCCGCGGAAGCAACGCGTTGTCAATCTGCTGGGTAGTCAGCCCGGGGTTGTGGGCGAGTAGGAAGGCATTGTCGATCGGTGTGCCGGTCACCAGTCCGTTGCCGGCTCCGGCTGGCACTGTTGCGGGGATCGTCCAGTTCCCGCCGCCTGTTTGGTTGCACGTATTGCCCGCACCGCACTGCGCCGCGGTCAGGTTCGCGTTCGTCCAGCCGATCGTCTCGAACCCCGTCACGTTGATTCTGTTAGCCACAGCTGCAACGCCGACGAGAGCGCCGAAGCCGTTATCCCACGTGTCGCTCGCAATGACGGCGCCACGCTCACCCGCGTTCGGAGCGCCTTGATTCTTCGTACCGGTGGCGGTGTACGTCAGGTGCGCACCCGGGTTGTCGAAGGGGCGGGCGCTTCGCATGTCAACGGTGCCGGCCGCGCCGCCTTCGATCATGTCGGCCGAGGAAGTCTTCTTGACGGTGAGTTGGGTGAACAGTTCGGTCGGGAACAGGTCCAAGTCCACTTCGCGGTTGGTATTCTGGGAGTCCGTAGTGCCTGTGGAGGCGACCGCGACCGGTGCACCGTTCAGCAAGACCTTGGTGAAGTTCGTGCCCAGGCCGCGAATCGAGATATCCGTTCCCTCGCCGTCGATGTCGCGCGAGATCGTGATACCCGGGATGCGGTTGAAGGACTCGGCGATGTTCGTGTCGGGGAATTTGCCGATGTCTTCGGCGTTCACCTGGTCGATGAAGCCGACCGCTTCACGCTTTGCCTCGGTGGACTCCGTCAGGCTCTTGCGATATCCGGTAACGATAACTTCCTGCAGATCCGCAGGGGCGTTCGGCCCCGCGCTCGAGAGCCGCGGCCCGTTGTCTGCCGGTGACTGCGCTTGCTGACCGTGGACCGCCGACGCGGCGCCGAGACAGGCGCCGATTAGACCTACATAGCCACACGCACGAGACATTTCTCGCATGACATCCCCCCTCCATTGGATCACTCGGAAGCTCTATTGCGTCGTTCCCCCAGAACCCCGGGGGGTCTGCGCCCCTTCAGGTTCCATTTATGATAGCGCTACCAAGTTACGAAGTGCAATATGCCGGCGCAATCGACTCGAGCGTCCAGGTGAATCAACGAGTTAGGGCAAAACGGCGAGTGCGTTCCTGAGATCCGCGATGAGATCCGCGACGTCCTCGATGCCCGTGGAGTAACGGATCAAACCCTCCGGTATGCCCGCGGCGGCGCGCTCCGCGGCCGTACATTCAACATGGCTGGTCACGGCCGGCGGGCCGACAACCGTTTCGACACATCCCAGGTTGGCGGCCCGGTGTGCGTAGCGTAGCCGCGGCAGCACCTGTTTGATTGCCTCGAATCCGCCGCGAACGCTGAAGCTGAGCATCCCGCCGAAGCCGCGCATCTGCCGCTTCGCCACATCGTGATGAAGGTGGGTTTCCAAACCGGGGTAGTTGACGCGCTCCACGACGCGCTGCTCCGTCAACCAACGCGCGATGGTCAACGCACTCTGGTTCTGTCTTTCAACACGCAAGGCCAGCGTTTTCATTCCACGCAGCAGATGATAAGCATCCATGGGCGCGAGCGAGGCACCGTTGATCTCACGGAAATGGTAGAGAGTCCGGATCAAGGCCTCACTGCCGCACGCGGCGCCGCCAAGAGCATCCGCGTGTCCGCCGAGATACTTGGTTGCACTGTGAAGCACCAGGTCTGCACCCAATTGGAGCGGGTTCTGGTTGATTGGAGTGGCGAACGTGTTATCCACCACCACCAAAGCGCCCACAGCATGGGCAGCACGCGCCAATCGCTCGATATCCACGATCTTGACCGTTGGATTGGTCGGAGTCTCCAGGTATAGGACCTTGCATCCTCGTGCGACCTCGGCTTCGATCTCCTCGAAGTCGGTTGTGGTGCACAGGCGCGCCTCGATACCGAAAGACGGTAGGAACCCGGTGAACAGTTTGTTCGTGCCGCCGTAGCTGTCGCGGATCGAGACCACCCGATCACCCGGCCGCAAAAGCGCGAACAACGTGCCGCTGATCGCGGCCATTCCGGTGGAGAAGCTCGTTGCCGCCTCTGCCGCTTCCAGGTCGCGGACCTTCTCTTCAAACGCGCGCACCGTCGGGTTGGTGTTGCGCGAGTAGATATGTCCAGGCTCGCGCCCGAGCGCGACCGCCTGCCACGTGTCTACGTCCTGGTAACCGAAAGATACGCTGTGAACCACCGGTACCTGGGTGGCGCGCTCGTAGGGTTCGTGATCGGTTTCGCCGCCCCATACGGCGATGGTGGACCTGCTCGGTAACCCTGCGGTCATCGGACTTCTCCTAGCGGCGCGTGCCGCTGTTTCAGCGCTACTCATGATGTTACGCTGCAGTGATGGAACGCGAGCCGATTGTTTTCGTGGGCACGAGCGATCTTTCCGCGCATTTTCGCGGCAAGAGCTTCCCCGCTGCGGATCTGCAGTCGAGATTGCAGCGCGGCGTCGGCCTGGCCCCGACGAATCTATTCTTGTCCTCGTTTGGTCCTATCCACGTAACCCCGTTCGGCACGCGCGGCGAAGTGGCCCTCATGCCCGATCCGACCACCCGGGTATTTGTGCCCTTCGAGGATGGCACCGTAGAGTATTTCTTTCTCGGCGATCTGCGCACTCTCGAAGGCGCGCCGTGGGAGTTCTGTCCGCGCCAGGTATTGCGGCGCGCGCTCGACAGACTCGAGCGCGAGACCGGTCTACGGTTGCTCGCGACATTCGAGCAGGAGCTCACCTATAGCGGGGTCGCGGCACATCCGCCGCAGCCCTACGAGCTCGATGCCTACCGGCGCCAGGGTGTTTTCGGTGGTCGGCTGCTGTCAGCCCTGCGCGAGGCCGGGATCATTCCCGACTCCTTTCTTGCAGAGTATGGACCACAACAGTTCGAGGTGACCACCGGGCCGGTGCTGGGCTTGCGCGCCGCGGACGAAGCGGTGATCACGCGCGAGCTTGCGCAAGCAGTGGCTTTCCGCCTGGGCCACCGTGTCAGTTTCGCACCGATCCACGATCCAAACGGCGTCGGCAGCGGCACTCATATCCACTTCAGCTTCCTCGATCGCAACGGCCAGCCGGTGCTGTACGACGCGAGCCGCCCGTGGCGGGTGTCTGCTCTCGGAACCCACTTCATCGCGGGCATCCTGCATCACATGCCCGCGCTATGCGCGGTGACGGCGGCATCGGTCGCATCGTACTACCGCCTGCGCCCGAATCGCTGGGCCCCGGTGAAGGCCGACGCCGGCCCTCTCGACCGCGGCGCCGCAGTGCGCATCGCGCCGCTTCTCGGTGATGATCCGACCCAACACGCGAAGCAATGCAACTTGGAATATCGCGTCGCGGACGCGACTGCCAACCCCTATCTCGCGCTGGCTGTGTTGATTCAGGCCGGGCTGGACGGAATCAGGCACGCTCGCGCGATCGATGCGGACACCGCAGCGGCGCTGCCCACCAGCCTCGAGGCGGCGCTGGGCGCGCTCGAAGGCAGCGAAGCCGCCGCGGAATGGTTGGGGCCGGAACTGTTGTCGGGCTACCTGTTGTTCAAGACCGCCGAAGCGCAGTGTCTGCGCGATCTGAGCGAAAGTGAGGTCTGTCGTCGTTATGCAGAAGTCTTTTGAGGCATTGATCGCCGCGGACGAGCCGCCCGCTTTTAGCGAAGCGCGGAGCCACGGACGATCGAACTTTGTCATTGTGGTCGACCATGCCAGCGCACGCATCCCGCGAAGCTTGTTTGACCTCGGGGTACCCCAATCGGAGTTGCAGAGGCACATCGCGTGGGACATCGGCGCGCTGGCGGTGGCCCGCCACGTGTCGGAGGCTCTGGATGCCCCGATGGTGGCGCAGAACTACTCGCGGCTGGTGATCGACTGCAATCGCGACCCCAAGGTGGCGACCTCCATTCCGACGATGAGCGAGTCGACCGAGATTCCGGGCAACATCGAGTTGAGCGAGGCGCAGCGGCTGGCCCGCCGGGTCGCGATCTTCGACCCCTACCATGACCGGATTGCAGCCCTCATCAACAAGCGGAAAGCGGCGGGACGCCCCACGATCCTGGTGTCACAGCACAGCATGACCGACATATACAAGGGCGTCCGACGCGAGATGCACGCCGCCGTGCTCTACAACCGCGACCGCCGCTTCGCCGGTTTGCTGCTGGACATGCTCCGGCGCGAGAGCCACCTCCATATCGCGGACAACCAACCGTATTTTGTGAGCGACGAAACCGACTACTCGATCCCGAATCACGGCGAAGCGCGCGACCTACCCCACGTGGAGATCGAGATCCGGCAGGATCTTCTTCTGGAGGAGGCGGGACAACGCGAGTGGGCGACACGGATTGCCACCGCTTTACGCGCTGCCGAACGGGCCTTCCTGGACCTGCACCGTGGAACGGACTCATGAATCAGCTACTCAGCCGAGAGGTCGAGATCGAGCCTGCCCACACCGCGCTCCTGGTGGTGGATGCGCAAAACTACAACTGCACTTGGGACGGCGGCGAATACGCTGAGCTGAGTGCCGCCGAAAAGGAACTGCGCTACGGATACTTCTTCCGGACGTTGAGGGAGACCGCTCTTCCAAACATGGTGTTACTGCGGCAGGCGTGCCGCCGCGCACGGATTGAAGTGACCTATACGCTCATCGAAAGCCTGACGTCCGACGGACGCGACCGATCGCTCGACTACAAGATCTCCGGGTTCAATGTGCCGAAGGGCTCGCCGGATGCACGCATGGTAGAGGAGCTTACGCCCGACCCGGACGAGATCGTCTTCCCCAAGACCTCTTCGTCGGTCTTCATCTCCACCAACATCGATTACGTGCTGCGCAACCTCGGCACCCGCTACCTCATCATCGCCGGGTGCTTGACGGATCAGTGCGTCGACTCGGCAGTGCGCGATGCTTGCGACTTGGGTTACCTGGTCACGGTGCCGACCGATGCGTGCGTGACGTTGTCGGCGGAACGGCACGAATCCTCACTACGTAACAACAGCGGCTATTGCCGGCAACGTACGACACAGCAGTTACTCGACGAGATCGCGCGCCATTATGGAGCGGCCCGCACAACATGAGTGCAGGGTAGCGATCGACATGGACCGGGCGCGCAATGATGTGATGAGATAGCCGCAAGTTGGTTCGGACACCGTCGGCTCGTCGAGATACCCATGGCAAGTCTGGTCTCGCGCCTGAGTCTTCCTGAGGCCCTCGGCCTGTCGCTGTCGGTGATTTCTCCGACGGTCACGGCAGCTTTCAACATCACCCTGGTGGTGCAGGCAACCGGTCCCGCGGCGCCGCTCACCTTCGCCATCGGGATGGTCGCCATGGGACTGATTGCCCTGTCGTTCATGGCCTTCAGCCGCCGTGTCGCCCACGCGGGATCCGCTTATGCCTATATCGCCCAGACCTTCGGCAACCGAATAGGCTTCGCCGCAGGATGGACGATGCTGCTGACCTATGTCGGGTTTGCGACCGGATTTGCCGCGCTGGTGGGCAGCTTTGGTTGCGCTGTGCTGCAGACTGCAGGCATCGCTACCGGCCCGTTATGGATATTCATCGGCTGCGCCAGCATGCTCATCGCCTGGTGGCTCACCTATCGCGATATGCGCGTGGCGGGCCGGTTGATGTTGATCCTGGAAGCGGCGGCGATCGTGGGCATCACGGTGCTGTGTTTCGACATCCTCCGCCAGGTCCATCCCTCCAGCGAGGAGGTGCTGAGCACCTGGAAACCCTCGACGGAGTTCGGCGGTTGGACGGGACTGGGCTTCGGAATGGTCTTCAGCTTCCTCTGCTTCGCGGGATTCGAAGGCGCCGCCTGCCTCGGCGAGGAGACACACCAGCCGCGCCGGAACATTCCCATCGCCTTGTTCGGCACGCTCATTTTTTCCGGCCTGTTCTTTGCGTTCGTCGCGTATTGCGAGGTGGTGGGGTTCGGGCCGCGCGGCATTCACGATCTGGCCAAAGCCAGCACGCCACTCAACGACCTCGCGCTGCGTTACGCCTCGCCCCGGCTGGCGATTGCGCTCGATCTGGCGGCGGCCGTGAGTTGTTTCTCCGGCGTGATCGGCGGACTCGCGGCCGCAGGCCGAATCCTGTTTGCGTTAGGCCGTGCCGGACTGTCACCCGCGCTCGGCGAGGTGCATCCGGTGCATCGTCAGCCGTGCGCAGCCGTTTCGGTGGCGGCGATCATGATCATCGTGCCATTCGTGCTGTGGGCGCCGTTCGCGGGCGCTGCGGGCTTCTACAGCGCGACTAGCACTATCGGAGTGCTCGCCCTCATCCTGATCTACATCGGGGTCGGCGCGGCGGAGGCGGTGGAAACCTGGGGCAGGCGACCTTGGTGGGCGATGCTGTGCCTGTGCGGCCCAGTCCTGTTGTTGTGGGTACTGTATCGCAACCTGTACCCGATCCCGGAATATCCGAACAACCTGTGGCCGTATGTGGCGCTGGCGTGGCTGGCCAGCTCCGCCTTGATCATCCGCTCGCGCCCGGCGGTCGGCCAGAGCAGCGCCGTTACCGCCGGGTGAGCTTGGGTCGAGGGTTGGCCGGCACCTCAGAAATGGTAGTTTATCTGCGTTCCGACGGTGCGCGGCTGATTGGTCGAGTAACGCACCAGCTCCGGGATGTTGAACTGAAAGCTGGTGTTGTTGGCCGTCATCAGCGCGACCTTGTTGGTCAGGTTGTCG
The DNA here is from genome assembly GCA_028293725.1 of Gammaproteobacteria bacterium. The sequence goes on along the minus strand of JAQGOE010000029.1, from coordinate 114,308 downwards.
ACGAACAGGTCGGCCGACCAACTGCCATGCGTAACCCCCACGCGCGCATTGACGAGGTTGTAGGACGGCAGCGTATATCCGAAGTAGTACGCCACATCCTGTGAAGGGCCGACGAACTGGTCGGCGACCCGGGCGGTGAGCTGGTAGTCGTTCGCCAGCGTCGTAGAGTAGGTCAGTGACAGGCTGGCAGTGTCCTTGACCACGTTCATGATGGGCGCCGTGCAATTGCTGGCCGAGGCGCACGGATGGGTGGCGCCATCCGGTAAAAGCGCGACACTCGTCAGGAAGCTGGTGTAGGACGCGTTCGGATGGGTGATCTTGGCGTCCGTCCAGGCGGCGCTCAATGATGCCGTCCACTCGTTCGAGAGCTTCGCGTTCACCTCGAGCTCCGGCCCGAACGAGCGGCCATCCCCGGCGTTGTTGTAGTACTGGTAGCCGCACGGCAGTGTGATCACCTGCTGTACGCCCGTCCACTTGATGTAGTAGATGTCGCTGTTGATGGTGAGCCAGTTGCCGAACAGCTTCGCCTTCTCGCCCACCTCGTAGTTCCACGCGGCGTCCGGGCCGAATTGCAGCGCGCCGTTCTGACAGAAAGGCGGCTCAGTGGGCGGCGGCAGGATCTGGTTGGCACCGCCCGGACGGAAGCCCTTGGAGATCGTGGCGTAGGTGGTCAGGTCGGGCGAGGGTATGTATGCCAGGTTGACCCGCGGATTGAAGCCTCGGTCGGATGCCTTGGTGACCTGCGCGGCGGCCGGCGGCGTCAGGTTGGGGCCATCGTAGCCCCAGGAGAATTCATCCTGCTCACTCTTGTAGTCGTACCAGCGCACTCCCGCGGACAGCTTCCATTGTTCGGCGATCTTGTACGACCCATCGGCAAACAACGCGGTCTGCGTGACGTGGTAAGGGTTCCAGGAAGTGAAGTACGAGCCGTCGGGGATCGCCGGAGTCGCATTCAGCGGACTTGCGCCGATCTCGTTCCACACCGAATGCAAGTCGCTGTAGAAGACGCCCGCCACCCAGTGCAGACCCCCGATATCGTGCGACGTGAGTCGCAGCTCCTGGCCGAGCTGGCGCGACGGGTCGCGCTCGTAATAGGCAACTGGCACGAACGGAGTGTTGCCTCCGTTGGCGGCGTAGATCGATTCCGACGCATCCTGCGCCTGCACGCCGAGCCGTCCCCAGTAGGAGGTCGCGCTCGTAAGGTCCGCGAACCCCAGGTTGGCATTGATGGTCAGGCCGAAGAGGGAGATTTCGTCCTTCACAATCTCGCGAAGGGGGAACGCCTCGTAGTGTGCGTCGGACACCCGGCTGGGGGTCGCACTGGTTGGACTGCCGTCCAGCAGGTCGTATCCGCCCATCCGCAGATTCTGGGTCATGGCGAAGGCGAGGACCGAGAAATCGTCGCTCGGCTTGTACAAAATGCTGATGCGGCCACTCGACAGCCGCTCGTCGTTGGCGTTGTGAAATACATGCGTCACTGGCGTGGTCTCCACGGGACCGCGGTGACCGGTCGCCAGATCCACATCGATGGGGAAAGGACTGACTGTCCTGTTATCGATCCAGCCGCTGCGATACAGGTCGCTCAGGACAAAGCGCACGGCGAGGACATCGCCTACCGGCACGTTGATCATGAGATTGCCGCCGTAGTTCCCGCCGCCCCCGTCGGTGTCCGAGACAGTGGCCTGCGCCGAGCCTTCGAACGTGCCGAGTTTGGGTTGATTGGTCAGCACCTTGACCGTACCGCCCATGGATCCGGAGCCATACAAAGTGCCTTGCGGGCCGCGCAGAATCTCGACTCGCTCGATGTCGTAGAGGTTAGGGTCGATGACGACCTTGCCGGACTGCGACAAGGCAGGTGGCGACAGTGGTATTTCGTCCAGATAGAAGCCGACGGTGGGTGCCGCGCCGCCGTTGGAGGCTAGGCCCCGCGCCTCGTATTCGGTGAGGCCCGGGCCAGCGGTACGCATGGACAGCCCCGGAACTTCGTGCGCGATATCCTCCACACGCGTGAGCCCGGCGGCGCTCAGCTGCTCGCCGGTCAGCGCTGAGACGCTGACGGGAGTGTCCTGGATGGTGGATTTCTGCCGCTCGGCGGTAACAGTGACTTCCGAAAGTCCGGTGTCGCCCGCGGTGTCGGCGGAGGTGGCATCGGCAGGCGCCGCGCCCCAGGAAAGGCAGGGCAGGGTGCCCCCCAGGATGGTGGCCGCCGCGGCGAGACCACCCGCCCTGCGGAACAGCCGCGCCGCGGATACCGGAGATACCGGGATAGACGCCGGTTTGTTGTTGTTGTGTTGGACCGCCACGACGACCCTCCCGTTTTGTCTTGCGAAATGGCTGCAAAGTCCGTACCAAATCGCCGGGTTTGCGTTGTTGCATGTGAGACAAAGTCATTGCCCCTGCTGCAACACGAGGTTGCGCGCGAAATGCACGCTGGTCGGACACTCGGACGCTATCCGCCGGTGCCCCAAGGTTGGGCAGGAACGTCGTGGAAGGAGCGAAAAGGGCGCAGCGCAAGGCAGCCTCTTCGATCCCGCGAGCGGATCGAAGAAGCTGTCATTCCTGGTCGAACTAACGCCGCGGAGCGGGGTCGTCCTTGCCTGTGAATTGCTCGCACGAAACGTTGGGGTGCCAGTTCACGAACGCGCCGTTGGGATTGTCCTTCCATGCCCAGGCGTGCAGGGTATAGAACGCCGGCAAGCCGAAGCGATTGGGCGAGTCGAACAAATGAAACAGCTGCCCCATGAGCTGCGGTGGGTCGCCGGGATGGAGCTTATCCCAGGCGTCGGCGTAAACCAGGTAGTCGGCGCCGGTCAGGCGCAGGCGTCCGTCTGCCGTCGGCTCGTAGATGACGATCTGGGGGTGGTCGACCTCCATCACACCTGACTGGTTCGTACTGTTGAGGATGGTCAGGTTCACGTAGTGGAGCCCCATTGCCCCCGCGCTGTCGCCGCTCACACAGCCGAACAGAAGCTCATAGCCCGAGCTCTCAGCCACCTCCACATTCTGGAAGCGCTCGGTGGCTGCGCGGACCTGCCTCAGCAGGGCGCTCGCCTTGCTCTTCTGGTCCGCGCTCAGTTCGTTGGTTTGGGATGCCGATAGGTGCGAGTGGGCATCTTGCGCCAGGGCGGACAAAGGGCCAGCGCTCATGAGGGCGAGGGCAATCGTCGGATACGGAAATCGTACGGGGAATCGTCTGACTTTCATGGTATGACCTTCCTGACAGAGTTGTAGCACAGGAGTTGTGCGCGGTTGATATATAGAAGTATTGAGGTGGACGGCGGGTGGTCAAGGAGTTCGGGGTCTTCCGGGCCGTAGCGGAAGTAACATGCCAACCTGTTCGCGATAGCGGCGATAGCGATCGCCGAACACCGCGACCAGGTCGCGCTCCTCGAACCAGATGCCGACCAGGATGTATCCCGATGCCCCCGCGGAGAACAACAGGTGACCTGCGCTCATCACGGGAGTCGCCCAGAAAGAGATCAGAAAGCCGAGATAAAGCGGATGCCGCACATAGCGATAGAACAGCGGCGTCCGAAATTCCGGCGTCGGTAGATCGCGTTTTGCCGCTCTCGCGAATACCTGCTGCAGCCCGAAGAGCTCGAAGTGGTTCAGCAGGAACGTGCTCAACAACAGGATGAGCCATCCCAGCCAGAAAGCGACCTGGAGCGGCAGTACCACGCGTGGGTCGGTGACGGTCCAAATTGGCGTCGGGATCGGCCGCCATTGCCAGAAAAGCAGGATCAGCACGAGGCTCGCAAGCAGGACGTAGGTGCTCCGCTCGATGGCAGGTGGCACGATCCGCGTCCAAAGGCGTTTGAAGCCGGGACGCGCCATCACGCTGTGTTGGATCGCGAACACTCCCAGCAGCGCGAGGTTTACCCCGATAGCTTCCGGCAGCGCTGTAGTTAGGCCAGAGTCGATCGACTTCGGCACATCCAGGTTGCCGATGAACCCGATGGCGTATAGAAACGTCGGTAGAAAGATCGCATAGGCACAGATGCCGTATAAGGCTGCCAGTAGGCTCACGGTGTAGACCCCTTCCTGTGGCGGGCGAGATGCCCGATGTTCTGAAGAAGCCGAAAACAGTGGCGAATCGGCTCATTTTCCCGATACGCCGAGCAAATACACCGGGAACATTGAGACGCTGGAGTAAGGCGCCGTAAGATGGGAGGAGGGGGGCCTATGGATGACCTGTTTACGTTGGTGTATGCGGAGTTGCGCAGGATTGCCGGGCGGCAGCTCCGAGGTGAGCGTTCCGGTCATACGTTGTGTACGACTGCGCTCGTACACGAAGCCTGGGTTGAACTGGCAAAGCTCGAACGTATACGTTGGCAGAGCCGCGCGCATTTTCTCGCCCTGGCCGCCCAAGCGATGCGCAGGGTTCTTATCGACTACGCCGTGGCACGTCGTAGTCAGAAGCGCGGTGGCGGTTGTGCGCACGAGCCACTCGAAGTCGATGCGCTCGTGGCCGTCACCGAGCGGCCCGAGGATTTCATCGCGCTCGACGAAGCCATTCAACGCCTCGCGGCGATTAACGAGCGGCATGCGCGCATTGTCGAGTGTCGCTTCTTTGGAGGTATGAGCGTCGAGGAGACAGCCGACGTGCTTGGCTCTTCCCCGGCAACCGTTAAGCGTGATTGGGCGGTGGCGCGCGCGTGGCTCAATCGGGAACTTTGTACGTGAGCGATCTTGCTCCAGTGATGTCCGCGGAAAGATGGGTGCGCGTGCAGGACGTCTTCAGTGCGGCGCTCGACTGTGACGCACAGACCCGGAGCCAACTTGTTGAGCGGCAGTGTGCGGGAGATGAGGTGTTACGCCGCGAAGTGCAGTCGCTGCTCGACAGTCACGAGCGCGGGGGGCTTTTGGATCAGCTTGCCCGGAAGATCAGTGCGCCCACTCTGTTACGGGCACACGTTGCCGCTATGGACTGGCAGGGGCGCAGAGTGGCGCAGTACACGGTACTCGAAGTGTTAGGGTCAGGCGCCATGGGGCTGGTCCATAAGGCCCGCGACGAGCGCCTCGGGCGGCATGTCGCATTGAAGTTTCTTCCATCGCACCTTGCTGCGCAGCCCGATGCCAAGCAGCGTTTTCTGCTCGAGGCTCGCGCAGCGGCTGTTTTGGATCATCCCAACATCTGCACGATCCACGAAATCGGCTCGACAACGGACGGCCAGCCATTCATCGCGATGGCTCTTTACGATGCCGAAACGTTGCAGGTACGTCTCGCGCGCGGGGCGCTCTCCATTGACGAGGCGCTCGCGATTGCGCAGCAGATCGCGAACGGACTCGCCAAGGCGCACGAGCACGGTGTCATTCACCGTGACGTGAAGCCTTCGAACATCATGCTGCTCTGCGACGGCACAGTGAAGATTCTCGACTTTGGGGTCGCGCGGGTCGTGGATTCGGACTCCGCGTTGGATGAGGGAGCCGCGGTCGGTACGGTGGCGTATATGAGCCCTGAGCAGGCCCGGGGCGATCCCGTGGATTTTCGCACCGATGTCTGGTCACTGGCCGTCGTGCTGTACGAAATGATTGCGGGGGCACGGCCTTTTTCTGGTGACAACACGCTGGCGCTGAGGCACGCGGTACTCGAAGTGGAGCCTTTTCCGGCCCGTGATTTGCGCACGAGTTTACCGGATGCGCTCGACGCTGTGCTGCGTAAAGCGCTCGCAAAAGCGCCTGGGCAGCGATATGCGTCTATGGCTGAAATGGCTGCGGAGCTTGCGGCTTGCGGTGAGCGCATCCGAGGGTATGCGGTCTCTCGAACCGAGCCCAGGGAACCCGTGTCGGTCGCTGATGACAGCCAACTCACCTCCGGGGGTGAGCGCCGTCGCGCAGCGGTGTTGGTGTCGCTGCTGCCGGACTATGCGTCGCTGGTCGAACAGCTCGCGCCTCCGCAGCTGGAAGAATTCATGCGCCGGATCCGTGCGGTCGCGTTGGATGTGGCGCACAGGCATGGCGGCCTCGTGAACCATGCGTTCGGTGAGGAGATCGTTTGCCTGTTCGGCGTTCCGATCGGGCACGAGGACGACGATCTTCGTGCGGTGCGTGCGGCGGTAGAGCTACACGCCCGAACTCGCGAGATCAGTGTGGGACTTGCCAAGGAGCTGTCGTTGCCGCTCCAGCTCCAGTCCGGCGTGCATGCCGGACTGGTCGTCGCCCGCAAGTTGCATGACGGGCCCCGTCACTATGGAATCACCGGAGCCGCAGTCCAGCTTGCCGGCAGGCTCGCCGCAGCCGCCGCCCGCGATACGATTTTGCTGAGCCCGGAATGTCAGCGCCTCGTTGCACCGTTCGTGCGCACGATTCCTCATCAATCCTTCGCCTCTCACACCGAGTCGGGGCCGATCACACCACACCGTGTAATCGGCGAGTCGGGATTGCAGACGCGGCTCGAGGCTGCCGAGCGTGAGGGGTTGACGCCGTACTCCGGCCGTCGTGCCGAGCTTGGGATGTTGGAGGACCATCTCTCGCACGCTCGATCAGGCCAGGGGCAAATGGTTCTCGTCGCGGGTGAGGCAGGAGTCGGTAAAAGCCGGTTGTTGCATGAATTCCGTACGCGCATCGATGCAACCAAGGTGCGTATTCTGGAAGCCCGATGCAGCTCATACGAGGGTGGTGCGCCCTATCTGCCCTTTGCAGAGATTCTGCGATCGGCTCTCGGTCTTCCGAGGCACGACGCCCACGGTTTCACAGCGGACGAGGTCGTCGCGCGCATCTGTACTGTGGACCCTTCACTCCAGCTATTCGTGCCGCTTTATCTCAACGTGTTGTCGATCCCGGGCAATGCAAGTGCGTTGCAGCGGCAGCTGCGAGGTGACCACTTGCAAGCCGCTGTGCCAGAAGCGCTCGCGGCATTCCTTACGGCGTTCGGCCGGCAGTCGCTGACGGTGTTCCTGTTGGAAGACTGGCATTGGAGCGATTCCGGTTCACGGGAAACCTTGCGGCGGTTGGCGGAAGTCATCGCGAAACTCTCTCTTCTGGTCATTGTCACCACCCGTCCCGATACGCAGGATCGCGACGATTCAGCCTATGGTGGGGTGCAATTGCATGTCGGGCCGCTCGACTTCGACGACTCTGTTGCCATTGTAAGGGGTGTGTTACAGGTGCGGCGGGTCTCGAACGAGCTCGCGCGCCGTGTTTATGAGCGCACCGGCGGCAATCCTTTTTTTCTGGAGGAAGTCTGTCATGCGTTACTCGAGCAGGGTGCCGTGGCGGAGCGCGATGGCGAGGCCGTTCCGGCGCAGGAGGCCGACACGCTGCGTCTACCCGATACCGTACAGGCGGTCATTCGCACTCGGCTGGACAGCCTCGACCCGGACGCGCTCGAGGTGTTACGCATCGCTTCTGTCATCGGCAGGGAGTTCAGCAACGATGTGCTGATCGAGGTGCTCGGTGCGGAGCGCAGTCCGGAGCGTGCCATCGACCAACTCAACGCAGCAGGCCTCATTCAACAGTGCGGGCTTGCGCTGGAGCGCGGCTATCGATTCAAACACGTACTGACGCAGGAGGTTACTTACGACAGTTTGCTCAGTCACCAGCGGCGCTCACTTCACCATATTATAGGCTGTGCCATCGAACGGGCACCCGGCGGCCGCAGCGACGATCAGGCTGCCCTTCTCGCGCACCATTTCGCGCTGGCGGAAACATGGGCGCGGGCCGTCCACCATGGCCGGCGTGCTGCACTCCGCGCGAACGCACTCGGTCAGTTTACGGACGCGCTCGCCACACTCGATCACGTGCGGCAATGGGTGTTACGTCTGCCTGAAGGCGAAGAACGACTCGACCTGCTTACAGACGTTTTACTACAGCAAGAGCGACAGTGCGAAACATTGGGGCAACGGGGTCGGCAGCAACTTATTGTCGACGAGTTGATTTCACTGCTTGCGCCGCGAGGCGCGTCGGAACGCCTGGCGCAGGCGTATCTGCGGCAGGGAAATCTCTCGACGCTACTCAAGCGCTTCGATGCGGCCGATCGTATGTTGAGCACGGCACTGCGAATCTGCCGGGAACGCGGTGACGTAAAGCTCGAGCGTCATGCGCTGCGCAGCCTTGGATTACTGCGATGGCATGAAGGGCGGCACGCGGAAGCCCTCGCGATCACGGAAAGTGCGTTGGCCATCGATCGCGAACGCCACGACGAGTTTGCCGTCGCTGGCGACCTCGCCAATCTCGGCGTCATTCTGAAGAATATGGGGGAATATTCCCGCGCCATGGTGAGTTTGGAAGAGGCGCTTGCCATACCGGCACTCGCGGAGGATCCCACCACGCTGGTGTACAGCCTGCAGAATCTCGCGAACGTGCATCGGACGCTGGGAGATCTGGGTCGCGCGCTGGAACTCCTGCAACGGGCCAACGATATTTCGCGCACGCATCTGCTGCCAATCCAACGCTCGTTTCATCTCATGGCGATTGCACACATCTTTTTGCAGCAGGACCGTATTCCGGAGTCGCTGCGGACGTATGAGGAGGCCGTTGCACTTTCCAGGCGGACGCATCATGCCGATGGACTGGTGCAATCGCTGCGCGCCTTCGGAGAAGTGCTGTTCGGTCTTGGACGACATTCCGAGGCTCGACCGTGCTTTGAGGAAGCCGCGACACTCTTTTCGCGGCTGGAGGATCGAGCCGGAGAGGCAGACATGTGCACGCGGCTCGCTACCGTTCTCGAGCGTTCGGCCGACATTTCAGAGGCGGAGGGGGCCTGGGAAAAAGTGCGCGCGCTGTGTGCGCAACTTGGTGATGCACGCGGCGAACTCGATGCGCTCGAGGGTATCGCGCGGAGTGCGCGCGCACGCTCGGCAGCTCCAAGTGAAGTCATCCCGCGAGCGGAGGCCGCGCTCGCTCTTGCGTCCACATTGGGAGATGAGCGTCGGGAGGCAGCCCTGCGGAACACGCTCGGCATCCTGGAGTGGGAAAGTTGTAACTATATGCGGGCGCTTCGACACTATGAGATTGCGCTCGCGCTACTCAGGCGCATCGGCGATCGCGTCCACGAGGGTCTCGCGTTGAACAGCCTCGCTGTTACGTTAGCGCGCCTCAATCGTCACGATGAAGCCCGAACGGCGCTCGAAGAGAGCGTTCTTCTCAACCGCCAGACTGGTGAGCGGCTCCTGGAGGCTCACTCGCTTGCAGCGCTCGGCGATGTGCACGTTACGGGCCGGCGGTTCGCGGCTGCTGTCGAGTGCTTCGGACAGTCGCTAGAGCTTCGTCGTCATCTCGCGGATCTGCCTGGCGAACAACGCATGCGTCAGCGCCTCGAGCAAGTTCGAACCCTGTTGGAGTAGACAATGCCACGATACATTATTGAACGGACGGTCCCGGCGCTCTCGCGAGAGGATCTCGAAGCGACCGCTCGGCGCTCTATCGCGGTTCTCGCAAATATGCCGGAGGTGCGCTGGATACGCAGCTATGTTTCCGACCTTGAAGGCAAGATCTACTGCGAGTATGACGCGCCGAGCCCGGAGGCTATTTACGAGCACGCGCGGCGCGCCGGGGTGCCCGTCGACCGCGTTTCCCTGGTCGCTCTCGAGATCAGCCCCGCGATGTTCGCGTAGGTTGGTTCAACCCCATCTCGGCATTTCATCCGGACTGATGCCGAGAAGTGTCTTGGCGACGAGCTCGTGTGTCAGCATGGAATTGGCAGGGTGGAAGCGGCCCAGGCGTGCGTCGCGAAAAATTCGTTCGAGGCCGCTTCGCCGGAAGATTCCAAATCCGCCGCTCACTTCGAGTGCAAGATCGACGACGCGCCACGAACTCTCTACCGCGTGGTACTTCGCGGCCAGAATTTTTGCCGGCCAGTGTGCTCCGTGGTCGACGCCCTCAGACCAGTCCGCGGCGATCCTGTCGAGATGCGGTTCGATGGCTTCGAGCGCCAGGCCCATCTCGGCCACGCAGTGCTGTACCTCGGGGTGATATGCCATCGGCCGCGACAAGGCGAGGGAGCGTCGCGATTTCGCCGCCTCGAGCGTGAGGTCCAGCGCGCGGCGCGCGAGGCCGCAATAGATGTTGCCAAAGCCGAGTAGGGCCCAGGCGAAGACCGCGAGTACGAAACGATCGAGGCCCGCGGCGCCGGCCGGCACAATGCGCGACACGTAGCGATCCGGCACGAAGACACCCTCCAGAATCGTGTCCTCACTGCAGGTGGCGCGCATGCCGAGCACATCCCACGTCTCCTCGATTCGATAGCCCTCGGAACTCCGTGGCATGAACGCATGCACAATCTTTGGTGCGGAAGGATCGCTGGCGTCCATGCCGTGAATGCCGAGGTAGGTCCACACAGGCGCCAGACTTCCGAAGGACTTTCGTCCCGTGAATCGATACCCGCCGGCGACGCGTTCGGCCTTTGTGGTGGAGAGGAGCACCGGGATGTCGTTGCCGCTTTCCCCGTGGCCCGCGGCGAATATCGCACCTCGTCGAGCCTCCTGGAGAAGCCATTCGAGCGAGGTGTCACCCGAGCGCCAAAGATCTGCAGCGATACCCGTCCAATACAGGTGCATGTTGATCGCAAGGGCGGTCGGCGCTGCGTGGTAACCCAGGTGCCGCTGCTCACGGACCACTTGGGCGAGTGACATCCCCTGGCCGCCCAGCTCTTCGGGAACGGCGATCCGCAGGTAACCCGCGTCACGCAGCTCTGCAAAGTCCTCGGTGAAGAAGCGGTGCTCGTGATCGTAGCCGGGGGCGCGCGCCGCGCAGCGCGCCAGTAACTCATCTGAAAGCCACGGGGTGGCTGATTTCGGCCGCTGAGATGCGGGGGACGTTGGGGGTGTGCTCATCCGAATTGCTCCTGTTCCGTTTCTAAGGTGAGGAAGCCGGAAATGGCCGGAAAGCGGATCACGCGGCTGGCTGCGTTTAGTCCGAGGCGGCTGCGAAGAGAGCTTTCACGTCCAACTCCAGGCGGGCGAGGCGGGCGCGCAGGTGCGGCCATTCCTCTTTCAGGAACCTGCTGCGTTCCCGCTTCATCAAGGCCGCATACACGCCTCCCTTCACGATGAGACCTTCACCGCGAACCGTCTCGATGAGTCCCTCCCGTTGCAACTCGCGATAGGCCTTTGCGGCGGTGAGCGGATTCACATCGTAGAGCTCAGCAAGCCCGCGGACCGACGGCAACATCTGACCCTCGGGATAGCTGCGATCGAGAACGCCGGCAATGATCTCGTCCATGAGCTGCTTGTAGATGGGCTGCTCGTTCTTCCATTTGTGTGGACGCTTTTTCACAGGAGTCTCCGCGCCGATCGTTCGACGATGGCCCTAGAGTAGCTTGACTCGGGCTATCTTCCAATGTAGTAATTGAGTTACTGTACTATATACGTAATACGGTGCCATGCCCGAGCCTGCCCCACGCGTCGTCCCCCGCCCGCGCCTCATGGCGGACCGCGACCAGACGTTCGGTCCGATGGACCAGCGGGTGGACACGAAGCCGCGTCGTCGCCGCTGGTTGCTTCTTGGCAGCGGCGCCGCGCTGCTGCTGGTCGCTTCGGTCGCGCTTTACTCGCACTACTTCCTCACCAGATCTGTGACCGTGCGCGAAGCCAGTGTTGTCATTGCACCGGTGAGACGGGGGGTATTCACTGAGTATGTGCCCGCCACTGCCGTCGTGGCACCGCGAACGACGGCCTATCTGGATGCCGTGGAGGGTGGGCAGATTGCCGAGGTTCTGGTGGAAGAGGGTGCATTGGTCACTCGGGGTCAGGTTCTGGTGAAGCTGAAGAACACCAACCTGCAACTCGAAATGCTCGGACGCCAGGCGCAGCTCATGGAGCAGCTCGACCGTCTCAACCAGACGATCCTGTCGTTCGAGCAGGCGCGTGTCACGCACCAACGGGATCTGATCGACAGCAGCGCCCAAATAGAGCATTTAACCCAGCGCCAGCAGCGGCGCGAGGCGCTTCGCGCGACCGGAATGATCGCGAAGGAGGAGGTCGATGAGATTTCCATCGATCTCTCGCGCGCCCGTAAACTGCAGGCGGCGGCGCTCGAGGCGCGCGATATCGATGAGAAGTTCCGCAATGAGCAGGTCACGCAACTGCGCAACTCGATCAAGACGACGCACGAGAATCTCGACATGGCGAGCGAAACGCTGCAGAGCCTGTCCGTCAAGGCGCCGATCAGCGGGCAGCTCACCGCGCTCGACGCGGACCTCGGCGCGGCCAAGGCCGCCGGGCAGCGTATTGGGCAGATCGACGATTCAACAGCCTACAAGCTCGAAGCGGGAGTCGACGAGTTCTATCTCGGGCGTGTGAACCCCGGGCAGCCCGCGACGGCTGAATCCAATGGCAAGACCTGGAAGCTGGAGGTCGCGAAAGTCTATCGGCAGGTGACCAACCGCCAGTTCAAGGTGGACCTTTACTTTACCGAGGCGGCGGCCCCGGAAGGCCTGCGCCGCGGACAGTCCATGGAGGTGCGGCTCGAAATTGGCGCCTCCACCCAGGGGCTGGTGACCGCCAACGGGCCGTTCTTCGAAGAGACAGGCGGCAATTGGGTGTTTGTGTTACCCCCGTCGGGCAACGTAGCGCAGCGTCGTCCGGCACGCTTCGGCCGCCGCAATCCGGAGCAGATCGAAGTGCTCTCCGGCCTCGTGGCAGGCGAGCGCATCCTATCATCCGGGTACGAACAGTTGCGCAAATTCGACCGCATCGAGATCGAGCCTGAGAAAAACTGATTTCAACGGGAGAACCACGGTGATCACGCTCAAGGGAATTCGCAAACTCTATCGCGCGGATAATGTGGAGACGGCGGCACTCGCAAACGTCAGCCTGCAGATCGACAAGGGCGAGTTCGTTGCGGTGATGGGGCCTTCCGGTTGTGGGAAGTCCACGCTGCTGAACATCGTGGGCATGATCGATACGCCCACGGAAGGGCAGTACCTCTTCCGCGGCGAAGATGTGGCGCCTTATCCGGAATCCCGCCTCGTGGAGATACGCCGGCGACATCTCGGCTTCGTGTTTCAGAGTTTCAATCTGATCGACGATCTCACCGTGTTTGAGAACGTCGAGCTGCCATTGCTCTATCAAAATGTGCCGCGTGCGCAGCGAAAAGCTCGCGTGCGCGAGGTGCTGGAGCTGGTGGATCTGCGGCCGCGCGAGAAGCACAAGCCCGCGCAGCTTTCGGGCGGCCAGCAACAACGAGTCGCGGTGGCTCGTGCGGTGGTGTGCGATCCGAAGTTGATTCTCGCGGACGAGCCGACGGGCAACCTCGACACGAAGAATGGCGAGGAGGTGCTCGGAATGCTGGATACCCTCAATGAGCAGGGCGCCACGATTCTGATGGTGACGCACTCGCATGAACATGCAGCGCGCGCTCATCGCATCATCAACATGCTGGACGGCAAGGTGCTGCCGGGTGTCCAGCCGAAAGCGGAATTGCCGGCCGGGACGGCGAGCCATGCTTAAGCATTACATCACGCAGGCCTTGCGGAGCTTCTGGCGTTTCAGGGTCACGGCTGGTGTGAATCTGCTGGGGCTCGTGCTGGCAGTCGTCTGCTTCGTCGCGAGCTATCTGTATATCGATTCACTCGTCCGGAGCGAAATGCATTTCCCCAAGGCGTCGCGTACGTATGTTCTAACGCAGGAGCTCTGGAGGAATGGTAGCAAGCTGATCCCGGCCTATCCATCAGCCGCAGCGCCTGCGGCGGCATACCTGCGAGTGGATTTCCCCGGGCTCGAGGCCGTAGCCCGCGCGCTTCCTCTCGGCACTGAGAGCGCAGCTACGGATGAGCGCAAGGCAGACGTGAAAACCGTGGCCATCGATCCCGAGTTTCTCAAGATATTTGATTTCGATTTCAAGGCCGGCGAGCCAGCATCGGCCGTCACTTCCGTGCACAGCGCGCTCATCACCGAGCGTACCGCGGAGCGACTCTTCGGCAAGGGGCATGCGCTGGGACGACGAATACTGCTACAGAACCATGTCGAGGTCACCGTCACCGCCGTGATAGCGGCCGTGCCGCAGCCCTCACATATGGCTGAGGGCAGTGGGAGCCCGGTTGCCTTCGACATCCTCGTGCCCATGCAGTTGGTCAACGAGATGAAAACGACAGCTGGCATCGGCGTGGTGATGGACCCGGATGCCCAGGACTGGGGCGGTTCGTGGTTTCGCACTTACGTGCTGTTTCCGACGGACGGAACCTTCACGCCCCGGGAGTTCCTGGAACAACTCCCGGCGTTCGCCCAGCGACGCGCAAACGGACCCGGTGCGCAGATCACCTCGGTGTTGGGTGCGGTGCCGGTCTCCCATATATCCCTAGCGCTTGACGAGGCTTTGTATGGCAGCAGCGCCATATCGGTGACGACCATGATCTTCGCGCTCGACGCGCTGATCCTCGCCATTGCATGTATCAACTATGCGAACCTCGCCGTAGCGATTGCGACCACACGGGCGAAGGAGCTCGGAGTGCGGAAGGTGCTCGGTGCGACGCGGCTGCATTTGATGCGTCAGTGTCTCGTCGAGGTAGGATTGTTGGGCGTTACCGCAGTGGCTCTTGTCGTGGTGCTGGCCGTGCTCGTCATCGAGCCCGTGAACCGCGCGCTCCAGATGAACTTGACGTTCGCCTCTTTGCTGAGACCGCAGTTGTGGCTGATGGTGGCGGGGCTCGTCGCCACCATCAGCTTCATGGGAGGGGTGTATCCCGCTCTCGCCCTCTCGCGTGTGCGGCCGGCGGATGCGTTGAGGTCGGGCAACGTGAAAGGGGGGCCGCGGTTCGTGCCGACCATTCTCGTCGGCGTGCAGTTTGCCGCTGCAAGCTTCCTGCTCGTGGTCGCCCTCGTTATGGCCCAGCAGAATCGGATGATCCAGGAGCGGGGGTTGCAGGTCGGTCGCAATTCCGTCGTCGTCCTCGGAAACAACCTCGGCGAACTGGGGATCTCATTCGACACGCTGAGAGAGGAACTGCTGCGGAACCCGAATATCGAGGCTGTCAGTTCCGTGGCCGCACCGCCGTGGCAGGACGGTGGCGCTCACTGGGCGCTGGCCCGCGGTGCCGAGGCGGGTGCGGTTCGCCAAGATACGATTTTCAATCCAATCGGCCATCACTTCTTCGATGCGATGGGGCTGAAGCTCCTGGCGGGTCGGCTGCTCGATCAGGAGCACGGAGACGACTTCATTCCGTTCGACAAGTTGTCGTCGGGGCAGGACGAGAAGGTCGTCATCGACCGGGCGTTGGCTGCGGCACTAGGGTGGCACGATCCGAGCGAGGCGATAGACAAGGTCACCTACACCACGTTAGGCCCGTGGGCGCTGCGGCTTCGTATTGTCGGAGTGGTTGAGAGCGGCTATCCACGTCTCATGGGCCCTAACACCGCGGCAGACATCTACGGGCTGTGGCCGTCGCTGGCCGGCGTACCGATAATTCGTATCTCGAGGGAGCACGTACTCGAAGCGGTGAAGTACATCGACAGCGCCTGGGATGGACTTGCTCCAAAGGCGCAGATCCGGCGCGCGTTCATGGATGCGCTATTCGACGACGCGTACCGGAGTTATTCGAGGATCAATTCGACGCTGAATGGCCTTTCGGTATTCGCGTTCCTGATTGCGGTAATGGGTCTGTGCGGGCTCGCCATTCACGTCACTACCCGGCGCCGCCGGGAGATAGGCATCCGCAAGACCTTGGGTGCTACCGTGGGCAGCGTCGTCACCATGTTGCTTATTGACTTCGCCAAGCCTGTGTTGATTGCGAACCTGGTCGCGTGGCCCTTCGCCTGGCTCGTCGGGCGCCAGTACATTGAAAAGTTCACGCAGCGAAGCGAGATCACGATCTGGCCTTTCGTCCTGAGCCTCGTCATCACCGTCGGCGTCGCCTGGGCGTCCGTCGCGCTCCAGGCGATGCGCGCGGCAACTTTAAAGCCGGCGAATGTACTCTATGCGGAATGAGATCTACCGCCGCACTAATCGCGTCCCGACACTGCACTCAGGCGATCCTGAAGCCGCTTCCGAAAGCGTCGGCTCAACCGCAATCGAACTGTGGAGTTCAACACAACCTCGTATTCGCCTTCGCTCCGGAGTTCCAGCCCGCGAATGCGCTCGAGGTTCACAATGATCGAGCGGTGAATGCGGATGAACTTCTCGTCACCCAGATCTCGTTCGAGTTCCAACAGAGTCCGACGCATCACGTGTGTGTCATTCCCCACATGGAGGCAGACGTAGTAGCCAGCGGCCTCGATCCAGTCGATATCGGCGACGTTCAAGAACAGCATCTGACCCGGAGTTTTGACTACGAGTCGCTCCGCTGGTTGCGGTTGCCGCGGTGTGTAGTGCGCGAGCTTATCCTTGGCACGATTTAAGGCACGACCGAACCGCGCGTCGTCGAACGGCTTCAACAAGTAATCGAGCGCTCCCGCCTCGAAGGCGCGCAACGCATACTCGTCGTAGGCCGTCACAAAGATGATGATCGGCGGAAGATCGCTGCCCAACAGCTCGAGCACGTCGAAGCCTCCGCATTCGGGCATTTGCACGTCCAGAAACACGAGGTCAGGCTTCGACTTTCTGATTTCCTCGACAGCCTCCAACCCGGAGCCGCATTCCGCGACGGAGCCAATATCCGGATCACGGCGCAGGAGTACGGTCAGGTTGCGTCGTGCCAGTGTCTCATCGTCAACCACCAGGGCCTGTATGGGTACCGGTCGCTTCTCGAGGGGGGCCATTCACGCCTCCCTGAGAGGCAGGGTCACTACGACCTCCACTCCGCCGGCATCCGCGCGCCTCAGTTGTAACTCGGATTTGTCGCCGTGCAGGATTTGCAATCGTGTGCGCAGATTGCCAATGCCGACGCCAGTGTTCGTTGCTTGCCAATCTGGAGGGAAGGTTGGGCCGTCATTGTAGACACTCAGGCGAAGGGTGCCGTTGTAGCACGCTCCTGCAACGCGGACGGTTCCGCCGGCGACGCGGTTGGCAATGCCGTGCTTGATGGCGTTTTCGACCAGGGGCTGCAGCAGCAGATTGGGAACCTGCGCGCGCAGAAGTTCTGGCGGAATTTCCACGCTGACCTGCAGACGTTCTTCAAAGCGAACCTTCTGAATGTCGAGGTATCGCTGCAGATACTCAACTTCCTCCGCCAGCGTCACCTGCGATCGGTTGGAGTCTTCCAGGGTGCGGCGTAGAAACTCACCGAGCCCGACGATCATACTCACGGCGGTGTCGTTCCTGTGGTCACGTACCAGGCCAGCAATGGAATGCAGCGTGTTGAACATAAAGTGCGGCTCCATCTGCCGGCGCAGCGCCGCGAGCTGTGCCTTGGAGAGTTCCTCATTGAGTCGTGCGGTCTCGGTTATCTGACGGGCCATGCTCTCGCGTGAGTCCACTACGTAGATAGCGGTCAATATCAGCGCGTACACGATCAGGAACGTCAAGACCTGGTAGGGGAGTGACGTGCGCCATGCGCCTGCAAATGTGGGTTGCTGTGGATAGTCCCACGGGTTGAAGAGCATTTGGAGCACTGCAAACCATGCCTCGGCCGCCAGACTAACAGTGACTAAAGCTGCGAGGTGTACGGCGACCGTCGGTATCGTCGTGCCGCGATGTATTGCATGGCGCCGTGCGAGGTCAATGACGAGTGGAGTAGCGAGCGCCCATGGCAGCCAGGACGCCAGCTCGGTTCCGAAAATTGGCAACCACGCGTGCTTACCTACCGCATGCATGAAGAGTACCGTTTGACTTGCGTCGACTAGCCCGCACGCGACCCAGATCGCGGTGACCCAGCGCCAACGGGTGGAGCGCTCGCCAGTTTTTGTCTCGGGCATTGTCGCCACTGTACGCCAGGACATTATCTCGGGCTCGTACATGCGGCGAATGGCCAGCCTGGTGCAGTAAGCGGTGTTCGGGCCCGTCCGGTCGAAGTGAATGGGCTAGGGCGGAGCAATGGGCCTTTGGTCTATCGCGTCGCGAACCGATCAGCCCTGATGCAGCGGCTGTTCAGGCGGGAACGGCGCAGGAATGAGTGGCCCGACTGGGGCGTTATCCGCCGAAGCCAGTATCATCGCGCGCTCTTATGCCTTTGAGGAGCGTCGTGAGAAATCTGGAGAATTCATGCGCTCGTCCGACGCGTTGGCGCGAGCTTCTGTCGAGTGTACTTCTTGTCTGCGCGGCGCGACCCGTAGTCGCCTGGAGCGAACAGACTGATGTGCAGCAATCGCAATCGCAACCCGCCTCCGCTCCTCCCGGTCTGATCGCCCGGTGGTTTCCGCTGACCCAGACGGCCAACTGGCTGAGTGTCTCGTATTACACCTCCTCGCAGGATTACAACGCCATCAATGTGGAGGCCCTCGACCTCGCTCGCGTGTGGCGGCTGGGAAATATGTTGGAGTTACAAGGTCGACTAGGCGCCTTCCACGCTCAAGGTGCACGTCTTGACGCGCCCTATCTGGAGGACTCCAGCGGCACCACTTCCGGTGCAACATTCGGGATCGGCTCCAGGCTATATCCGTTGGCGGTCCGGCGTATGCGAATTTTTATCGAAGGCTCGGTCGAGATTCTCTATACACCCGGTAGCAGCGACTTCCCACCGGGCGGCACGGGACTCAACGCGTTCCTGCGCGCCGGAGGTGGCGTGCAATATCAAATCACAAAGCGACTCGCTCTCGAAGCTCATTACGAGTACGCACACGTATCCAATGGGGGAGGCGATGTTCCGCAGAACCCCATGTGGAACGGCCGGGGCGGAGGAGTCTCCATCCGCCGCTCGCTATGAGCCGCCGGCGCAACGCCGGCGGCAGTGAATGGTGGGGCGTCCTGTCACCTCACGGGCAAATCGTATACCGAGAGACTGTTGGTCACGTCATCAATGGCAGCATAGTTGAACTTCGCGGCATAGTTGAATTTCCTGGCGTTTCCCGAGGTAATAGTATCGAGTCCGAAGGCGCCTCCCTGGCTGGCATCGACGTCATACTCGTGAACGAATTCGCCGTACCGGGTGAATTCCACGATCTCGCTCGGGTGCTCGGGATCGGCGTTGACGGCATCCCCGTTGGCGGTCAGTAGATCGCCGTTGGGCGCGAACCGCAGGGCCAGAGGGCCGCGCAGGTGGGCGTCGGAAAACACTAGCTCGCCCTTCGTGACGGGCTTGGTACTCGAGCTGGCTTGCCGGATTTTGTAGATGGCGTTATCGGCGGTGGAGGCGACGTAGAGCGCGCCGCTGGCTTCATCGAAGGCTAGGCCGGTCGGACCCAGCACGAGCGCCGCCGCGTTCGGCACGTGAGTGTAGCCGGTGGCGATCGTTGTCTTTTTAAGCAAAGTCACGCCCTTGGCGCTTACGGACACGTCCAGGCGCGCTACCGTGCCGTTCAACACGTTGGAAACAAAAATATGAGACATCGGGCCGTCGTCGTCGAGGGCGAGATCCCAGGGGCCATCGAGAAAGACCGGATCGGTCCAGGTTTGCAGCCACTTACCGTTGCGATCGATCACTTGCAGCGAGCCCTGGCCGATGGTGGCGAAGCTGCCGTCGGTTGTGGGAACGTTGCCCACGATGACGAAGCCGCCGCGCAGCACACCGAGTGCCGTGCTCAGTCCGGGAAGCCGGCTGGTGAAAAAGGCTGTTGCATTGCCGGGTGGGGCCAGGGCGCCGGTCGGTGTGAGTTGGATGATGGTCGTTCCCATACCCTGCAGGTTGTTCCCGTTGTTGAAATTACTGACGAGGACATCTCCGGGTGCGAGGGCGCCGCCGGCGGGAAAGCCCTCCGGCACGAAAGCGACCCCGTAGGGATTGACGTCTCCGTTGGAAGGAATCGTGGAGGAATTGATCAGACGCGGAACAAACGGCCGTTCCTCCGGCCCCGCCGCAGCCGCGGCAGCAACCAAGAGACACAATCCCACCGCGACGGCGCCATGGCGTAGCACGCCTCCAACACTCTTTCTTGATTGCATGATTCTTCCCCTGTTTGTCGGTGTGATGTTTCCTAGACGCGCACCTGCACCCGCGAAGTCTCCGGGAGACCCCTCAGCTGTCGGCCAACGGCGTCAGTTAGTCGGGTCTCCGATCAGGTTGGGTTCAATGTTTTCTCTCTAAGTTTGCGGGCGAAAGGCGCAGGTCTATGGAAGCCAGTTTGCGTTTAGGAGGCCGCCGCCAGCATCCGGGCATGGGCGGGGGCTCGCCTGCTGAGCGCCGGCTGGGAACGCCCCTGCGAAGTTGCTGCACAGCGTCACGATTCGGGTCGCCCCGGGGTTCCAGGATTGGGCCGGTGGCCAGGCGTATTAGCCTTGGTTCTCACTCTTGGGCCTGGACCGGACGAAGTGAGTCGAAGTGCGCCCCCGACCTCAGTACACCGGTTATCAGTTTGCTAAAAAGTCCGGCCTGTGAAGACCTTCGCGGGCTTGCGGGGTGCGACTCCAATCACATCGCTCAAGTACCGCTTCGCGAAAGGGTGGGAAAGTCATGTGGGTTGAGGTTGTCGAAGGGGGGGCGCTGCTGGCCGTGGCGGTGTGCGCCTGGGGCTGGCTCACGGCTTCGCGGCGCCTGGCCGAGACCGCCCGTGAGCGCGAGGATCTGGCCAATTCCTCCGCCGTGATCGAAGTCGAACGGCGCATGTTGGAGTTGGTGGCGCAAGGAGCGCCGCTACGCGAAGTATTGAACACCCTGACCGCGGCGATCGAGCGCATCTCACCCCAATGCCAATGCACCGTCATGCTCCTCGACGAGGAGTCCCGGCGGACACTTCTGATAGCGTCGGGCCCCAGTCTCTCGCAGGCGTATCTGCAGGCGATCAACGGTCTGGAGATCGGACCCGACGTCGGTGCGTGCGGCACGGCCGCTTTCAAGAACGAGACGGTCGTCGTCGAGGATATTGCAACCGACCCCAAGTTCGCCTCGGCGCGCGATTTCGTGTTGAGCCACGGCTTGCGCTCCTGCTGGAGTCAGCCGGTTCGCGATTCCACTAACACGGTTCTGGGAACCTTCGCGATCTATCACCGCTTCGTTGCGCGTCCCCGACCGGAAGAGCTGCGTATGGCGCGCGTGGCGGCCCAGCTCGCGGGTAACTCGATCGAGCGGATCCGGGCGCAAAAGGAGCTCAGTGATGCGCTCAAGCGGCTCAGGCTGGCCGAGACCGTGGCGCGATTCGGCACCTGGGAGGCGGACTTCAAACATGACATTCTGACACTGTCGGAAGGGCTCGCCATCCTGATGGAGCTCGAGCCCGCGAAGTTCCGGCTCACGATGGCTGAATTCGATGCGATGGTGCATCCGCACGATCGAGGCGTGATGGGCAGGGGAGCGAACCCCACGGAGTCGCAGGCCGGGAGTATCCGGGACGAGTTCCGGTTGGTGCTTCCCAGCGGCGCGGTTCGTTGGATGCGCAGTCAATGGTGCTTCGAGGCGGGCGAGGCAGCTCCGACGCGGGCGACAGGGGCGATGATCGATATCACCCAGGAGAAAAACATGCTGGCGCGATCGGAGCTGGAACGCGCGAGGGCCGAAACGGCTGCGCGTAACGCGCGCCAGGCGGAGAGACTGGAGCAGGAGCGCAAGACAATCCTGGAGCTCGTGGCCAATGATCAGCCCCTGAACCAGATTGTCGCGGCGATTTGCGAGGCGGTCGTCGCACAGCTGCCCGGCTCCTTGTGCGCCATTAAAATACAACTTCCGGGGGGTACACAGATTTCGCACTGTCGCGGATTTCCGCAGGAACTCGAACGAGCGCTCGATAGCGTTGAGCTGGCCTCCTTGCGCGAAACCACGGGCTTCCTCCCGATTGCGAGACTCTCGGACCGCCAGGAATGGGGCGCCTTCGTACGAGGTTCCGCAGGCCTGCAGCACCGGTACTATCAGGCCGTCAACATCGTTCTCAACGCTTCGATCACAGGCGTGATGATTATGTTGGCACAGGACGAATGCGCACAGTCTTCAGCCGAGCATAAACTGCTGGAATCCTGGGGGAGGATTGCCAGTCTGGCTCTGGAGCGCCGCGGATTGTACGACGAACTCTCGTTCCGGGCCCGGTACGACTCACTGACGTCCCTACTGAACCGCGCCGCGCTATATGAGAGTCTCGATGCTTGCTTCCACGACAGCGGCGGTAAGCCGAGCGCCGCCGCTGTACTCTATCTCGACCTCGACTCTTTCAAGCCAATCAACGACGGGCACGGGCATGATGCGGGAGATGCCGTTTTGCAACAGGTGTCGCGGCGCATCCTTGCCGAAGTGCGTGCGACTGATACGGTGGCTCGAATCGGCGGCGACGAATTCGTGATCGTGCTTCCCGGCCTCGGGGATCGCAGCGAGGCGAGTCGCATCGCCGACGCAATCGCGCGCGCCGTCGCTCGACCTATTGAGTTTGGCGGGCAGCAGCTGCGCATCGAGGGGAGCATCGGTATCAGCATGTATCCAGTTGACGGCCGCAACACTGACACGCTCTTGAGGTGTGCGGACGAGGACATGTATCGCGTGAAGTTGAGCCATCGCGGCGATACAGCAAAATCCGACGGCCTGGAGTCAGAGGCGGAGCTCTCCACGACAACCAGTCGTCTCATCGCATGACGCCGCCGTCCTGAAGCACATCGCCCGTAAGGCGAACCGGCGAATGAGCTAGCCGATCATCCCTCTTGCCCGCATGGCAGGGTTGGCATAGACTCCGAATGCAAACGTTTGCATTGGCCGAAAGGATCACTCATTGTGTCGACGCATGATTCGCTGAAATCCCACACCATCGGCTGGATCGGGACGGGCCGCATGGGATTTGCCATGGCCAGGCGACTCCTCGAGGCAGGCTGCGACGTCGCGGTCTACAACCGGACTCGCAGCAAGGCGCAGCCCCTGGCGGGTCTCGGTGCCAAAGTGGTCGACTCGGCCGCGGACCTGGGCGACCGCGACATCGTGTTCAGCATGGTTTCAACAGGAGACGACCTCAACGAAGTCGTCTCCGGCAAGCAGGGCGTGCTGGCCGGCCGGTCGGTGCCCAAATTGCTGGTCGATTGCTCCAGTGTTTCGGAGCGAGCTTCATCGATGGTACGTGCGCGCGCGCTCGAGCGAGGGGTGCGCATGATCGCTGCTCCTGTTAGCGGCAATGCCAAGGTCGTCGAGGCGGGAAAGCTCTCGATCGTCGCGTCCGGATCGCGCGACGCGTTCGCGATTGTCGAGCCGTATCTGAATGCGCTGGGAACAGGTGTCACTTACGTTGGAGACGGCGAGTTGGCTCGCATGGTGAAGATCTGCCACAACCTCCTGCTGGGCATCCTCACGCAGGCTTTGGCGGAGATCACCGTGCTCGCAGAGAAGGGCGGCGTGTCGCGGCATGATTTTCTCGAGTTCATCAGTGGGAGCGTCCTGGGGTCGGTGTTCTTACGCTACAAGATGCCCGCGTTCGTGAATCTGGACATGACTCCGACGTTCACACCGGTGCTGTTGCGGAAGGATCTCGATCTGGGCCTGAAGGCCGGCGAGGAGTTGGGTGTGCCACTGCCGCTGACGGCCCTGACGCGCGAGTATGTGCAGAAAACCGTGGATGCGGGTCTCAAGGACCGCGATTTCGCGGTATTGCTGCTCGAGCAGGCCCGGGCCGCGGGTCTCGAGCTCAAGCCGGAGAACGTGCCAGTCAACGATGGTTTGTGAGGCGCACGGCGGATGCGATCGCACCTGATGGTCGCGCCGTCGAGCCGCGCACCACCAACGACGGTTGCAACTGGATGGAGGGAAGGATTGTCTTCGGGTCGCGTATCTTCCGCAGTAACAACTGGGCTGCCTGGTGGCCCATCTCTGTTAGAGGAATTCTCAGCGTGGTGAGCGGGGGGGCGAAGTGTGCAGCGAACGGCATGTCGTTGTAGCCCGTCACCGAAACGTCCGCCGGGCACTTCAGTCCGGCTGCGCTCAAGGCGGCATAACATCCCAGCGCCAGCAGATCGTTCGCGGCGACGATGGCGGTGAAGGGCCGTTTACCCTCGATGAGGCTCTGGCAGGCCGCCTCTCCGGCGGTGGTGGTCAGGGACTTGCATTCAAGCATGATGCGCGCATCGGGCTTGAGCCGATAGGCGCTCATGGCTTCGGTGAATCCCTCCTGGCGCGACTTACCGGTCGAGGTGTTGAGTGGCCCACCCACGTAGGCAATCTTGCGGTGGCCGAGGGTGACCAGATGCTCCACGACAAGACGGATGCCGTAGAAATCGTTCGTCACGACGCCCGTCACGGTCGGGTCCGTGACGGTGCGATTCACGAGCACGAACGGCACCTGACGCTCCTGGCATTCCGCGACGATCTCATCGTTCAACAGTGCGGTGGCGAGCAGCAGTCCATCGACTTGGCGGGAGCACAGCGATTCGAGGACGCTGCGCTCCGTCTCGATAGAATTGTCCGTATCCGCCAGCACGGTGACGTAACCCTCCGTGCCCATTGTGCGCTCCACCGCGCGCACGATCGGCGGGAAGACGGGGTTAGTCAGGTCCGGAACGATGACTCCGATCGTGAAGGATCGGTTGGTCTTGAGGCCAACGGCCATGGAATTGCGCCGGTAGGCAACCGACTCGGCAATATTGAGGATCTTGGCCGCGACTTGCGCCGATACCAGGGTGCGGGTCTGCGGATTGAGCACGCGCGAGACGGTGGAGGGATGGACGCCGGCGCGCTTTGCGATTTCCTTGATACCCGAGACAGTTTTGCGCATATGTGTTGAAAGAATAGGGTATTAGCTCGAGGGCGACAAGCGCGGGCGGCGTGCTGTCGCGCGATGTCTGAAGTTCGGGCAGGCGAAATCAATCTTGCGCGACGGGGTAGTTGAAGTATAGTGATGCAAACGTTTGCATCAAGTCGCTAGCCAGGAAGCGAGCTATGAGGGGGGCGGGCCGGGGCAACCGGGCACCCGTCGGAGGTTGAATGCATGGCGACGATTCGCACGGCCAGGCCGTTCTACTCGAAACTACACAACCAGGTGATCATCGCCATTGCAGTGGCGATCCTCCTGGGCGCGGTGTGGCCCGATACGGCGGTGAAGTTGAAGCCGCTGGGCGACGGTTTCATCAAGCTGCTCAGCATGACGATCACCCCGATCGTGTTTTGTACCATCGTGTCGGGAATTTCCGGCCTTGGAAACGCCCGAGGGGTCGCCCGAATTGGCGTGAAGTCCCTCGTGTTTTTTTACGTGGTTTCCGGGCTGGCGCTACTGCTCGGACTGGTTGCAGCCAACCTGATACCGACGGGCGCCGGGCTCAACGTCGATACGCGCTCCATCGATACCTCCAGCATTACCGGATATGTCACCGCCGCCAAGGACCAGGGGGTCGTGTCATTCCTGATGAACATCATTCCGGTCACCATGGTGGATGCCTTCGCAAAGGGTGCCATCCTGCAGGTCATTCTCATTGCTGCGCTGTTCGGCCTGGCGCTCATTTCCCTGGGCGACCGCGCCAGCGCGGTAAAGGGCCTGGTGGATCAGTCCACGCGGGTGGTGTTCGTCATAGTCGAGATGATCGTAGCGCTGTCGCCCATCGGGGCGTTTGGCGCCATGGCATTCACCGTCGGGCGGTTTGGCCTGCATTCCCTGTTGCCGCTCTTGAAACTCATACTCGTGTTCTACGGCACCTGTATTGCGTTCGTCCTCATCGTGTTGGTGCCAGTCGCTCGCTACGTCGGCTTTAGTGTCCTGAAATTCTGCCGCTACCTGCTCGACGAGTTACTGCTCCTCCTCAGCATCGCCAATTCCGAGGCGCTGTTACCGCGCTTGATGGAGAAACTCGAGCGCCTGGGCGTCCCCAAATCGGTCGTGGGCCTGGTGGTGCCGACCGGCTATTCGTTCAATCTTGCCGGTAGCAGCATCTACTTCACCTTGTGCGTGATTTTCATCGCGCAGGCTACCAATACGGCTCTCCCACTACATCGTCAGCTCGTGATTCTCCTGGTGACAATGCTGATGTCCAAGGGAGCGACAGGTTTTACCGGCGCCGGTTTTGTAGTGTTGGCGGGCACGCTGGCGGCGCTGCCGGACATTCCCATGGCCGGTCTCGCCCTGCTGCTCGGTATCGATCCGTTCATGCAGCGAGGCCGGGGCCTCACCAACTATATCGGCAATGGCATTGCGGCCATTGCGATTGCCGCCTGGGAGAGGGAAGTGGACATCGGAGAACTCAACCGTCGCCTCCGGTTGGGTCCCGATGCTGACACCGCCGTCGCACCGAACGTGCCGGCAAGCGCGGAAACGCTACGCATCCTCTGAATGGAATTTATCGTGCAAACGATTGCACGAAGGCGTATATGTATCGGCTTGGCTTGCATCAAGCGGGGTACACCGCACAAATGGCAACCGTAGAGGGGGGGTATATGGGTGAGTGGCTGAACCAATGCGCTCCAACGCGAAGTTCGCGTGGACGGTGGGCACGAGCGGGATTGATCACACTAACAGTGGGCACGACGTTCGCCTTAGGCGCTACGGTGTCGGTGGCCGAGGAGGGGGGGAACTCTCCCTCCGCCACGGCCTCTGACGACAGCGCTGGGGCCGAAAGACTCGAGGAGATCGTTGTGACTGCGCGCAAACGCAGTGAAAACCTCAGGGATATTCCGGCCTCGATCACCGCGATTCCCGACTCCATCATCAAAGACACGCATATGACGCAGCTCGATGATATCGGCGCGCTGGTGTCAAACCTCAATATTTTTGAAGCGCACGACAACTCGCCGGCCGTCGTTCTGCGGGGCGTGGGCGCGTTCGAAGTGGTGCAGGGCGTTGGCTTTTATGCCAACGACGTGCAGCTGTTCGAGGGTCAGACCGTGCGACCGAACGATATCGAGCGTATCGAGGTGCTGAAGGGCCCGCAGGGCACCCTCTATGGCGGCGCCAACATTGGTGGCGCGATCAAGTATGTGACCAAGGATCCGACCCCGACCTGGGAAAACGAGGCGACCCTCGAGCTCGGGCAGTACCGAACGTGGAACCTGGACGCCGTGATTTCCGGTCCGATCACCGACCAGCTCGCCGTTCGCGCCAGTGTCTACGACGACAACCATCATGGCTATATTCACGACACGTACCACGACCAGACCTTCGGTACGACTTACGACCGTGGCGGGCGCCTGACGTTTTTGTACGAGCCGCAGGCCGCGACCAAAATCCGCCTGTCCGTGAATGCGGATGACTATAACTCGGGCAATCAGAACCTGTTATACCGCGTGAGCGCGGATCCCCAGGTCACCAACCCGTACACGGCAGATGACTACAAGTATACGGTGGATGACTATTTCTATCCGACGTACTTGCGCAAGATCATCTCCTCGACGTTCCAGCTCGATCAGCAGCTGACCGACGACGTGGCGCTTACCGCGATCACCGCCCAATTCCACTCCTTCAATCGTGGCCAGACGGATTTTGCCAAGAAGCCGATACCGATCGATCTGCTTTTTCAGAACCAGGACCATCGGGTCTACAGCCAGGAAGTGCGGCTGGCCTCGACCGGGCATACGAGTCTCGACTGGCTGGTCGGTGCGTTCGTTCAGTATCACGGCATCCAGATCACGAACAGCGACATCAATTACAACGGTGATCCCAACAATCCCCTGGTCACCGGGACCGACTACGATCGCGACAACAAGCTGCAGAGACAATACGCGCTGTACGGTGATCTGACCTACCGTCAGGGTGATTGGCAGTACGAGCTCGGCCTGCGCGGGGAGTACTACACGAGCTATGAGCGTGCCTACAATAACTTGGCGCTCCAGGCGCCGGTGCCGTTGGATCCAACGCTGGAGCCGGCGCATTTGTCAGGACACCAGTTCTCGCCGCGTGTGTCGGTGCAGTACAAGCTTACGCCGCAGACGAACCTGTACGGCACGATCGCGCGTGGTTTTGAGCCAGCCGATGAGGTGGAGCAGAATTTCAAGGTGACCCCGATCCGCCCGGAAATCGCGACCAGCTACGAGGTGGGAGTCAAATCCCAGGTGGGGCGCGCCCAGCTGACCGCCGCGTTGTTCTATATCTACTATAAAGACCGCCTCTACAACGTCATGCGACTCGACCCGGTGTTGAATATCGTCGAGGTTGAAACCAATATCGGCCCGTCACAGAACTATGGCGGTGAGCTGGATCTTGCCGTGCCGCTGGCGTATGGATTCAAGCTGACGGGTGGCTTCGGTGTTACGCGCGCCATCTGGGGGGATGCCCTGTACGCCGATCCGCAGCTGACGGCTGCCGCCGGCGGAGCGAACATCGTGTACCGCAATCTCAAGGGGCTCACGGCGCCGTTTACTCCAGAGTATTCGGGAAATCTCGCCCTCGATTGGAGCCACGTACTCAGCAATGGTTACAAAGTGGGCGTGAGGGTTGATGGGTCCGCCGTTGGCCAGTCCTACTGGGACCCGAATGACTTCGCGCGGCAGAAACCCTACCAGCTGATGAACCTTGGTACACACCTCGATAGCGGTAACTGGACCTGGTCAGCGCACGTCTCCAACGTGACCGGTACCCGCTTCAACACGATTTACTGGGACGCGAACGATGTCGGCGCGCCGCACAGCATCGGGCGTATCAACCGGCCGCGGACGTTCCTGGTCAGTGGCACAGTGAGATTTTGAATTTGGCTAGAGGACTTTTCCCGTGACAGCAAAAGTTTCCGAGCGGTTGACCATCTCCCCCGAGGATATCGATCCGCGCCACGACTGGAAGCGACCCTTGGCCGCGCCGGGCATGATGGCCGTCGATTTCGAAGAGCGGGTCGACTTTCGGCGGCTGCACCGTTATCGCCTGGGCCGGGCGCGGCAGGCATTGCGATCCTCGGAGCTCGGCGCGCTGCTGGTCTTTGATAATAACAACATCCGCTACCTCACCAGCACCGCTATCGGCGAGTGGGCGCGAGACAAAATGTGTCGCTTCGCCGTGCTGGCAGGAGATGGAGAGCCGCACCTGTGGGATTTCGGATCGGCGGCCGCGCACCATCGAATCTACGCTCCGTGGCTGCAGCCGGCCTGTTGTCACGCGGGAATGGTCGGCTTGCGCGGCACTGTCCCACCCGATGCGGGGCTCGTTCGCCGCGCGGCATTGGAGATCAAGGCGGTTCTCGATGAGAACGGCGTGGCTGGAATGCCGCTCGGTGTTGACGTCGTCGAGCCGCCCATGCTGTTCGAGCTGCAGCGACTGGGTATCGACGTCCGTGATGGGCAGCAGACGCTTCTCGATGCACGCGAGATCAAGAGCCGCGACGAGATCATGCTACTCAACACCGCGGCGTCGATGGTCGACGGCGCCTACCACATGATCTACGAGAAATTGAAGCCAGGTGTGCGGGAATCGGACATCGTCGCGAGCGTGAATCACATGCTCTATTCGATGGGCTCGGATGACGTCGAAGCGGTGAACGCCGTGGCGGGAGAGCGCTGCAGCCCGCATCCGCATAACTTCACCGATCGCATCATACGCCCGGGCGACCAGGCGTTCTTCGACATCATCCAGTCCTACATGGGCTACCGAACCTGTTACTACCGCACGTTCAGCGTCGGGCGCGCGACGGCGCCCCAGCGTGATGCCTACAAGAAGGCGCGCGAATGGATGGACGCAGCGATAGCGATGGTGCGGCCCGGTGTTGGCACGGACCAGATCGCGGCTGTGTTTCCGCGCGCTGAGGAGTTCGGGTTCTCGGACGAGATGGAAGCCTTTGCGCTGCAGTTCGGGCACGGCCTTGGCGTGGCGCTGCACGAACGACCCATCATCAGCCGGCTGGTGTCTCTGTCGAATCCTTACGAGATCAAGGCTGGCATGGTGTTCGCGCTGGAGACCTATTGTCCCGCGACTGACGGGCGGTCGGCCGCACGCATCGAAGAAGAGGTTGTGGTGACCGACCGGGGTTGCGAAATCATCACCCTGTTCCCTGCGGCCGAGCTTCCCGTCGCAAACGCCTACTGAGCAAGCTCTCGAGGACCTTTATGAGCCAGTTACGGGCCGCAGCGTCGGCCTTGGACGATTCCGTGGATCGCGCTACGCGGCTGAATCTCTACCGCTCGATGACCAACATACGATTGGTTGAGAAGCGCGCATATGACCTGTTTCTTCAGAACCAGATCAAGGGTACGAGCCATCTCGCGCTCGGACAGGAGGCGATCGCTGCCGGCTTCGGTGTCGCGATGCGGGCCGACGACTACACCTTCTGCACTTATCGTGGTCACGCACATACCCTCGCACGGGGAGCACCGCTCGCGGGTGTCCTCGGCGAGCTCATGGGCCGTGAGTGCGGATTGATGGCCGGGAAGGGCGGCTCGATGCATCTCACGAGCGCGCCGCATGGTGTGCTCGGCTCTTATGCAATCGTTGGCGCCCACCTGCCGATCGCAGCGGGCGCGGCATGGTCCGCGCAATATCGCGGTACGAAGCAGGTGGCGGTCTGTTTCTTTGGCGATGGCACCACCAACATCGGTGCTTTTCACGAGGCGCTCAATTTAGCGGCCGTCTGGAAGCTGCCGGTCGTGTTTGTCTGCGAGAACAACCTTTACATGGAGTACACACCGATCGGTTCCGTGACCGCAGTCGAACATCCCGCTGCGGACCGGGCATCCGCGTACGGTCTCGAGTCAATCATTGTCGATGGGAATGACGCGGACGCTGTTTACTCAGTAGCAATGCGTGCTCTGGAGCGAGCCAGGGCGGGCGCTGGACCTTCGCTCATCGAAGCCAAGACGTATCGACACAGTGGGCACTCACGCGCCGATCCTGGCAAATACCGCCCTCCGGCAGAAGTCGAAGCGTGGATGAAGCGCGATCCGCTGACGCTGTATCGACGGAAGCTCCTGGGTCTGTCGTTCTCCGAAGGAGAGATCGCGGCGATCGAGCAAGAGGTACGGGCGCAGGTCGATGCAGCCACGGAGGTCGCGCAAAAGTCGCCGCCCCCTGCTGTTGAGCTTGCCTACACGCAAATGTGGGCTAACGGGGGATTCGAATGGAGGAACTGACTTATCGCGACGCCGTCACGCGCGGGATCGCGCAAGAGATGGCGCGTGACGCGAATGTGGTGTTTCTCGGCGAGGACATCGCCTCCGCCGGCGGCGTCTTCAAAGCAACAGTCGGATTGCTCGATCGCTTCGGTCCGATACGCGTGCGCGATACGCCCATTTCCGAGCAAGCCCTGGTTGGCGCGGCTATGGGCGCCGCGATGACGGGCCTGCGCCCGATCGCCGAGATCATGTTCTCCGACTTCCTGGCGGTGTGCTGGGACATCGTGGCGAACCAGATCGCGAAGATGCGCTACATGACCAATGGCCAGGTGAGTCTGCCGCTCGTGATCCGCACGGCTAACGGAGCGGGCTCGCGTTTCGGGGCGCAACACTCGCAAAGTGTCGAGAATTGGGCGATGGCGGTTCCCGGTTTGAAGGTAGTGGCGCCGTCAACTCCGGCCGACGTCATTGGCCTGCTCGCCGCCGCTGTGCGTGATCCGGATCCGGTGCTGTTCTTTGAGCACAAGTCACTGTATGCGTCCAAAGGTCCTGTCCCTGATGGAGAAGTGATCGATCAGCTCGGCCTTGCGAAAGTCCTACGGAAAGGAAGCGACGTCACATTGGTCGCGCTGGCGGCTATGGTGCCACGCGCACTGGCGGCGGCAGAGCGGTTGGCTGCCAATCATGGAGTCAGTGCAACGGTGGTGGACGTCCGTTCGCTCGTACCGCTCGACACTTCAACATTACTGCGCGAGATCGAGCATACCGGCCGGCTCGTAACGATCGAGGAGAATCCGCGTTTATGCGGCTGGGGTGCGGAGATTGTGTCAATCGCCGCTCACGAGCTCTTCTACTCTCTGGACGGTCCCATGCTCCGCATCACCACGCCCCATCTACCGCTACCCTCGGCTGACAACCTCGAAGACGCGGTTCTGCCGAGCGTCGACCGGATCGTAAAAGAGATCGTTGAGACGTTCGACTAGGACCCGCCAGAATGAAGACCGACCTTTTTATCAACGGCCAATGGCGGCCTGCGGCTGACGGCCGTAAATTCGCTGTATATGACCCCGCGTCCGAGCAAGTGCTGACGAATGTCGCGGATGGAAGTCCGGATGACGCGCTCGCCGCGGTGGCGGCAGCTGACGGCGCGCAGAAGGCGTGGGCCGCTCGTAGCCCGCGCGAACGTGGCGAGATACTGCGTCGCGCCTATGAGTTGATGATCGAGCGGCGCGACGAGTTGGCACGCCTGATCGTGTTGGAGAATGGGAAATCTCTGTGCGATGCCGTTGCCGAGGTGAACTACGCTAGTGAGTTCTTTCGCTGGTACGCGGAGGAGGCGGTGAGGGCGCTGGGTGAGGTTTGCAGGGCGCCGGGGGGCTCCAATCATATTCTCGTGCAGTTGCAGCCGATTGGCGTAGCTGTGTTGGTGACGCCGTGGAACTTTCCCGCTGCGATGGCTACTCGCAAGATCGGCCCAGCTCTTGCGGCCGGCTGCACAGTTGTTTTAAAGCCAGCGGGGGAAACGCCGCTCACTGCCCTTGCTATCGCAGACGTGCTCGCAGCAGCGGGCGTGCCCGCGGGGGCCGTGAATGTAGTGACTTCCAGAAGGTCGTCGGCGGTCGTGAGCGCAATGTTGAGCGATCATCGCGTCCGCAAGCTCTCATTCACTGGCTCGACGGAAGTCGGCCGGCTGTTGCTTGCGCAAGCCGCCGAGCGCGTCGTGAGTTGTTCGATGGAGCTTGGCGGCAATGCCCCATTCATTGTGCTCAACGACGCCGACGTTGACGCTGCTGTGCAAGGCGCCATCGTCGCCAAGATGCGCAATGGTGGACAGGCGTGCACGGCCGCAAATCGCTTCTACGTGCAACGCGAGATCGTATCCGTGTTCGTGGAGCGACTCGTGGACGCAATGAGTGCGTTGAAGGTGGGCAATGGTCTGGAAGCGGGTGTCGACTTGGGTCCGCTCGTGAATGCCGGCGCGCGTGACAAGGTTCACGAGTTGGTGGAGGACGCGGTAGCTCGTGGGGCGCGCCTGCGTCTGGGCGGTGCCGCAGTGCCGGGGCAGGGCTTTTTCTATCAGCCGACAGTGCTCGATCAGGTCCCACACGGCGCGCGCGTGCTCGAAGAGGAGATCTTCGGCCCGGTGGCGCCGATCGTGGAATTCCACGATGACGAGGAGGCCATACGCCTCGCCAACGACACCGAGTACGGACTGGTCTCCTACATCTACACGAAAGATCTGCGACGTGGGCTGCGTATGGCGGCCCGTCTCGACACGGGCATGGTGGGGCTCAACCGCGGCCTGGTATCGGATCCAGCGGCGCCTTTCGGAGGCATGAAGCAAAGCGGCATTGGCCGCGAGGGCGGACATGACGGGCTACTCGAGTTTCTGGAAAAGAAATATCTGGCTGTCGAGTGGTGAAGGAGTGCGGTCATGAACATCCTGATGCCGCAGCTCGGCGAAACGGTCACCGAAGGCACCATCATTACCTGGTGCAAGCGGGAAGGCGATCCGGTGCGGGCGGACGAGGTTCTGCTCGAGATCGAAACTGACAAGGCCGCGACCGAAGTGCCTGCGCCGATGGCCGGCGTGTTGGCACGCATCCTGGTAGCCGCGGGTGAGACTGTTGCAGTGGGTACAACCCTCGCAGTGCTTGAGTCCGCGGAGATTTCCGTTGCGCGACCCTCCCAACTGTCCGGGCCAACAGCAGCGCCGGTTCGGGAGAAGGTTGCCGCCCCTGCTGCAACTGAGCGATGGACGCGCGAGCCGAAACTGGATCGGGGAGGGCGACCGCTTTCACCATCGGTGCGTCGCCTACTCCGAGAGCATGCGCTGGATCCCGCGCAGGTCCCGGGGGGCGGTCGCCATGGAAGGATTCGCCGCAGTGACATCCTCGCACGTGTACAGGGTGCGGCTCCAAAACCAAACGCGGGCGTACCAGACGGCGAACGACTCGTACCGTTCAACCGCATGCGAAAGCGTACGGCGGAGCACATGCTCCGATCGAAGGCGACCAGCCCGCACGTGCTTCAGGCTGTTGAAGTGGACTTCAGCGCCGTCCTGGCTGCGCGCGAGAAGTACAAGGCTGACTGGCTTGCACGTCACGGCGTGGCGTTGACATTCCTGCCGTTCGTTGCCTACGCGACCTGTCGGGCACTCGCCGACTATCCGGCCCTGAATGCAAGTGTCGAGGGCGAGGCCCTTCGTTTGCACGCCGATGTGAATCTGGCCGTCGCGGTAGATCTGAACTTTGAAGGCCTGGTCGCGCCGGTCCTGCCGCGCGCCCAGGCGCTGACGCTCGCCGGAATCGCCCTCGGCATCAAGGCCATGACACAGCGTGTCCGTTCTGGAAAATTCAGTCCCGATGAGCTCAAGGGTGGCACATACACTCTCTCGAACTCCGGGAGCTTTGGCACGCTCATTACGGCGCCGATCATCAACCAACCGCAAGTAGCCATTCTCTCGCTGGATGGCATCCACAAGCGCGCCACGGTGATCGAGAGTGAGGCAGGCGATTCAATCGCGATTCGACCGATCGGGGTGCTCGCACAATCATTCGACCACCGCGCTGTCGATGGCGCCTACTCGGCCGCGTATCTGCGCACGCTCAAGGGACTAATCGAAGCGCGCGAGTGGGAAGCGATCGTCAACTCGTGAGCTCTGCGGGCCCGCCGTCGCGCATGGAGCCAAAGTATCAGCGCCACCAGCGAACCGCCCGGAAGGATGAGCTCCACCGCGGCGTACGGAGCAAGCTCCCTGAGAGCGAGTAGTACGCGACGGAAGAGCGGGGTGGATGCTGATGGGACTGTCATGTCTCGATGCTCGTTGCGGTTTGGTGACTAAAAGACGCGCGAGCCGTTCGCATTCCGACAACTGAGCCTTCTCGCAAGACCCCGGGGTGCACCGTCCCTCTCGGGCCCATGGCCAGTTATCGAAAATACGCGAAAGCACGATATCTTTCGTATTATTGCGAATTGGCTTATTATTTATTGCGAGTAGCCATAAACCACTTACGGATGGCGGCACCATCATGAAAACAATCTGGCGCGCCTGTCTCGTTTTCCAGGTCTTCCTCCTCTGCGGGCCTGGGTGGGCGCAGAGCCGCCTCGCCGTCCCGTCCTACCAGGATCCTGGCAGTCCGGAATGGAATGCATGGGCTGCGCCCGGACGGCAGTCGGTCGGGATCATGATCGTCAATGAAAACAATGGCGATGACACGAGCTATCAACCGGCGATTGCTGCGGCGATTCGCTCTGCCCGCGCGAGCGGTATCTTCGTCGTTGGGTATGTTTATACGGGTTATGGGCAGCGCGAACCTGCCGAAGTGCGCGATCGGGTCGATGCCGTTTACAGAAACTACCTGGTCGACGGAATCTTTTTTGATGAGGCGCCGACAGACTGCCTGGCGGCGAATCCATTTGGCGGCACCCACTACAGCCACTACCAGCAACTTGCCGAGTATGTCCGTACCCGCCAGGCCGGCGGGCGCCTGGTCATTCTGAATCCCGGCACGCAGCCCGCGAACGATTGTTGGATGTCAATCGCCAACATCCTGGTTACCGCCGAATCCAGCAGCCTTGCCGACTACACTACGAACTATCAGGACCAGGCCTGGTTTCATCAATATCCGCCTGAGCGGTTCTGGCACATTGTGTATGCGGCGCCGGGAAAGGATCAGCTTGGACGGATACTGGCGCTCAGCCAGGCGCGCGGTGCGGGCTGGCTATATGTCACGGATCTCGGCGGTGACAATCCCTATGCCGGACCTCCTACCTATTGGAATGCGGAAGCGGCGCTGGTCGCAAACCAGGGGATTCAGGCTTTGTACGCGACCGCTCGCCCGGCATCGACGGACGAATCCGGCAACGCGGTTCCGGCGAAGATTTCGTTTCGCTGGAAATCCCTTCAAGGCACGCACTGGCAGATTCTCGTTTCGGATGGATCACAACGAGTCTCAAACGATTCGGGCGCTGGTGGCGCGGTTGTCGCGCCAAAAGAGCGCATCGAGGTCGGTGCCGATGGACGAGTCCGGGTGTTTAGTCATGGTCGTGACGGCGATGACAAAGATTGGGTCGAGGTCAATGCACACGCTGTCGCATTCTCGCTGGAAGATCACGTTCACCTCGTCGAGTCGGACTCGCGCGGACTGGGAGAGTCAGTGACGTATCAGGTTCGGTCATTCAACGGCGAAAACCGGGTTTTGTCGAGCAGCGAGCCCATCTCATTGAGCATCACGAATACGCAGTACATTTTCGATGTGACCGATCACTGACGCCGGAATCGCTGAGGGGTTTTGCCCCTCAGCGATGGCCTCGCTCAGTTCGATTCGGTGAACTGAATCGAAGGGGTCGTCCCGCTCGCGGTGCTGCATGTGCCCAAGTTCAAATTGTTGGTCTCTCCGGTGGAGCCGGCATTTGCCACGCAGGTGGGTGCTGCGGTGGACCCATCAGTCAACGCCACTTTCACAGTGACCGAGGAGCCGCTGTTGAAATTCGCTCGCGAGCCACCGGCGTTACCGACGACGTTGAACTCCGACTCCTTCCAAACGGATGAAATATCAACAACGCTGTCCTTGCCGCTGACCGAATACGCCTGGGTCCCGTTGTTGAAAACAACCGTGTCATTTCCGCCGGCGACCGCGGCGCCGGAGATCGTCAGTTTGGCAAGGGAGGTAATCGGTATGTCCGGTGCCGCTACGTAGGCGCTGTTCCTGTAGCAGTCGCCGCCGCCATCGCTGCCCCAGCCGCTCGGACATCGCGAAGATCCCCAGCCGATCAGCCAGTACTGCATGAACACCGCGGCCTGGCCCTGTACATTGTAATCCGGCGAATAAATGAACTGTTGCCAGACAGTGCAGCCGCTGTGGCCGGCGCACACCGAGGTGGTTCCGGTGAAGTTCGTATTGATCTGCAGCGTATATTCGTTCGGCCCGAGGATGCCGCCTCCGCCAAATGCGGCGACGCCAACACTCGATTCGGATGTCACGCCCGTAACCTTCGGAAAGGTTCCGAGTGTGTGTGTAATCAGGCCGGCCGCTTCAGCGACGTAATCGTGGCCATTGCCTGTCACTTCCGACGCGCCGTTAGTTGGCTTCCTGTGCACGGGGTGGACGCGTGGTTGAGCTACCTTACAATCCGTCTTTTCCCATACGAAGTTAGGATACGACGCATGAAAGCACCCCTCAGCCGATTCGGGGTTGTGCGTCATAAAATCACGCCAGTTGTCACGTGCGGTCGCTTCCTGGTCGATTGCTCCATCCGTGGCCTGTCCGGCGAGGGCAGGGTGCAGCCAGCAGGCACTCACGAGACATGCCGTTATGACATGCGTTACCGGACGCAAGACCAAAGTCCGAGTTGGTTTCATGACTATCTCCCTGATAGAGGCCATTCCTGTCCGTATGTACATCAGCCAGCGCAGTGGCTGCGCTTTCCAGAGTTTTTACGGTCGGGTGCGTCGGGAGTCAAGTCGTAAAGGCTCGCGGTCCCAGAGGTTGTATTACTGGGTGTGTCTTACGAGATCTTGATGAGTACCTCCGGTGGCTCTCTAACATAAGCAGTCCCATCAATCAGCTCCTCGGAAGTTTTGCTGCGCAGGTGGCGGAGGCGTTGGAGAAGTGCCCACTGCGACCGTGAGTCCGGCAGTGGCAAACGCCGTTTTCGCAGCAACCGGGAAGCGGATTCGCAGGTTGCCGATTAATGCGGCGGAGTGAGCCGGATCGGCGCCCGACAGACTTGCATCGCCAAAAGCTCCGTTGGCAAGATAGGATGCTGCCCGCGGGCAGACGTTTCAAAATGGGGGGGCCAGGATGTGAAGTTCCTTCCGCTAGTGTGGGCCGGGATATGGCGCAAGCGCGGTAGAACCATTCTCATTTTAGCGCAGGTCGTCATCGCCTTTACCCTGTTCGGTGTCCTGCAGGGCCTGAACACCGCCATCAAGCAGGCGGTGGCCAGCACCCACGCTGATCGCTTGTATACCGGCAGCCGCTTGCGATTTGGCACGCCGTTGCCCGTCTCGATGCTGGCGCGCCTGGAGGCCACCCCCGGGGTGACCGGCGTGTCATACCGGTTTATGTTTGGAGGTTCGTACCAGAAAGCGACGCAGAATGTCCCGATTGCCGCTACGGACGTCAAATCGTATCTGTCGATGTACCCTGAGCTACGGAGCGAGCCGGCGCAGGTCCTGCAGGAGTTGACCCGAACCCAGGATGGCGCGATCGTGGGCGTCGTAACGATGAGCAAGTACGGCTGGAAAGTCGGCCAGCGAATTACCCTGCAAGCGCCTCTACCGCGCAAGAACGGCTCACGCGACTGGGCATTCCAGATCCTCGGTACCTACCACGATATCGAGCACCCCGATCAGGCCGTCGTGATTCTCGCGAACTATCGCTACATCAACCAGTCACAGGCGGGCCAAGCCGATACGATTTCATTTGCCACCGTGCACATCGCCGATCCGACGCAGGCTGGGCAGGTCCAGCAAGCCATCGACCGCCAATTTGCCAACTCATCCAACGAGACACTCACACAGTCGGAGCAGGAACTGGCGCAGGCCCAGGTCGAGAACCTCGGCGATCTGGATGTGGTCGTACACCGTATTACGGCTGCTACGTTCTTCGTCCTGCTGTTTGCGACGGGCGCACTGATGATGCAATCCATCCGGGAGCGGACACCCGAACTGGGTGTCTTGAAGACAGTTGGATTTTCGAGTCCCCTGGTGATGATGCTCATCTTGTCGGAGACCCTCGTACTTTGCGTCGTGGGCTGCGTGCTCGGCCTATGGATCGCGTCGCGGCTCCTGCCGCTCGCACGCAGTTTCATAGGTCTCGGGTCCCTCGCACCGGTCGTCGTCGCGGCAGGGTTGGGTTGTGCGGTGGTACTGGCTCTCGCAGCCGGGTCCATTCCCGCCTACCGTGGGTTGCGCCTGCGGGCGGTAGACGCGCTTGCCAACCGTTGAGGGAGGACACAGATGCGTAGAGTTCAACAAGCGCTTACCCTGACAATCACGGGGTTGCGGAGTATTCCACAACGACTCGGGGCCTCTCTGGTGACTGTGATCGCAGTTACCACCGTGATGGGTGTGCTCGTTACGATGTTGGCGTTGGGTG
This sequence comes from Gammaproteobacteria bacterium, assembly GCA_028293725.1. The sequence continues at coordinate 75,392 of JAQGOE010000029.1, read as the reverse complement.
AAGGACTCGAACGCCTGGCAATGACGGGTGCGCGCCCGGATAGGTTCAGTGTGGTCGCTGCCGGCTCTCAATCGTCGCTCGCCAGTGCGGTGTCGCGCTCGACGCTCGACAAGGTCGTCGACAAGCCCGGGGTGCGACATGACGCGCAAGGCAAACCGCTCGTCACAGGCGTTGTTCTCATGATCATCGACGGCGTGACGCGGAAGAATCAGCATGGCAGCATCGGGTTTTTCGCGGCTGGGCCGCAGTGGCGGCAGATTTGGCCCTACGTCCATGTCATCGAGGGCCGCTACTTTCAACCCGGCCTGTATGAGCTCCTGGTGAGCGAGACCATTCGCAACCGTTTCAAGGGGGTCGACCTGGGTGATACCGTCAAGGCCCGTGGCATCGCCTGGAAGATCGTTGGCGTCTACAAGGACACCGGCGGCTTTTTCGACAACGCACTGGTGGCCGACGCGGACACTGTGATCGCGGCATTTCCCAACACCACGTATGCGGCGCTCAGTGTCATTCTCAACTCGCCGGCGGACTTTCAGACTTTCAAGAATGCCGTGACGAGCGACCCGACTCTGTCTGCCGACGTACAGACCGACCAGGAGGCTAACGAAACGGTCATCAAGGGCCTGCGCAACGTGCTCGACTTCATCAGCTACTTTATTGCGAGCCTGATGGGGCTCGGTGCGGTGTGCGGGGCGCTGGGCAGCCTGTATACGGCAGTGGATTCACGAACCCGGGAAATCGCGACGTTACGGGCGATCGGCTTTGGCGCCGTACCGGTCGTCACTTCCGTGTTGGCCGAGGGGCTGATCCTGGCCATTCCCGCCGCCTTACTCGGAGCGGGAATCGCGTGGGTCCTTTTTAATGGGAGTGCGGTGGTCGCCGGCGGACTGACATTTCACATGGCGGTCACCCCGCATCTCGTGGTGGTGAGCCTTTGCTGGGCGATCGCGATTGCCGCGATCGGCGGGTTGCTCCCGGCGATCAAGGCCGCCGCGCTGCCCGTCGCGACTGCGTTGCGTGCGAGCTGAGAGCCTGCCGAGGCGGCCTGCAGCGATCAAGGGCGCGGTGACTTCGAGGATTTGGACATTCCGCTGAGCTGCCAGCTTGAGCCTACGGCTCGAATGAGATAGAAAGTCACGCAGCCATACAAAAAAAATCAACAGGGATGCGGTCTCTACTTTGTCCTTCCTAAGAACGCCTCTGTCATCGCGTCGGATGATCAAGAGGTTGCGACTCATCGCAGCCTGCGCGCTGCTCGTTTCCAGTGCAGTCCACGCCGGGCCGCAGGCCGAGGTTCTATCCACGGATCTTGCGCCGCTCATTGAGCGGTCGGCCTCGGACCCGGATCGATTCGCGGTCGAGGTTGGGCATGCTGTGGCTGTCTCCTCGCATGGGGAATGGTCGACGGTTGGCGCCCGAAGCGTGTGGCACTACTCCCTGCGGATTCCAACCGCAGTATCCATGTCCTTTCATGCAACGCCCGTCTACCTTCCAAGCAGCGCGGAATTACGGGTCAGCGCTGCCGGTGCTGTGTACGTGTACAGTGCGAAAGACGTGAATCGCGGAGAGCTGTGGAGCCGTATTGCGCGCGGCGACGCGCTAGCGCTGGAGATCAGCGTCGCAACGGCTGACTTGCGGCAGCTTCGGTTCGCGGTCGCCGGTTTCCAGGCCGGCTATCGCGGATTGGGTGGCGGCGTTCCGAACCACCCGTATTATGACAAGCTGCAACTCCGAGCCACGGGGACGCCGACAGCCGGATCCTCCTGCCAGGAGAACTGGGCCTGCCACACGGATAGCGTCAATTCAGGGGGTGGCCAGGCTACGGTCGCGATCATAGTAGGCAACGTTGGTCAGTGTACCGGCGTGCTCTTGAACGATGTGCTGGGCGACGGCACTCCTTATGTACTTACTGCGCGTCACTGCGAGAACGGAGATCCCAACGGCGGGGCGCCGGCCGCTGCCTCGAGCATCTCGGTGTACTGGGATGCGGTAGTACCTTGTGGGACGCAGCTCGGCACCATCTATGACCCGGCGAATCCCGTGCAGTTCGGGGCGACGACCGTCGTCGAGCAACAGGACGCCTGGCTCGTGAAGCTGGATGCACCGCCGGTGGCCAACGATGCTTACTACGCCGGTTGGGACGCCACTGGCGCCACGTTCGTCGGTGGCTTCACACCACATCATGCACTCGGTACGAGCCGGCAGTTCATCGGGTGGTACGGTCAGGCCTCCTATAACATCGTACCGGGGTCTGTCCTCGGAGTAGGCTTCACTTCGACTCTCTGGGGAACCGTCAACGCAATTGGCAGCGGTGGTGCGGGTTCGTCAGGCGGCGGGTTGTTCGATGAGAACGGCCGTCTCACGGGGATCGTGATCCGGGGTGTCGAACAGCCGGGTGGAAGCGGCGCGGGCGTCTGTCCGGTCAGCTCACCGCCCGCACCGACTCTGCAGACCGCCACCAGTTTGGCGACCGCACTGTCCGGTATTTTCAGCTCAACCGACGATCCAAAGAGCACTACCGGCACGGTCACGATTCAATCGGTCCTGGATCCGGGGCACCTGGGCACGACCGCGGTCGACGGGCAGGCCGCCCCGCCAACAGTTTCACTTGCAAGCTATACGCCCGGCTCCCCGACGGGAATCAGTATCACTCTGCAATGGACCTCCGCGCGCGCCACCTCGTGCACAGCCTCTGGCGGGGAATCAGGTGATGGTTGGAGCGGGACAATCTCCACCCAGGGAAGCATGCAGGTCACGAGCTACGACGGTGGTTCAATCACGTACACAATAACCTGCACCAATGGATCTCGGACTTCGGTTGCACAGACGCAGGTGAACTGGACGTTGTCCGCCCCCATCATCAGGCTCTTTTCGTCCGTCAACAGCGCTGCGTATAACACTCCGTTTCAGCTCTCCTGGAATGCGAACCTGCGCCCCTGTACCGCATCGGGCGGAAATCCGGGCGATGGGTGGTCTGGGGCCGAGGCCGTCTCGGGGAGTGCTCCCGTTACCGAGACTACGAATGGCCCTGTCACCTACACGCTTACATGCGGCACGGGCGCTCGCGCGACAACGGCGCAGGTAGGTCTCACTGTCTTGGCACCCAGCGTGCTGGTGACCGCTGACGCCACCACTTTGCTGTTGGGTCAGTCGGTACAGGTAACGACGAGCGCCGTGGGCCTCCCATGTGTGACCTCTGGAGGTTCGGCTGCCGACGGCTGGTTGACGAATACGACATTCAATGGACCCGTTAGTGTCACAGAGAACGCGCCAGGCACCTATACATATACCGTTACGTGCGGAAGTGGCGGGCACACCGCAACGGGGCAGGTGAGCGTGACATTCGTCAGCGCGGCGCCGAGTGTGACGCTCACGGCGAGCGCGACAAGTGTCGCCGCTCTCACCGAGGTAACTTTCAACTGGGATGCAAATATCCGTCCCTGTGTTTTCAGCGTGAGCGGACCCCAAACGCAGACGTTTTCGTCGGCTCCGACTTCGCCACACGGCTCGTGGCAGGACGGGCAATTGGCACTCGGACAGTACGTTTACACAATTGCGTGCGGCACTGGAACGCGGAGCGTGAGCGCATCGAAGACTGTGACGTACACAGGTACGCCGCGGTTGAGTGTGTTCCAAGGTCCTTCCGCAGCCATCGCCGGACAGACGTTCCTGGTCCAGTATCAAAGCAATCTTGCGCCATGCGTGCTCGTCGGGGGGGCTCCCGGTGACGGGTGGTCAGGTACTTCGATGGCGCCTTACGCCAACATCAACGTAGTGGAATCCACGGGGGGCAACTATACCTACAGCATCACGTGCGGGACGGCGGGCTCTCAATCCCTGCAAGCACAGACCACCATCGCAGTTGCTGCGGCACCACCGAAAGTAGTTGTGTCCGCGGATAAGACCGTGACGGGTATTGGGCAAACCGTGACGATTACATGGAGCTCAAACGTTTCGCCCTGCCAGGCGACCGGCGGATTTCCGGGTGATGGCTGGGCGGGTTCACTTGCAAGCTCTGGTTCGCAAACGGTATCGGAGACAGCGCGGAACGACTATTCGTACGGGGTGACCTGCGGCGCTCCTCCGTTGAACGCCACGTCATTCGTCTCCGTCAACTTCTTGCCGTTCGGGCCTCCTTCGCTCCAGGCAAGCCCAACGGGTGGGCAGGTGGGCCAGAGTGTGGCGCTCACCTGGTTATCAATGGATGGGTCGACCTGCACGGCTTCTGGCGGCACAACCAACGACGGCTGGGCAGGGAGCCAACCGCCGTCCGGAAGTTTCCAGGTGCGCGAGAACGTCCCCGGAACGTACACCTACACCCTGATCTGCGGCACGGCTCCTGATTCGACCGTCATGATCTCGTTCTCGGCGCCGTCTTCAGTACCTCTGCCAGCGCCGCCCCCGAGCGTTCAGCTTGCCGCAAACATTGCCTCGGTGCCGGCGGGCAGCCCCGCGACTCTGACCTGGACGACCGCTAACGTCGACTCATGCACCGCCGGCGGAGGCAACTCGTCGGATGGGTGGACGGGAGCTGTTGGCCCGGGCGGGGGAAGTCTCGAAGTGAGTGAGTCGACCGCCGGAACCTATTCGTACTCGATCACGTGCTCTGAAACGGGTCAATCGGCGAGCGCCACTTCCTCGACAACAGTGACCGTGAACGGCGCATCAACGGTGACGGTTACGGGGAGCTCGGGCGGCAAAGGAAGCTCGGGAGGCGGTGGCGCACTGAATTGGCTGGAGCTCGCGTTTCTTGGGACGATGCTCGCCGTTCACGCAGGTCAGATTGCTCGTCATCCCCGCCGCAGGTGATGGCGCTGTTGTCGCCGAACGCCTACGAGACTGTTTAAGTGCGCATGCACCAAGTGGCGGAGATCTGAGCGAAGATATACAGCCTTCACGCGCATACGCGGATGCTGTATTGGGGTCATCATCATGAGCTCAGAAACCAACGCCTTCCAGATGAGTACGCGGTCGCCGGACGAGTTTCGCAGGCTGCTGCGCCGACATTTGGTATTGGTCAGTCAATTGGGCCTGGCCAGCAAGGACTTCGGCGACCTGTGCGGTCTGCCAAAAGAGCACGTTGCAGCGGCACTCGTCGTGCAGGACGCCAGCGCTGAACTCCAGGTGCTTCACGACAAGTTGCATGAATGGTACGTGCGCCAGAATAGCGCCCCGAACGCGCTCGCTGCGTCCGCCACCGAGGCTGCTGCCGCAAGCTCACCAGCGGTCAGCCTGGTCCTGAAGGAGTACGCGCTCGACAGGAAAGTGAACGTCATCCGAGTTCTTCGCGAGAGCGTTCCCGGATGCTCGTTGACTACGGCGAAAGCTCTCGTCGAGCGAGAACTGCCTATACACATCGCGGACGGGCTCGCGCCCGAAGAGGCGGTGGCCATGAGGCGGAAGTTCGAAGCGGTGGGCGCCGTCTGCATAATAGCTGCGCGTTAACTCGAGCACTTCGTCCCGATTCATGTGTCCACTGGCTCCGCGTCGCCTCGCTAGAGCTTGATCTTCAATCCCATTGTGTCCTTCATATGAAGGAGCGCCTCCGCATTCCCCCTGGCGTCGTCCACAGGATGATGTGTATGCCGCGTGCTACGCAGGTGTTTGAAGGTCGTGGAGGTGTCTCCGACCAACCCCTTATACAGCGAGCCCAGATTCATGGAGCTGAACCCGAATGGATTGCGCCCGAGAAAATGGTGGAAGTACCAGTTAACGAACTGCCAGTCGAATCCATTGTTGTCCGCAATGAAAATCGGCCGACCGGGCACGTTTTCCTGGAGCCAGGCGTCGAAGCGGGTCATCTCAGCGGCGGGGTCCGCGAACTTCAACGTTTCCTCGCGACCGAACCCGCTCACGTGCAACGCTTCAGGAACCCACTTCTCCGAGATCGGCGCGAGCTTCCCATAGAAAGTCCGATTGAGCGCCGTCTCGACGATTACAGCGCCGCAGCACACCATCGAATAGTCGCCGGGAATCGGGCCGTCCGCCTCGATATCAACCATTACGTAGGCCATGGCTCGACTCTAACGCATTCTCCTGGGTCGCGCTGAATCGCGCCAACGGGAACCGAACGGTGCGACGGGCATTGTCTACCGTAGCAGCCCGATTTCGGTTACGGGCCTGGGCTCAACCGGAGGCGAATTGTGAAGTGGACAGGCATGTACCTCGTTGGATTTGTCATCCTGCTGGGCGGCCTTCTGGCCGCGCTGTGGAAATTGGGTATCCTGGCCAGTATCGGCACGACATGGACCTTGATTGGCGTCGTGATCGCGATCGGTATCGGGATCATGGTCGCAGTCTCCAGTAGCGGCGCCAAAGAAAACATCGAGATCCAACGGAAGTAAGCCCTTACTGATAGCTCATGGTGAAGGTAGCTTGCGCGTGAACGCTGCCCGCGGACAACGCGGCCGGATCGGTGCCCGCAGGATTTGTGTCATCGCGATAGTACTGCACCGTGAGCGGTACGCCGTTGATGCTGCTGGAGGCGCCCAGAAACCATTGATGCGTCGTGCCCGCGGCAGGCGAATCGGGTCCAAAATCGATGGGTCCGGCGCTGTTCAGGATTCTCAGTTTGATACCCTGAGCCGTTGAGCTCGGGGCAAGCGTGAGAAGCGAAGATGTGTTGGCGGGTGTCGTGACATCGCTCAGGGTGATATAGACATTGGCGCCAGACGCGCAACTCAGGCCGATGGGGAACCGCGTGTCCCCGCCTGTCTTGCCGACTGCGCTCAATGTGGTCAGGGATGTGACCGGCAGATTCACACTCACGCTGGGAGTCGTTACGGCACAGGTGATTGGCACGACTGCGCTGTTGCTCGCATTCGTCGGTAGCGTGTTGGTGATTCCCGTACTCCAGCCGCAACTGCCTGTCGGAGTGAAAGTCACGGTCACACTCGGCAGGCCGGAGAGTGAGTAACCGGAGACAACCTGTCCGGTCACTACCAGGTTCGCCTGGATGCCGGGTAACGTACCGTTGCCGGGCGCATTGATTGTCCCGGAGGTGTAGCCTCCGCTCGTGGAAGTGATCAGGGTCTGGCTAGCACCATTCACGACATAGAAGCTGACTCCAATACCACTCACGCTTGTTTGATAGATACCGCTCCCAGCCGATATCTCTGTGCCAGTGACCGCGGCCGTCTCGACTAATGCACAAGGGATCGCCGTGGCGGTGGCCGCGGCCAGGGCGCGGGCCACCTGGCTACCCACGGCGGCGTCCCTGGGCACGGAGTAGGGTCCCGCGGGTGAAAATGACAATGAAGCGGGTGAAAAAGTGACCGTCTGCGCAAGGGCCGGAGCGCCAGCCAGGAGCAGCAGGAGGCTACCCGCGCCCTGCGCGAGCAAGCACCACAACCAACTTCTCTCGCGGCCCATAACTATTGCTGTCCTGTGACCCGATCCAGGGCAGCCTGGTCGCTGTCGTTATGCTTGTTCGGCGACGCCACCCCGACATTGCAGGTGGCGTCGATTCGGACGAAGGGCCCATCGCCCTTGTGCTTCGGGGGCAGCCGGTACTCGAAGGCGCACTGCTCATCGGGCGCATCGCCCCAGCGGGCCGTCAAAGCGCCGCTCTCCGCAATGCCGCGCAGGTAAATTCCACCATCCTGGCCGGCCAGACCCACTTCGCTTCCCTGGGCATCGTAAACGCTGGCACCAAAAGGTACCACGGAACCATCCGCCCTATGGGCAGTGATCAGGATGGGCCGCCCGCCCACAGTCTGGAAGCGGATCATCACGACGGAATTCAGTCGGGGAGCGATGGATTCGCTCGTGCTCTTGAACTCCACATCGGCAGAGACGGTGTCGTCAGGGTTGATGTTGATGCTGTTCAGCCGGTAGGGCAACAGGAACGGCAACACCGCGTAGCCCGAGCGGTTGATCGTAGTTCCAACGTTGTTGGTCACGCGGGCCCCTTCGGCACCGATGGCCTCGACGATGCCGATGGTGTCGGTCATCTGGTTTGCCAAGGTGATGCCCCCGGGATGTAGCACCACTCCGCCCGTGGTTCCCACGGACTGCTGGGAATATCCGCTGCCCTCGCTCACGCTGGCAGACATGCTTGCGTAGGTACTGCGGTACTGGCCGTTGGCCGTGAAGGAATCTTTCCCGGAAGTCTGGCTGGCTGAGGCGCTGTAACTCAACTGGTTGTTCTCGCCCCAGGTGCCGTTGATCACTTCCTGTCCGCCGTGAGTGCGCACTCCGCCGGTCGTTTCCTGGTTGAAACTGGTTGAGAGCATGGGCGAGTGTGGAGAATGTCCCAAGGGCAGCGAAAAGTTCGCCTGCACCCGGTTGTCGGGCTGCCCGGTCGTCGCATTGTTCTCGCGGGCAACCGAGATGCTGTAGCTCAGGCTTATGCCGCCGACCCGGAAATGATTGGTGTAGCCGCCCTGGAATTGCGTCTTCGTTCCCGACGATTGCCAGTAGTCACGCACCGAGGCCGAGAGATAGAAGTTGCCCCACCGACCGGGCAAGGTCTGGTTGATATTGACCAGCCACTGGCTGCGCGCACGCTCAACCGTGTCAGGGGTGGAGCTGGCGCGGGCCGCAGCCGAAGCCTGTTGCGCATCGCTGAAGGAATAGTAACCACTGGAGGAGTAGCGGTACGTGGCGAGCGTGATGTTGGTCCGGGTGTCTCTGACAAGCTTGCTGTAGCTGAACCGCAGGCTCTGGCCGGTGGAAGAGTAGGTATCCGTGATCGCGGCCCTGGCCTCGGTCACATCGGCCGCCAGCGCACCAACCACGGTGTTGACGGCTATTCCCAGTAGCCCGGCAGCGTAGTGCTCCGCGCCCACCGCGCCGGTATAGCCGGTCAGGTAGCTGTTGAAGCCGTGCTGCACTGTCGCCTGTGTGAAACGCTCTGTCCCGGTGAGAGAGGGCTGCTTCACTTCGCCGGCCACCGTGGTGTAGCGCCACACGCCGGGACGCAGCAGTTGCACCAAGGATGCATACGGCACGATGAAGCTGTTTTGGCTGCCATCGGCCTCATAAACTGTAACGTGCAGATCGCCGCCGTAGCCTGTGGCGTACAGATCGTTGATTTCAAATGCCCCGGGCGACACGGTGGTTTCCAGGATAGTGTTGCCGTTCTGGGTGACGACGACGCGCGCATTGGTGCGCGCGATTCCATGTACGATCGGTGCGTATTCGAGCTGCGAATCGGGCAGCATCTGATCATCGCTCGCCAGGGACACCCCTCGGAATCCGAAGCTGTCGAACACGGCGCCATCCGTGAAGCTGTCTCCTACTGTCAGGTCGCTGCGGATCGAAGGGATGTCGTGAGCGAGGTAGGTAGCTATATTCTGGTAGCTGGATGGCTGGCCCGATGTGACCTCGAGGGAGGATCGCTGGCGCAAGTGCCAGCTGTCGAAGTTGATCCCCGCCGTCAGGTCCAGATGACCCACCGTCGTGGTCAGCTCCGGGGTCGCGGAGCGATAGGCGTTCAGGTTGTAGCCCAATGTGGCCGACGGCACGCCACTGTCCCAGAACTCCGGGCCGACATAGCCGCGGGGTTTGCGCAGCATCGCGGCCTGGGGAATACTGATGTCGAGCCGTAGCTGGGACAGGTCGAATGAGACCGCGGCATCCGCAATCATCGCCTTCAGATCCACGCAGCCCGCGGACTGAGCCTTCTGCAGCGTAGCTCGCGCGGACGCGGACAGTTTCTCGAAGTCCAGCCCGATCCGCCCGATGAGCGCGCGGTCGATGCACGGCAGTGCGATGTCGCTGTTGGGCTGGGCAATGAAGCGAACCGAGGCACGGCCCATCCATTTGCCGTTGATCTGCAGATCGACCATGTAGTCCCCGGGAAGCACCGGGTTGCCCCGTGAGAAGCGGGAAACGTCGACCTGGGATCCGCCCTGAAGAAAGGCCGCGTTGAATTCCACCTGCGGCTCTGCGGCCGCTGCTGCCGGCGAGCGCGCCGATAACAGCATAACTAGCGCACACAGAAGAGTCAGGCAAAAGCGACTCAACAACTCCTGAAGAGTCGGTCGCGCAGCCCCCTCGCGAATCGCCACAGAGGCATCATCCGATCACGGTACCGTCGACGCAGAAGCCGTGGCTTTTACGTTGCCGCCGTAGTCGTTAACGAACGAGTATTCGAGGGCAACGGTGCCGTTGGGTGCGGCGACCGGATCTGGCAGATCGAAGCTGCGGCTGGTGAGGGGGTCCACCATATCCGCCTTGACAATGACCGGATGGCCTCCCGCCGTAGCGGTGACCTCGATCAGCGAGACATGATATGCAGTAGGGTTGCTCGCCTCGATTCCCACGAGCTTGCCGTCCTTGGACAGCAGCTTCCACGTCAGCCGAGCCGGCGCATCCGCGGCCGAGCCCGCCAGGCCTGCCGGCCGGAAAAACACCTTCATGCGGTGCTTGAAGGCCAGTTCCAGCTGATTGGGCGCATCGGAGTTGGCGGCGGCACGCGGTGGAATATCGAGCACGTTGAGCCAAAACAGCGACTCGCGGTTCTCGGGCAGCGGATCATGAGTGTAGACCAGGCGCAGGCTTTGGACTTTGGTGGGATCGAGCCTGAACAACGGTGGCGTCAGAACGAATGGAACTTTTGATTCGCCCGGTTTTGCATGCGGATCCCCCGCATCGAGCCACGCCTGCACCAATGAAGGAGTATCGCCGGGGTTGCGGATGTTGATCGACACTTCGCGTTTGGCCGCCGGGTACACGACCCGTGTGCCATCGACGACGACCCCCGCAGCTGCATAGGGTGCAGCGGCGCAGAACGTTGTTGCGATAAACACCAGTAGGGTGATTTTATGCGTGCGCAGTGCAAACATCGCCAGGCGTTTCCAATTCTAATTCTTCGCGAAATAAAGAGACTGTGCGCAGCGGCCAGAACGGCGGCTGCGCACAGTTAATCAGACAGGGCTTCCGATAGTCGCTGGGCTTCTGATCGGATCAACAACTTTAGTTGTAGACCAGGGAGTACGTGATCGAGGTGCTCACAGCACCAGCGGTTGCCGCGATGCCAGCGCCGGCAGTCGAATATCCTGCGTAGAACCACTGGATACCACCGGACGCAATAGTCAGGGCTGCCGGCTGATGCGTGGGCGTGCCAGGCTGAATCTGAGTGCCTACGATGGTCGATCCCGAAGCGTTGTAGAGGTTCACCTCGACATTGCTGCCCGCCACCGTGTTGATGAGGCCACCAGTCGCTTCATCGACATTTGGGCCCGCTTCAAAATAGATGGCCACTGCAGTGGGCGCAACTGGCGTTCCACTACCGATATCCGCTATGCCGCTGCAGCCAGTCACACCGACGCTGAAGAAGGTTCCCGCCGCGGTCGTCCCGGCCCCAGTGCTGGTAAGTGCTGCTCTATCTACAGTGGGCAACGCCACAGTTGCGGTGCCGGCGTTTGAGCCGCCATTGATGCTGAGCGTGCAAGTGCTTGCCGTCACGGCACCGGTAAAAGTGATCGTCCCATCCGATGCCTGACCCGTCAGCGGCAGCGCCATCGTTGTCACGATGCCGGCAGCCAACATTGCTCGCTTGATCCGAATATTCATGCCACCCTCCAAAAATATAACTAGCTTACGAATGTCCTTAAGCGGTTGTATCGGCGTTAATCCCGCATACTTGAGGACGCAACGGCTATGTGTGATTCAAGTCTCAATGTTCATCTGCCAGCCAAATGAGCAAGAGCGGTGGGCCTCGCCGAGCGGCTTTCGCCCGCGAACGACCACCGCGCTGTCAGAAGTTTGGCTGACCGATACCCCATAAAGTGGGTTGCACCGCACAAATACACAGTGGGGATGTGTACACCCGTTGCATTTTCAACAGTTGGGCTGCCTCGAGTCCGAAGCAAGTGCAGCGGGCTCCCGTCGCGTAACCCTGATTCGAGATCAGCTAATCAATGATGCACGCCGTTGGTGAGGGGCGGAACAATCCGCAGGAGTGTCTCCGACACAGAAGGTTCGGAAGCCACCACCTTCGAGCCGCCACGCAAAGTCGCGGTAACCTGCCAGAGATATGTGCGACCGCGGCGTAGGGGCCGCCGGGGGCGCCATACTGTCTTTCGCAGTGAGGGGCTGCGCTGAACCGGATGCAATCCCACATCGACAATGACAACGGAGTAGCGGATGGCGCCGGGGAGCGGCTGCCAGCTGAATTCCGGGCGTGTTTCAGAGATGGTTTCCCCGAAGGGGCCTAGCAGGGCGAATCCCGTGTTGGCCCCCGGTGCTCCGGAGTGGAGTGGCGCAGGCTCGGGCAATCCGGTCGCATGCGTTGGAAGTTCTAACTTGGGCGCTGCGGCCGGGTCGGCCGTTGCGGTGCGTGCAGCCGGCGCGGGCGGTGCCCCCGATGCGACCGGGGATTGACGCACGGATACGGCGGCTGAGGTCTTGCTTCCCCAAGGACTCCCCCGTTCCCACCAAAAGATCGCAGCACCGGCTATCGCCACAATGGTGGCAACCGACACCGCCTGAGGCAGTGTGAATCCACGGCGTCTGTTTCTTCGCTCCTGCTCGCGCCGAATGGGCTCCGAGCGCTGGAAACCGGCCAATTCGCTCTTTAAGTTCCGCAGATCCTCGAGCTCGGCACGGCAGGCGTCGCAGGAGTCCAAATGAATCCGACAGGGGTCCAACCGGGCTGACGCGAGTCGGCCATTAGCGTAAGCCTCCAGGTCTTCAGGAGTGAGATGTCGGGTTGACCCTGCAACACCGCCGGATTGAGCGGTCGACTTGGGTTCCAGCATCGAATCCGTGTCTGGCAGCTGATCCAACACCTGTGTATTGCCTCCTATCGCCTTCGAGGACGCCCTGCGCGGGCAAGACGTCTACGAAAATGTTTTCACACGTGGATCACAGGCCGGTGTGACAGGCTTGGTAGTTCTGTGATTGCAAGGTCTTTCGCATCAAGAGTTTGTTGCGCCGGCACAAAAATGGGTTGTTGCTGGACTGTCAGTCTATCCAGGCTGTACGAATGTGATCGAGGCGGTATTCTGTACACATGGCCTCAGCAAACGGCTCAGATTATCGGAGATTTCCGCCATCGCGTTGCACTGGCGGTCTCTTCGTCGCCGCCTTATCGCTCCTGGGAGCGCTCACGGTCGTCGGCTGCGAAAGCGCACCGGTTCGGGCGGTACGCCGCGTCGAATTTGTGCGCACGCTGTTCCAGGATCGGGACCATGTTGCCGATTTCCGCAATATGAGGGCCTTCTTCCCGACGGTCAGGGTACGAGCCTCTGACAGTCCGAGCGCGCTCGCGCAGGGCGCGCAAGTCGACCTGCCGGCATCGTTTGATTTCCGCGGAAGCCGGATTGACACGGCGTCGTTTCTGGAGCAGTCGGATACGACCGGCCTCATCATCATCAAGGACGACAAGATTATCTTCGAACGTTATTTCCGCGGAACAGATGCGCATACGCGGACGGTCGCCTGGTCGGTATCGAAGTCGTTTGCGTCGGCCCTTGTCGGCATCGCTGTTGCCGACGGTAAAATCCAGAGCATCAGCGATCCGGTTACGCAGTACGCACCTGAGCTCGCCGGGTCTGCCTACGACGGTGTGCGCATCAAGGACGTCGTTCAGATGTCCTCGGGAGCCCGCTGGAGCGAAGATTACAGCGACCCGCACTCGGACGTAATGCGATTCGGACACGCGGTGGCCTTTGGACGGTCTCTCGACGCCTTTGCCGCGACGTTGACGCAGGAGCACGCACCCGGAACGTACCTCCGCTACAACTCAATGGATACGCAGGTGCTGGGCATGGTACTGCGCCATGCTACCGGCATGCCACTCGCAGCCTACCTGTCCACCCGGCTTTGGCAGCCTGTTGGTATGCAGGACGACGCCTACTATCTTACGGACCGTGATGGCGTGGAGTTCGCGGCGGGGGGACTGAATGCGACGCTACGAGATTGCGCCCGATTTGGGCTCCTTTACGCGCACTGGGGTAACTGGCATGGTGCGCAGATCGTCCCTGCGGAATGGGTGCGGGCGTCTATTACACCTGATGCACCACAGCTGATGCCCGGTCGTCGGGTCTCCTCCGCTGAGATCTGGGGATACGGCTATCACTGGTGGATTCCTGATCTTCAGGGCGATTACGTTGCCGTCGGTGTCTTTAATCAGTTTATCTACGTGAATCCACGAGAGCGGCTCGTGATCGTCAAGTCCTCGGCGAATCACACTTACGGCACCCGACACGGTTATGACGAGGCCAGGGACCGTGAGGGCGCGCACCTTGCGCTGTTCAAGGCTATTGAGACGGCACTCTCGAACGGCCCATGACGGTACCCATTAGATGCCCGCGCCGGATCCACGAGGATCCGGCGCGCCGGCATGCTGCGGAAATGAGCTACTGGCAAGCCACGGCGTTCACCGCAAACGACGTGGGTACGGCATTGGTCGTGTTGTTCCAGGTGCCGTTGAGTCCCATTCCGGAATAGCTGCCGCCGGAGGCAATATTTCCGTTGTAGCTCTCGTTGGTCACCGAAACGTTGGCGCCACTCTGGGTTACATTGCCATTCCATAGCTGTGTGACCGTCTGTCCGTTGGCGAAGCTCCAGGTCAGCGTCCAGTTCGATATGGCCGTGGTCCCCGTGTTGTTAATAGTGATGGCTGCTCCGAAGCCGCCTGGCCACTCGCTACTCAACGTATAATCGACATGGCATGCAAAGCCGCTTCCGGCTGCGGAACTGACGGTCAGCGCGAAGTGAGTGGTCGACGTCAACGCGCCTGATGTTCCGGTAACGGTCAAATTGAACGTTCCCGCGGCGGCTGTGCTGCTACCTGTCAAGGTCAGCAGGCTGGAGCCCGAGGTAGGATTAGTAGCGAATGCCGCGGTGACACCGGCTGGTAGCCCAGCTACGGCCAGTGTCACATTGCCGCTGAACCCACCTACGTCTGCCACCGTGATGGTGTCGGTGGCGTTGCCACCTGGGGCCAAAGCGACAGTGGAGCTCGATGGCGCGAGCGTGAAGCCTGGCGTCGCCGTTCCGCCGCCGCCCAAAGGGGACTGAATGGCCGCCAGCAAGGATTGTTTCAGCGCATTGGCCGGCGTCTGATCATAGTTGTTATCCAACAGACCGTAGCTGTCCTCGCCGTTCAACGCCCAGTACGTCCATTGAATGGCAGGGGTCGCTTGTAGAAAACCGGCGAGCGCTTGAAACCATTGTCCCTGACTGCCGGCTGCCGTGCTCTCGACGTCTGTATTGTTGTTAGTGGTACCGAACTCGCCCAGCCACACCGGAGCGATGCCGCCGGCGCTGATGTAACCCCAGTATTTGCCCCAGATGGCACTCAGACTGGCGGGGGTCGTGCTGGAGTTGAACCAGGCTTGCTGGAAGAGGTTCGGACCATAGTCGTGCGCCGAATACACCAGTTGGTGTGGCACGCTCAAGGTCACCGGGTGTGACGCGACCCCTATCAGGTTGCCGCCTTGCCAGCCACAGACACCGTTGTAGCAGTCTGTGCCTTCAACAAACACCAGCAGACGAGGGTTGATTGCCAGAACGGCGTCACCGGCGGTAGCAGCCGCCACCGGCCAGTTCTGCGAAGTCAGAGTCACTGGACAACCGTTGGTCCCCGTATCACCTGTCCAGCAGGAGCCGCTCGAACCGCTCGAATGAGGCTCGTTACGCAGATCCATTCCGACGACGGTGGGGTTGCCGTTGAAAGTGAATTGGCTGGCGCTGTAGCGGGTCGCGAGCGTTTGCCAGTCCGCAATCCAATTGGCTTGGGTATAGGTGCTGGTGTACCACAGGCCGTTGGCCTCATTGCTGCTCCCTGCTTCGGAGCGGTGATTGTCCAGAATTACCCGCAGCCCGATCGATCCCGCGTAGCTGATGAGGGTGTCCAGGTCCGCCAACGCCGTCTGTCCGATCAGCGCTGTGTTCGCTGGCACGCCATTGGCAGACTTGGTGAAATTGGTTGGGATTGGGTTGCTTTCCACCACCTGGTTGGAGAATGGGATGCGGATGACGTTATAGCCATTGCTCTTGATGGTGTTGAGTATGGTTTTGTAATCCTGCGCCCACAAGCCGTGGGCCAGGAAATCGGGCGTCTCGAAGCCGTACCAGTTCACACCGGCCAGGCGTACGACCTGGTCGTTGGAGTCGAGAATCTGGTTGCCGCTGGTATGCCAGTAGCCCGCGCCCTGGGAAAACGCGGCGGGAGTGACGAGGGACAAAGCTATTGCCGTCAGTGCCAGGGCGCTGTGTCTGGTGAGTGGGGCTGGGGCGGGCTTCTTCCTGTATAAGTTGTCCATGGGAGCTCCGGAAATTTGGCGGTGCAAGGCCCGCGCGAAGCCGAAAGGTCGTTCCGGCTCCGCGCGGGTGAGTCATGTGGACCGAGTGCGGTTGCTGGCCGCTACTGGCAGGCCACTCCGTTCACTGCAAACGAGGTAGGTGCGGCATTGGTCGTATTGTTCCAGGTGCCGTTGAAGCCCATTCCAGAGTAGCTTCCCCCGGAGCCAATACTGCCGTTGTAACTTTCGTTGGTAACCGAAACGTTGGCACCGCTCTGGACCTTGATACCATTCCACAGTTGTGAAATCGTCTGTCCATTAGGGAAGCTCCAAGTCAGCGTCCAGCTGGATATGGCCGTCGTCCCGGTGTTGTTGATGTTGATAGATGCCCCGAAGCCGCCAGGCCACTGGCTGGTCACCGTGTAGTCTATATGGCACGCAAATCCGGCAGCCACAGGCGGTTTGACGGTCAGGGCGATGCTGGTAGTTGCAGTCAACGTACCCGACGTTCCTGTAACGATGACGTTCGAGGTCCCGGCGGTCGCCGTGCTGCTGGCCGTCAGAGTCAGCACACTTGATCCCGTGGTCGGATTGGTGCTGAACACCGCGCCAACCCCACTTGGGATTCCCGATGCAGCTAACGTTACGCTGCCGGAGAATCCGCCCGCGTCCATCACCGTGACGGTCTCGGTAGCGGCAGACCCTTGGGTCACGGACAGTGTTGGGGCTGACGCGACGAGGGCGAAGCTGGGCGTTTGTGCGGTGTTGATGGTCAGCGAGACGGCTGAGCTCGCTGTCAGCGCACCCGACGTTCCAGTAATTGTGAGTGTCGATGTAGCGACAGCAGCCGTGCTGCCGGCCGTCAAGGTCAATATGCTCGAGCCTGTAGTCGGATTGGTGCCGAACGAAGCCGTAACGCCGGCTGGCAGACCCGATACTGCCAGCGTTACGCTACCAGTGAATCCGCCTGCACCGGCCACCGTTATGGTGTCAGCAATACTGCTACCCCGGGTCACGGTCAGCGCGGTAGTCGCCGGCGCGATAGTGAAGCTTGGGCTGGAAGTTCCGGGGATTGTGAGTGCGACCGTCACGGAATGGCTGATCGTGCCATTTGTCCCAGTGATCGTGACGTTGCTGGTTCCCGCGGCCGTGCCGGACTGAACGAAGAAACTGACACTTACCGAGCCGGTGCTGTTGACCGAATTGGGAGAGAAGTTGGCACTTACGCCACTGGGCAGATTGCTTGCGCTGAGCGACACGCTTCCCGTCAGTCCCCCGACATAACCGATCGAGATCGAGGTCGTCCCACTCGTTGCCGCCGGCACGCTGACCGCTGCAGGCGAAGCTGAAATCGTGAAGTTCGGCTCAGCGGTGACGTTCAGAGTCAACGTAGTGCTGGAAGTTATCGCCCCGCTCGATGCCGTTACCGTCACTGTAGCCGCGCCCACCGTTGCCGTATTGGTTGCGGTGAAACTGAGAGTAGAGCCGGCCGAACCGGTAACGGTTGCCGGGCTGAAAGCCGCGGTCACGCCGGCCGGCAGGCCACTGATGCTCAGATTGATGGCGCTGTTGAAGCCATTGATCGATGACACCGTGACGCTGTCCGTTGCTGTGGTTCCCTGCTCCACGGTGACTCCGGGAGCTGCAACCGTAAAACCGGCAGCCGTAGTGGCGGGAATCGGCGGAAAGGCATTCTGTACCAGCGTCTGGAATTCGGTTACCCAGAAAGTACCGGCGGGCGGTGAGTTCGGTATCGCGCCCGTCAACATACTGTTGGCCAGGGCATTGCTGTGTGCCGGATCGCAGTTCGGATCGCCCGTGGTGGAAGTGACGCCGTTGAACACGCTACCGGGATAATTGCCATCCGACTCGCCCGGCGGCTTGATCCAGACGTAGGCATACAAATTGGTGAAAAACCCGGGGTTCACCGTCGGCGCGACGCCGAGTCCCTGATTTTTCTGGTTGCACCACTGGCCCATGTCGTCGCGCTGATCGATTTTGGTTGCGTCCACGAAGGTATTGAGCACCGTGCTGGTGCTGGGACCGGTTGGCCGGGTCGGGCCACCCCATCCGTTGCGCGACGTGTCTATCAGGAATCCCAGTGTGGACGGGAAGCCCGCGCTTATCAGGGCTGCATCAAATTGCGCGGCATAGTCTTCCTCGTCAATGTTGGGATTGAACTGGTAGAAGGCGGAGTTGAACACCGGGGTACCGCCGATTGTCTCGGTCGCTGTCATGTACGGCTCTTTGGTCGGACCGTAGTTGGCCGTATTGGTGATGAAGCCATCGACGCTGCTTACGCCAGCGGTCGTTCCCTGTGCAACCTTCAGGAAGAAGGGGACGGCGGCAGTGAGGTTTGCCGGCCAGCCGAGCCATCCGTGGTGTCCCACGTCGAGATAGTTATATACGTTCGGAAGCGAATGGAATTGATTGAGTGCGTATTGAATTCCCTGCACATACACGCCGTTCATCGAAAGGGTAGGGTAGCTCTGACCGTCGTTCGCGGCGACGCAGTTCGGGAGCGAAAAGCTCAGGCCGGTGTTGGTGATCATATTGGGCAGTGAATCATCCTCGATCACCAGTACGAAACGAATATTCGGGTTGGTCGCGAACGACGACAGAATATTGAAGATGGGGGTGATGTAATTCTGCTCGTAGGTCGCGATGCCGCTCAACGGCTGCGTTGGCGGGTTGGGGGCGATGCTGATCTCGCCATTCGAGGCCAACGCGGCACAGTCCCGGTCGGGCAAGTCGTAAATGACGAGCTCGACGATGACTGGCTGCGTGCCTTTCTGCTGGGCAAGCGCCGCCTGGATATGTTGCTGGAGGCCCATGCGGCCGCTATTCGCCGAGCCGCCGGCGATCGCTGCCATGCGGTCGAGCCACACCGCCGTCGGATACGTTGCGACCACGGACATCTGATTCGCCAGCGTGGAGCCGGCCGGTAAGGTCGCGATCGCGGAATTGACTTCTTTGGCGTAGTCCGGGTTGACGTACTGGGTCGCGCCGGCAAATGGGTTGGCTACATGTTGAGCGAAAGCAACCGGTATTTCGATTACGATGAGCAGTAACGGCAGCCAGATAGAAACGTATCGGTGGGACTGACCGCGGTGAATCCTGCGGCGCAGCCACTTGACTAGTGTGTTCATGAGGCCATCCTTGTGAAATAAACCTACACGATGTCTGCTTTATCCTTATATGGACCTGAAGCCGAGGTGTCGGGAACGACGAAGCTTCAGAGTTATATCGAGATGTTCCTCTGTTACGTAGGCGCTACCTGCGGATGAAAAAGTGTCAGAGCAAGCGATTGCTTGCGGATACGGCGGGTCCCCCTGTGGATCGAGTCAGTGAGCTTTGGCGGTGTGTGTGCTCCGGCTTGAGGGGCTGAAGTTAGTAGTCGTATCGGCGTATGTCAACGCTGTCATGCGTTGGAGACACCAAAAAGGGGCGCTCGCTGTCGGTCCAGGGATGCCGCAGGCTAAGGAGTCGCTGCTGTTTTGTTGGAAATGTTCGTCGCCGCCGGGCGACGTGAGAGCCGCGGGACTGTCGGTCTATCCAGCCTGCGTCAACTGGACTTGCGGCAGGCAGCGGCTTCGAGCCGGACTATCCAGTCAGGCACCCACGCCGCCTGACAGCTGGCGCGTTCGGTTGAACGCCGCAGCGAAATCTTTGTACCACAGCCCGCTGTGTTTGAGGATGCGCGTCTGAGTCGGATAGTCGACGTAATAGAGCCCGAACCGCTTGCTGTAGCCCAACGCCCATTCAAAATTATCCAGCAGTGACCAGACGAAATATCCGCGGACATCGACACCGCGCTCGATGGCATCCGCGACCGCGCTTACGTGCGACTCAATGTACGCCCGCCGGCTTTCATCCTGAACAGTGCCGTCAACCACTTTGTCCCGATAGGCCGCGCCGTTCTCCGTAATGAGCACGGGAGGAAGGTCGTAGTCGCGCTTCATGCGTACCAGCAACTCGGTAAACAGGTCGGGCGCCACCTCCCAGCCCATGTCGGTGACGACGGCGCCTGCGTGAGCGGTAGAGTATGGTTTGGTTACTGTGGATACGATCGGGTGGTAGTAGTTGACTCCCAGGAAGTCGAGCGGCTGCGCTATCAACTGGGCATCTCCGGCATGCGTCAGCGGAGCGTCGGCGCCGAGATATTCCAGGACATCCGCGGGATACTGTCCGCGCAGCAAAGCATCCAGATACCAACGAACGAGCAAGCCGTCTTCACGTGATGCGTGCAGCTTGTCAGCCGCCGATTCGGTGGCGGGCGAGACCGGCGAGAGATTGAGGACAATACCCACAGAAGCATTGCCGCGCGCGCTGCGTATCGCCTGGGAGGCAAGACCGTGACTCAACAGGCAGTGATGTGAGACCTGCATGGCCACCGCCCGGTCTTTGATCCCGGGTGCAAAATAACCCAGCTCATGGCCGAGGGTTGCGGTCACCCACGGCTCGTTGTGTGTGTAAAACGCGCTCACGCGATCGCCGAGATGACGCGCGATCAGTGCAGCATAGTCCGCGAATCGCTGTGCGGTGTCCCGATCGGCCCAACCGCTGTGCTCGTTTTGCAGCGCCGCCGGCAGATCCCAGTGATATAACGTCGGAAACGGCTGAATGTTGCGTTCGAGCAGGCCGTCAACGAGGCGGTCATAGAACTCCAGGCCACGACTGTTGATGGGGCCGTAACCGGCCGGCTGGACCCGGGGCCAGGAGATTGAGAAGCGATATCCCTGGATGCCGAGCGCCGTGATCAGATCCAGGTCCGATTCCAGGCGGTTGTAGTGATCACAGGCAACCTGGCCGTCGGCGCCGTCCGCCGTCGCGCCGGGGCGGAGGCAGAACTCGTCCCAGATGGATGGGCCCTTGCCGTCGGCGCTCGCCGCGCCTTCGATCTGGAAGGCGCTGCTCGCGACGCCCCACAGGAAATCCTTTGGAAAGCGAGCTGACAATGTTTCGAGAGAGCTGGAAGTATTCATCGTTGAACCGGTTTGGGTGCGGAAGTGAGGTCAAGTGGCTAAAGCTCACGGGGCCGGCCTGCCGTGGCCTCTTGCCGGTGCGGCGGTCGACTCGCGCACCACGAGCTCCACCGGAGGAGGTGTCAGGCGAGGGCGGTTGCCGGCCAGCAGATCGAGCATGGCTTGGACGGATTGTTCGCCGAGGATGCCGATGGATTGCCGCACGCTGGTCAGCGGTGGCACCCGGTAGAGGGAGGCGGGCAGGTCGTCAAACCCGACAACAGACACGTCGCCAGGAACGGAGAGCCCTTTCCTGAAGAGGCCGAGCAAGGCTCCATAGGCGGTCTGATCGTTGACACAGAACAACGCCGTGAAGTGTGTCCTGGCGTCCAACAGCTCGAAGGTGGCGCGCAGGCCCCCTTCCTCGTGCCAGTCGCCCACCGCGACCAACCGCGGGTCGAAGCCGATGCCGGCTTCCTCGAGCGCTTTTTTATAACCCCCGAGGCGCTCGATCGCGTCGGGATGGTTTTCAGAGCCGGTAATGAAGGCGATCCTGCGATGCCCGAGCTCGACCAGGTGGCGTACGGCCAGCATGGCACCCCGGCGGTCATCGATTTGCAGGCTGAACAATCCCTTCGAACGCAGCTGCCGCCCCGTCACGACCACCGTCACTTCTTTCGCATACCGCTTCAACTTCGTATCACTGAGCCGACCGGCAAACACAATGATGCCGTCGACACCGCGTGCAATGAGCTCGCCCATGCAGCGGTCCTCATCCTCTTCGTGCCAATTACCGCTCATGAACAACGGTGCATAGCCGCGCTGGCGCAGGCATGCCTCGATGCCACGCAGTCCTTCCCCGTAGAACGGGCTGTCGATCGCCTGGGCAACGACACCAATAGTGAGAGTCTTTCCGAGTGCGAGGCCGCGCGCGGCCGCGTTGGGACGGAAGTCGAATTTGGCAATGGCCGCCTCGACGGCCTGCTTGCGCTCGTCGCTGACATTGACGGTGCCATTGATGATCCGCGACACCGTGCTCGCGGAAACGCCTGCCTCGCGGGCAACCATCCGTAACGTGGTCGATTGTCGCGGCCGGGGGCCGCTCTTGCCGGGGATTCGTAGGGTTTTGGTTTTGACACTCATCGGGTATCTTCAGGTCGGGCGAGCAACACTTCGAGCTCCTCCAGCGTTTTGCCCTTGGTCTCCGGTGCCAACAGCACCATGAACGCGAGCCCGGCGATGGCGAGCAATCCATAACACAGGAAAGTCCCTCCGGGCCCCCACGTGGCGAGCTCCATGGGGAAGAGCAGTGTGACACTGGCACTGACCAGGGAGTTCCAGAATCCCACGACCGAGATTGCGGCGGCCCGCTCTTCGTTGGGGAAGATCTCGGACAACAGGACCCACATGACAGGGCCGAGCGATATGGCGAAGGAGGCGACGAATGCCGCGATCGCCACCAATACGACGCCGGCGTGATTGACGGGAGCCTGCGCGCCGCCGGCCTGGGCCGTGTGAAATGCCCAGGCGATCGCCAGCAGCGCGAGCGCCATGCCCGTGATTCCCACGCACAACAAGGGCTTGCGACCGAGGCGATCGATGAGCCATATCGCCACCACCGTCATGCCGACATTCACCAGGCCAACGAACACCGACTGGCCGAAGGCGCTGGAGAGCTCGCCGCCGGACTGCGAGAAAATGGTCGGGAGATAGTAGAAGACGGCGTTGATTCCGGTAGCCTGTTGGAAAAAGGCGATCCCGAAGCCGAAGATCATCACCTTGCGCATCCGGCCGGTCAGCAACTCGCGCAAGGCGAACCGGCGCGCCTGCTTCCCGAGACTCGCGCGGATGTCGAGCAACTCGCGCTCCGCCGCCGCGGCGCCGTGCACTAACTCCAGAACGGCCCGCGCGCTTTGCTCACGGGACTTGCTCAACAGCCACCTGGGGCTCTCGGGCACCAGCAGCAGCAATAGGAAGTATGCGGCTGCGGGAATGGTCTGCACGCCCAGCATCCAGCGCCAGCTCTGCGGGCCGAGCGACAGCAGGAAGTAGTTGGAAAAGAACGAGATGGAGATCCCGATGACAATCATCAATTGATTGAGGGAGACGAGGCTGCCGCGCGTGCGCGCCGGGGCGATCTCCGCGATATACACCGGTGCCGTGAGAATCGCGGCGCCAACCGCCAGACCGCCGCAAATACGCGCTGCCACGAACACCGTGAAGCTGCCGGACAACGCCGCGGTCAATGCCGAGGCTAGAAATACCAACGAAGTCAGCAGCAACACTGTCCTGCGCCCGAGGCGGTCACTCAACGGACCGGCGGCCAGGTTTCCCGCCATGGCACCCCAGCCCAGGCAACTGACAGCCCAGCCGAGTTTGAGGCTGCCGGAGTCACCCCCGAGACCGAAATAGTCGCGAATGAAAGGCACGGCCCCCGCAATGACGGTCGCATCAAAACCCACGAGGAAGCCCCCGAGAGCCACCACGCAGGCGATGCCGAGGACTTTTGTTGCTGGGCGTACGGTGATCTCTCCGCCAACGTAGACGTCCCCCGCGGCGGGATGCCTGAAACCTTCAAGGAGCTGATTTCTCCGGCTCATGTCCCCCCCAATGCTCGCTGGACCGGATCTGAAGGCCTTTCCTGCAAGCGGTTTCAGGAATCCTGCGTCCCGGCTGGCAGCGCTGTCAAGACTGGGGCGCAGGCTTGCCGCTGCGTGGAGGGTTGCGCGGGGACATAACAACGCCAACATCGGGGAACGGCCGCCGGGAAAGTGGCTACGGGCCTCTTGTGTTTTGAGTTTGGCGGCGGCATAGTATTTCTGCAACCGGTTTCAGAAACCGGTCGCAGAATAAGCGTATGTCCCGGCAAGATGGGTCAGAGGGGGGTCCATTGAGCAAGTCAAAGCGCGTGCGCGCCTGCAATACGGCGCATTTTCAGCGGAAAGTCCTGACGATGAAGCCCGTTGCGGCATTCGTCGCCATGTGTTGCTCGGGAGTCACAATGGCGGCCGACGGACCGGATGCCCCGGCACCGGCCCCGTCCGATGGCCCTCAACTCGAGGAAATCGTCATCACCGGGCTGCGCCAGTCGCTGATCAATGCCGAGAGCATCAAGCGTGATGCCTCGGGTGTAGTCGATGCCATCACCGCCGAGGACATCGGCAAGTTTCCCGATACCAACCTCGCGGAAGCCATCCAGCGCATCCCCGGCGTGACCATCGATCGTAACAATAACGAAGGCGCGCGCGTCACGGTGCGCGGCTTCGGGCCGGAGTTCAACCTGGTTACGTTGAACGGCCGCTCCATGCCCGGCAACGTCGACCTCCTCAACAACCAGACCGCCACCCGGTCGTTCGATTTCGAGAATCTCTCGGCCGACAGCGTCTCCGGAATCGAGGTCTACAAGACCGGTCGCGCGGATATCGCCAGCGGCGGCATCGGCTCGACGATCGACATCAAAACGGCTCGTCCGTTCGACTTCAGCGACATGCGTGCCACCTTCTCCGCCAAGGCGAATCGTGACGCCTCAACGGAGGTGGGCGGCAAGGTCACGCCGGAATTCTCCGGGCTGTTCAGTGACAAGTTCTTCGATGACCGCGTGGGCTTTCTGGTCAACGGCTCCTATTCCAAGCGCAACAGCCGGGAGGAGATCTCCGGTGTCGACGGCTGGCTGCAGAATCAATTCGGGCCCGGTGCCGGTAACTCGCCGACATTGGCATTGACCAACAACAACACCAATCCCTATGGCAACAACTGGGCCCCCCGCGACGACAACTGGGGTACCGCCGATCACTCGCGCACCCGTACGAACGGCCAGGTGGTGCTGCAGTTCAAGCCCGTGGACTCGGTGGTCGCAACGGCCGACTATACCTACACGTACTACAAGGACATCGTGGACCGGCATACCTGGGGTGCCTGGTTCGATTACGGTCCCAATCCCTCCAGCGCCACCATCAATTCCGAAGGGACGGTGACGCACCTGGTGGACACCGGCAGCGACCTCTCCTATAGCTCGTTTGCCGATACCTTCATTGAGCAGGACGGCTCCGTCGGCTTCAACCTGAAATGGACAGCCACGGATAACGTCGATGTCGATCTCGACGCCCACCACTCATTCGCCAATTCAGACGGTGGGGCTTCGGGCAGCAACGACTTCGGCATCGTGGGGCAGTGGCCGGCGCTGTCACTCACCAAAACTTTCAACCTTGGCCCGTATCAGCTGCCGACGACTTCGTGGACCTACGTGTCGCCCTACAACACCGGCAATCTGGGCACCGACACGATCACGCCGCTGTTCGGCCAGGCGAACACCAGTGCGTTCTACAACGTGATCGACCAGGCTCGCATTGGCTTGACGTGGAAGAACGGTAACGCGGATAGCGGCTTGAAGAGCATCAAGCTCGGTTTCGATATCGAGCGGTTCACGACGCGAGCGGAGACGTTCAACAGCGGTAACTTCGCCTGGGGATACTACAACGCCGTTGCGCCCAACAACTACAACGGCCTGGTCCCCGCGAGCGCGTTCACCAAGGTCTCCTCGTGCACCATCCTGAAACAGTTCTCGGGCGGGAGTTGCCAGATCGCGGTGCCGTACTTCTATACGTTCAACTTGCAGAGCGCGATCAACGCGACCCAGGGCGGCGGCACCAACAACGATCCGACCTTTCCGCCCTACACATTCAAACAGGCGGCCACGCCCACCAACGACGATCACATCAGGGAGGTTACGCCGGCGCCATACCTGCAGTTCGACTTCAGTACGGACTTCAACGGCATGCCGTTCAAGGCACTCGCCGGCATCCGCTACGAGAAGACCAACGTCACTGCCAACAGTCTGCAGAAGGTTCCGACTGCCGTTGTTTGGGTGAACCCGACCGAGTTCACCACCACGTACGCGGCGAACGCGACGTATAGCGACGTCACCAGTTCCTATGGCGAGTTCCTGCCGAACCTCGATCTGAGCCTGCAGGTTCGGCCGGATGTGATCCTGCGCACGTCCTACAGCAAGACCATCGCCCGTTCCGATCTCACGCAGATGGTCGGCACGACTGGCGTAACGTTCACACCCAAGCCGGGCTCGCGCACGGCCACGGAGGGCAATCCTGGATTGCTGCCGTATGAATCAAACAACTTGGATCTTGCGGCTGAATGGTATTACAGCAAGGACAGCTACCTCGCAGCCAACTGGTTCGTGAAGCGTGTGACCAACTTCCTGACGGAGACGACCTCCCAGGGTCCCCTGTTCGGCATCACGGACCCGAATGCGGGCGCGGTCGCCAATAAGGCGATCGCGGAGCTGACGGCTGCCAAGCAGCCGGTCACGGCGCAAACCATCTTCGCCCAGATGGAGGCGGACAATCCCGGCCAGACCAGTTTCGCCGGCCAGCCGGGGGACCCCCTGGTGGTCTGGGACATCACCACACCCACCAATGGCAACACCACCAATATCCACGGCTTTGAGATTTCCGGGCAGCACATGTTCTGGGACAGTGGCTTCGGCATCCAGGCCAACTACTCTGCGCCGAGCGGCGGGGCGCCCTGGAATCCGCTGGTGGTCACCCAGCAGTTCGCGCTCGCCGGTTTGAGCCGGTCCTACAACGTGGTCGGATTCTTCGAGAAGTGGGGTTTCCAGACTCGCGTGGCGTACACCCATCGCGGCTCCTTCCTGTCCGCGCTGAATCAGACCGATCAGAACAGCGAGCCGATCTACACGGCGGCGTATGGTCAGTTGGATGCGAGTGCGAGCTACGACATCAACAGGCACTTCTCCGTGTTCTTCAACGGAATCAACCTGACTTCGGAGTCGATACGGAAGTACGGCCGCTACACGGATCAGTTTGTCTTCGCCGGCGAAGGGTTTGCCCGATACCAGGTTGGCTTCCGGATGACACTGTAGGCTCGCGCGGGCTCGCGGGACCCGCCTTAAGGCAGGGGGTCTCGCGGGCTCGCCACCCCACTGGCGGCGTGTGCCGCCTGAGGCGTTCGCCGGGGCACGGCGGCGGATGCACCGCTTCAGGTGGCCTTGCGCGCCAGGCTCTTGAGCAGGAGGGAGCGAATGCGCTCCGCTTTGGCCTCCGTCAGATCTCCGAAGAGGCGGCGTGATTCAGGGGACAGATGCTCAAGGGCCGTACCCTCGGGCTGGAATATCAGGTAATCGAACACCGCCCTCCAGGCGTGCCGCTGTTCCGGCGGCAGGCTTTTGATGGTGAGCAGGCAATGCAGCAGGCTCGTCGAGGGGGAGTCGAAGTAATCGGGCACATCCCGCCACCAGTAATTGACCAGCACGTTGAAGTCTTCGAGCGCCTCCACGTTGTGCCACCATAAAGCGGGGATGTAGACGGCGTCGCCGGGCGCGAGCTCCGCTACCTCGGCGGCGCGCAATGCCTCGGCAAACCGCGGGAAACGGTCGAGATCGGGTTTGCGGACATCGACCAGGCTGATCGGCTGGCCGGCGGGTGTCAGATCCAGGGGGCCGGGATAGAGGTTGCCGATCTGGTCGGGTGGAAACATGGTGAACCGGCGGCGCCCGCCGACGACACAGGCAATGTTCTCGGTGTTATCGAAATGCGGTGCAATGCAGGTCCGATTCCCGACCCAGATCGACTCGATGACCGAGCCGCGGATCAGCCCGCTCAACTTGTTGGCCTGCGAGAAGCCGGGAAAGTAGATGGGCAGGGAGACAGAGCCGGCGTACAGGGCGGGGGCGGACTTCTCTCCCAGGTTACCGAGGAGTCTGTCCAGCACATCGCTGAGCAGCGCTCGCTTGGATTCGAAGTTGAAACCGTCCAGCGTGTCGTTGTAGAAGAATCGGCCGTTGATGTCCGCGGGACCTTCGAACAGGGGCGCGGGATGCCCGCCGTAAAACGACTTGAGATAACGGGTCAGCGCTCCGGGCGACTCCCGGCCCGCCCGTGTCGCCGGCCAGGACTGCACGAGGTTGCGCAGAATCGCGGGCCGTCCACGCGGCCTGATTGTCTTCTCGAAGAGTGTCGCATCGACGTCATGCCACTGCGCCGCTTCTTGGGGTTCGACAGCCATGCGAAGGACTATACTCGTCGCGACCCCTGGAGGCGATCATGGTCAACTTGGTGACTCTCGACAGTCGAGCGCACGGAAACCTACGCGTTTCACGGCGCTCCAGCCCGCAAATTGCGCACGTTGACGCGGTGAGCGTCATCCCGCGCGAGTTTCCGCGGTTGGTGGCTCACTATCCGATCTTCTTTATCAAGAGCGCCGAGAACGGCCGATTCGAACCGGTGGCGCTGCTGGGTTTTCAGAAGAGGGAGAATCTGTTCCTTGTCGAGGGGCGGTGGGACGTCGCCTATGTACCGCTACAGATACAGCGGCAGCCGTTCTCGCTGGTTCCTCATCACAGCGAGGCTCCCGGAGGAGGTCAGGGCTCTGTGGATATTGCAATCGACATGAGCAGTTCCCAGGTTCAGACGGCCGAAGGCGAGCGGCTGTTTGACGATGACGGCCAGCCATCCCGGTACCTGCAGAGCATCACATCCATGCTCTCCGCGTTGGTGAGCGGAGCGACGGAAGGATATGCGCTCACCGGGAAGTTGGCGGAGCTGAATCTGCTCGAGCCGGTGGGGATCAACATCGAGTTCGTGGACGGTAGCGAAGCGAAATTGCAGGGCCTTTACTGGATTGCCGCCGCCGCGCTGAAGGCTTTGTCGGGCGCGCAGTTGGCCGAGTTGCGTGACCGTGGTTTTCTCGAGTGGTTGTACTTTCAGATGGCTTCCGTGTCGCACGTGTCGAGCCTCGTCGCGAGGAAGAACCAGCTCTTGAGCGGTGTGACGACCGAGCGGCGACCGAGCGGCCAGCGAGGGAACCCCCAGCGGGGGTCAGCGAGGGAATCCCCAGCGGGGACGCCACCACGCCACCCCGAGGCTCCGGATGTTGGGCCGAGGTGAACAGGCAACGGGTCGGGGAGGGGATGCTGTGCGCAGGATTGTGATTGTCGGCGGCGGCACCGCCGGTTGGATCGTCGCCGGGGTGTTGGGATCGCGGTACCCCCGGCGGGGCGAGCAGGGCGTCGCCATTACACTGATCGAGTCGCGCCAGCAGCCGCCGATCGGGGTGGGCGAGGGCACCTGGCCGACGATCCGCTCGACGTTGAAACAGATTGGCGTCAGTGAAACTGATTTCCTGCGTGAGTGCGATGCCTCCTTCAAGCAGGGGTCGCAGTTCGCCAGGTGGGTGGACGGAAGTGATTCCGACATGTACTGGCACCCGTTCACGTTGCCGGCAGCCTACGCCGATCGCAACGTGGCACCCTACTGGCTCGAGGGCCCACGGCGGCAGAGTTTCGCGACCAGCGTGTGCTTTCAGCCCGAGCTGTGCGCCAAGAGGTTGGCACCCAAGCAGATCACGACGCCGGAGTATGCCGGACTCGCCAACTACGCCTACCACCTCGACGCCGGAAAGTTCGTGCCTTTTCTGCAGAAGCACTGCGTTGAGAAGCTCGGTGTCAGTCATGTTTACGACGAGATCGCGCGGGTCGAGTCCGACGAGTCGGGATTTATCTCTCACCTGGTGACACGCTCCGGAAGTCAGCTCGCGGGCGATTTGTTCGTGGACTGCAGTGGCTTCACGTCCCTGTTGATCGGGAAGCATTTCGGAGTGCCGTTTCTGGCGAGCAAGGATGTGCTGTTCGTCGATAAGGCGTGGGCGGTGCAGGTACCGTATGCCGACGAGGCCGCTCCAATCGCCTCGACGACGCTGTCCACCGCGCAGTCTTCCGGGTGGGTGTGGGACATTGGCCTGTCGACTCGACGCGGTGTCGGATACGTGTATTCCAGCAACCACGTGTCAGATGAGAAGGCGCTCGAGGAGTTGCGGACCTATTTGAGTGCGCGTGGGGACACTTCAGCCGAGCTGAGCTTTCGCAACATTGGCATCAATTCAGGCTATCGGCAGCAATACTGGACGCACAACTGTGTCGCCATCGGGCTGTCCGCGGGCTTTCTGGAGCCGCTGGAGGCATCGGCCATTGTCATGATCGAACTGTCGGCCAAGTCGCTTGCCAACCTGCTGCCCAGCTCGCGCGCGGCCATGCAACACGCCGCGCGCGTCTTCAATGAGACATTCCGGTATCGCTGGGAGCGGATTGTCGACTTTCTCAAGTTGCATTACGTGTTGAGTCGGCGCACGGACTCGCCATTCTGGAGTGACAATCGGCGCAGTGACTCGATTCCGGATAGCTTGCGCGCCGGCTTGGAGTATTGGCGTCAGCATAGCCCCTGGCACGATGACTTCGGGCAGCGCGAGGAAGTCTTTTCCGCGGCGAGCTATCAATACATCCTCTACGGTATGGGGTTCCCCACCGAAAGCGCGAGCTGGCTGTCGAGCGACACTGAGCGCAACCTGGCGCTGGAGTCGATGAATGAGACTGCCAGGCATGCCCACGCATTGGCGGCGATGCTGCCGACGAATCGCGATTTACTGATGCGCGTGCGGCGGTATGGCCTGCAGAAGATCTGAAGCCCCGAACTCGGATGCCTGTGTGCTGAAATCCATCTGGCCGAGTCGAGTGTGTCGAATGAGAGGGTATTCCCCGGTGCTGGGTGCCGTACTTGCGCTCGTGCTCGTTCCGTCCGCCTGCGCCGGCCCAGTTGTCGTTCAGGACCTCGGCGCCACGTACGAGTTCCTGGTGTCCGACCGATCGACCAAAGAGGGTGCTCTGTATTTCCCTGCTGCCTATCGCAAGCAAGGTATCGCTGTGCCCTTCAGCTTCCAGGATAGCGAACAATACTGGGGGAAGTATGTCTGCGCGTTTCCCGACAGGAAATGCGCAGTGACGGATCTCTATGACCCGGCGGACTACACGCTGAAGCCCCGCACTGGAGATGCTGGAGTTCTCCAAACCGAGCGGGTCAACGTCCACAACGGCACGAATATCTACGATGCGGCGGTTTGGCAAATTGCCGTCGTGTTGGGATCGGTGGCCAACGGATTCACCAACTTCATCGATGCAGACGCATACCGCCTGGCTACACATCAGAACAGGGTGCTGGCTGACGCGGAAGGTCGCACGGCGCTGGTCAACACGCCTCTTGGAAAACGGGCCGTCACCAGCGGTGATCTATATCGTTACAACGATCATGTCGTACAGAACCCAAAGTCAGCCTACTCGTTCAGGATGGCCGCGCCCACCTGGCTGGCGGACGATCCGCTGATGGACTCCCGCTACGCGTCCCTGGTCACGGCGGAGGAAATGCCCCGCGACAATCCACAATACAGGCCCGGAAGAATTGTCTGGACGGATTGGAAGCCGGTGACTGGCGAGAATGCCTGGGCCTATCTGCTCGGGCCGCTGCACGCCGCGTACATTCACTATGTTCTCGGGCAAAAGGGCAAGTGCGTGCCATTCGAGGAGTTGGCGGTCCGCAATGCACTCGAGATCCTGCCCACTTTCGCGGCCATGCAGTCGCCGCTCGGCGCCGTTTATTACGGTCCGTCGCATACCTTGAAGAATGATAGCGATGAGCGTGTCAGTCCTTACCTCGTCTCAGTTGAGAACAATTTCTCCCTATACGCTGGCCTGCAGGTGCTGAGGGCGACACTGCAAGCTGAGCTGGCCAACGACACCCATCTCACCCAGGATGACAAAGGCAGGATACGGAGTGCTGTCGCGCTGATTCGTACCATGGTCAGCGGAGGCCAATTACCGGATCACCGGCTGACGGCTGGGCTGTTGAGTTTCTTCAAGAACGCCGCCTGGAACGGCAGTGAGTTCGTGCAGGGAGGTTTTGCGAATGATCCCACCTTGAAACGCCCGTGGGTGCCTGTGCTGCGGCCACGTGCGATCGACGTCAATACGTGGGGCGTCGCGGCGCTCGGCGCGGATCGGATAGACGAGTGGTTCGGATTCGGTGCCGCGTTTCGTATCTGGAGCGAGGTCAAGAGTTGGGGTGCGTACGGAGTGGGCCAGACACTCTGGGGCGTCGGTTATTCGGACCAGGACGGTAATGGCACGAATCCAGACGGCACCTACAAACAGGGCGTCCTGTCTGCGGAGTGGACTGCGGGCGCAATCGTGATGGTTCGCAACATGATCAGACACTACGGCAGAGGACCGCGATCCTCCGCGGACGCCGCTGGTGCTGCGCAATACGAGCGGGGTCTCAGGGAAGACGAGAGCGCCATGCTCGATGCCGTCCAAAGCTTGCGGTTCGACAGGTACCAGCGCACCGATTTTCCGGGGAAGCCGGCGGATTATCAGAGCTTGATCGTGCAGGCGAGCAAGCCCTACCTGTACGCCAGCAGGCGCTACCGGGTTCCCTTCGGGTGGTACGCCAATCCGATACCCAGCACGGCCTCGACTGCGTGGATCATCGTCGTGGCCGACGACTTCGACCCGTTTGGGTATGGTGGAACCCCGAACTGAGCTCGCCTTTGGTACTTCTTCCAGAGTTACCGACCTTTCCTCAAGCTGCCGTGGGGATCGATGACAAACTTGCGTGCGACGCCCTTGTCGAAGTCGGCGTAACCCTTGGGCGCGTCATCCAAGCTGATCACCGTCGTGTTCACGGCTTTGGCGATCTGGATACGGCCATTCAGAATGGCCATCATCAAGCCGCGGTTGTATTTCAATACCGGCGTCTGGCCGGTGAAAAAGGCGTGCGACTTCGCCCATCCCAGCCCGAAACGCAGGCTCAAATTGCCTTCTTTGGCCGCCGCCTCCTTGGCTCCCGGGTCCTCCGTGACATACAGTCCCGGAATGCCGATTCTGCCCGCCGCGCGCGTTACTGCCATCAACTGATTGAGGACCGTGGCGGGTTGCTCCTCGCCGCCGCGCTGCCTGGCCTCGAACCCAACGCAATCGACGGCACAATCCACTTCGGGCTCCTTGAGTATCTGGTTGATGCGCTCGCCGAGCGAGCCTCCTTGTGACAGGTCGATCGTCTCGCAGCCGAACGAGGCCGCATGCGCGAGCCGCTCTTTGTTGAAATCGGTGACGATCACCACGGCCGCGCCCAACAGCAGCGCGGAGGCGGCTGCGGCGAGCCCGACGGGCCCGGCGCCGGATATGAGAACTGTCGATCCGGTGGTCACGCCGGCGTTGACACAGCCGTGATATCCGGTCGGTAGGATATCGGTGAGACAGGTCAGATCCTGGATCTTCTCCATCGCCTGCGCCTTGTCGGGGAATTTCAACAAGTTGAAGTCGGCGTAAGGAACCATGACGTACTCCGCCTGGCCACCGATCCATCCACCCATATCCACGTAGCCGTAGGCGCCGCCGGCGCGCCCTGGATTCACTGTCAGACAGACTCCGGTTTCGCGGTCGCGGCAGTTGCGGCAGCGACCGCAGGCCACGTTGAATGGAGTCGAGACGAGGTCGCCGACCTTGATGAACTCGACGTCGGCCCCGATCTCGATCACTTCGCCCGTAATCTCGTGGCCCAGAACGAGCCCCGCGGGGGCGGTGGTGCGCCCTCGCACCATGTGTTGATCGCTGCCGCAGATGTTGGTGACCACGACCTTCAGGATTACGCCGTGGTTGATTTTCTTGCCGCGAGGATCCACCAGCTTCGGATAGTCGATGCTGCGCACCTCGACCTTGCCGGGGCCCACGTACACGACACCGCGATTGCTTGCCATGATTGAATGCTCCTAGTGCCTCTAACTGAAGGCCGCCGCGCCCGCTTCGGCCACCGCCTGGTCCTGCTCGCCCGAACCGCCGCTTACGCCAATCGCGCCCACGACTTCTCCAGCGCGCTTCAGCGGGATGCCGCCTGCAAAGATCATGATGCGCCCTTGGTTTGAGGTGTTGATGCCAAAGAAGTCACCGCCCGGTTGCGCCAGGGGGGCCAGATCCCGGGTGGCAATATCGAACGCACGCGCCGTGAATGCCTTCTTGATCGAAATGTCGATGCTGCCGAGCCACGCGCCGTCCATGCGTACGTGAGCGACGAGATTGCCTCCGCCGTCCGCAACGGCGACGTTCATGGGTTGGCCAATTGCCGCTGCTTTCTTCTGCGCGGCGCTTATCACTTTCATTGCATCGTTCAAAGTCAACATAGGGGCTCCCGAAGGAAGAAGGGACATTGCCGGGAAACTCACAGCGGCACTATGCGCCCCATCGAGGGAGTTGCGATTGAATCCCTATGCGCTCATTCGTCCATATTTGTGCGTATTGACGCTCGATGAGTCACGACATGCTGCGGCCGGGGCTTGGCGGCCGGTCGAGAACTGCGCAGCTGCGTTACAAATGAAACGGTGGCGAACCGCCACGTAATCGCAGCGGAATCCCCAGATGCAAGAGTACTTGCAGCACCGCCGGTGGGCAGTTGCTCGCGGCGGTCACAAGGTGCCATCCAGGAGTACAACCTCATGAGCGATGAAGCGAAACCAAGAGCGCGTCGGCGACATTTTGGCGTTTTCTGCTGCGCCTTCTTGTGCGCTAGCGCTGCGCCCAGCATCTACGTGCTTGCCTCCGATGCCGGGACGAGCGACGGCTGGTACACGCAGGATCAGGCCGCGCATGGCCACGTCACTTTCAACAGCTACTGCGCTCAATGCCATCGGCCGGATCTCAAGGGGGCGCTCGGTCCCGCACTCGTCGGCGATGCGTTCCTGAGTCAGTGGATCAACAAACCACTCGGTGACCTCTTCCAGTTTGAGCACTCGAAGATGCCCGCCAACAATCCGGGGTCGGTCCCGGACGAAAAGATGTGGAACATCACGGCCTACATTCTGCAGAAGAACGGTTTCCCGGTGGGATCCGCTCCTCTGAGCGAGCGGAATGCGGCCAGGACGTTAGCCGCCTCGCAGCCGCTCGCAGCCAAGTAGGACAACTATCCGGTTTAGGTTCCCGGCTGGGTTGCACTCACGCGCCATACGGCGTTTCCAACATCGTCTGCGATGAGCAGTGCTCCGCTCTGGTCCAGCGCGAGGCCCACGGGCCGTCCGTGAACCGCCTCGTTGTCACTGCCGAGGAAGCCAGTGACGACGGGCATCTGCTTGCCGACCGGCCGTCCATCCACGAAAGGTACGAAAATGACCTGGTAGCCATTCAAGGGGCTGCGGTCCCAACTGCCGTGCTCACCGATGAAGGCGCCGTTGGCGAAGGCCGGCGATAGGTGCTGACCTTCACTGAAGAGCAGGCCGAGCGGGGCGACGTGGGAACTCAGACCATAGTCGGGCTTGATCGCTCGAGCGACGAGGTCCGGGCGCTGAGGGTGGACTCGAACGTCAACATGACTTCCCCAATAGCTGTAGGGCCAGCCGTAGAAGCCACCCTGCCGGATCGAGGTCAAATAATCGGGGACGAGGTCGGGGCCGATTTCGTCACGCTCGTTGACGACGGCGAACAACTGATGCGTTCGCGGCTCGAAGGCCACGCTGGTTGGGTTACGCGTGCCGGAAGCGAAGATGCGCTTGGCGCCGGTCAACCGGTCCACCTCGTAAATGGCGGCACGCCCCTCCTCGACGGCCATGCCGTTTTCGGTGATGTTGCTGTTTGAGCCCACGCCAACGTAGAGCTTCGAACCGTCCGCGCTCGCGGTCATCGACTTCGTCCAGTGATGGTCGATCGGGCCTGCTGGAAGATCGGTGAGCTTCACGCCAGGCGACGCGATCCGCGTCACCCCCGGCACATAATTGAAGGCGAGGACCGCGTCGGTATTGGCGACGTACAGCGTGTCATTAACGAGCACAATTCCATAGGGGGAGTGGAGATGGTCGATAAAGACCGTCCTGAGCTCGGGTTTGCCGTTGCCGTCGGCGGCGCGTAGCAAAGTGATGCGATTGCCGCCCTTTGCGGCAGCGCCGGCCCGCGCCTTCACCTTACCGGCGATGAAGTCCTTGGGCCGAAAGGGTTCGGTGCCCGGGCTGTTGCTCTCGACGACCAGGATATCGCCGTTGGGCAGAGTATAGAGAGTGCGCGGGTGCTCGAGCCCTGTCGCAAGCGCCTCGACCTTGAGGCCTGCGGAAACCGTGGGCATCTCGCCAGCTTTCCAACCGATCGCCTTCGGAACGCTCATGGGAGGCAGCAGGTACTCGCGGGCTTCGGGCAAATAGGGGTCCGGGCCATATTGCCGGGCAGGGTCGCCGCCCTTTGAGCTGCACGCCGCAAGGGCGACGAACGAGATCACCGTGGCGACCGGGCGAACAGATGTCGTTCTCATGGGCGGTCTCCGGTCGCGCGGCTCATCGCGAGGCTCCATCCTCGCGCTCCGGCGATGAGTAGCAGGATGGTGGACACCGCGGACAGTAAGATCCCTTGCGGTACGACGGAAGTCCATGCGTCGCGGCTATGCACGAACGCGTTAACCAAAGACAGCAGGGCGGCCGCGGTAACCAGGATGAAGGAACCCGTGTTGAGCCGGCCGGCGCGCCCCGTCGCGAAGTCGATCAATAGTAAGATAGCAGCAACGAGCGTGACGATCAGGCCGGCCGTGATGAGCCAGGCGGAGAAGTTTGCCCACTGCCAGACCGCCGTCGTGTAATAGATGTAGTCGGTGCCGAAGGCGGCTATCAGCAGCACCCCGCCCGCGCCGATGAAGCCGCGGTGTAGCAGGGCCCGTGCCCTGCGGTGGCCAATGGGTCTACGCATCTGTTCGCCCTGCAGGTTACCGGATGAAACAACATTGCCGTATGGCTTTTGGGCTAACATTGACAAACCCCCAAGGTTGCACTGCCTGGCGCAACGCAACCGTACCCCAGACGGTCCCCAATGCCGATGTCACCGCGAGTTTCATCTGTAACAAAGCCCCACCAAAATGGCTCTCCACGCACTGATTCGAAAAATTTCGCCTTACACCGGCCCTGACTTGTTTTTGGGCCTATTCAGCGATGTCGCCAAGGCGGGGGCTGCGCGGGAAGCCTATTTGATGAGGGTCTCGACAGCCGATCCATGGAGCCAGCAGGCCTATCGGAAAGTGGACCTCGGGTCCGATGTCCGTACTGTTGAGATCAGTGATTTCCGTGGGCCAGCCGATGACTCGCGAGTGGTTTTCCTTGTTACTGCATACCTTGAAGATATGGGGCAGATCAGCAGATGGTTCCTGGGAGTATTCTCCGAGAGGCTGGCAGCGGCTGAGTTTGCCGCACGCGAGGAAGCGCGGCCCATTGATGTCGCGCCCAGTCGGTGCGAGGTCGACGATGTCGTGCTGGATGTAGCGCGATAGGGAGGTTCGTGAGCGGACAGCCAATGAATCGAGCCGAGCGTGCGGTCATTGCACAGCAAACTCTGACAATCCTCGAGAACGGTGGATATGCCGCGCCGGGTGGCGCCACCGTCCCGGTAGGACAGGACCTGAGGAATTGCGTAGAGGCAACGCAACTGTTTTGGCCGGACGAACTGGAGGCGCTGACGGCTCGGGTCCTGTCCCGGCCGAGCGCATCGGCTCCGGTTATGGTCGAAATCGAAAACGAGACCACGCTATCTGGAATAGCAAGGCTACTGCGCGAGGGCTGCGCACCGGTAGCCGCTCTCAACTTCGCTTCGGCAAATAACCCGGGCGGGGGCTTTCTGAGTGGCAGTCAAGCCCAAGAGGAATCGCTGGCGAGAAGTTCCGGGTTGTACGCGTCTCTATCGACCGCGAGCGCGTTCTACCAACACCATCGAGAGCATCCTTCTCCGCTCTATTCGGATGCGATGATCCTATCGTCGCACTGCCCGATATTCAGGGACGACGCGGGTTCTCTGTTGAACAATGTCCATCACGCGACCTTCATTTCCAGCGCAGCCCCGAATGCCCGTGCCGTGAAGGAGAGATCACCGCACGATTTGAATCTGATAGCGGATGTACTGCAAAGAAGGGCTGAATATGTTCTGGCGGTCGCCGCATCACGAGACATCCGTTACCTCGTTCTTGGCGCCTGGGGATGTGGGGTATTTCGGAACGATCCGAGACTTGTTGCGCAGGTATTCATGAATCTACTCACCCGTGCGGATTGGCGCGGGCGCTTTTCGAAGGTCGTCTTCTCGATTCTCGATACCACACCAGACTCCGAGCTCATAAGGATCTTCAAGGCCGCGGCCCCGCCGAACCCCAGGTAGCCTCGAGCTACCATGCGCTACACTGCCTCCATGCGTTTACGGCAGGGGAGGAAGACAGCGTGCGAATGGTAACGGCAGCGATATTGATCGTCGGGGCGTTTGCGACAGTGTCCATGGCGAAGCCTGTGGACCGCGGTGGAGCGGAGACGCAAGCACTCGATCTCGCAAAACAGGCAATCGCCTTGCGCTCGGTGCGCGGCCCAGGGAATCAGGCGCCGCAAGTGGCCGCACTCTTCAAATCCGCGTTGGTTTCGGGCGGTTTTGATGCGGCGGATGTGACGATTACCCCTGTCGACGACACCGCATTCCTTATCGCGCGTTGGAAGGGCACTGACGCGAAGCTGAAGCCTCTCGTGATTTCCGGGCATATGGATGTGGTCGAAGCCAAGCCGGCGGACTGGGAGCGCGACCCATTTACGCCGGTAGTCGAGAACGGACTGCTGTATGGCCGAGGGGCCAGCGATATGAAGTTGGATGACGCTCTGGCAGTCGCCGCAGTCATCGAACTCAAACGACAGGGCTACAAGCCGCGTCGCGACATCGTCCTCGCGTTTTCGGGCGACGAAGAGACCACGATGAAGACGACCGAGAAGCTTGCCACGGCTCTCTCGAACGCCGAGATGGTGCTGAATGTCGACGGTACGGGTGGGCAGTTCGACCCCGAGGGAAAGCCCCAGTATTTCACTTGGACGGGTGCGGAGAAGACCTACGCCGATTTCGAGCTTACGGTGACCTCACCCGGCGGTCACAGCTCGCGGCCCTACGACCCCAACGCCATCAATCAGCTTTCCGCCGCGCTGGTGCGGATCGGACAGTACAAGTTCAAACCGGAGCTGAGTGAGTTGACTCGCGCCTACTTCATGGCGGCGGCAAACTACGAGCGGCCGGATATTGCCACCGCAATGCATGCGTTCGCGGCCGACCCCACCGACCCGAAGGCCGTTGCGACGTTGACCGCTAATCCGTCAACCATAGGCAAGATCGGCACCACTTGTGTGGTGACCATGATCAACGGTGGCCATGCGCTAAATGCACTCCCGCAGCGGGCCAGTGCAAACATCAACTGCCGCATATTTCCGGGGCACTCGCGGGCGCAGATAATGGAAGAGCTTCAGCGTGTAGCGGCGGACCCGGCCGTTAAGTTCCGGGACATCTCCGAGGGCAGTGTGGCGACCGACGCCTCGCCGTTGCGTCCCGACGTGGCTGCCGCCATCACCCGTGCGCTCCACGCGAGCTATCCCGGCGTGCCTGTATTTCCCTCAATGTCGGCCGGGGCCAGCGACAGCATGTGGTTTCGCAACCTGCACATCCCGAGCTATGGCGTCAGTCCGCTTTTCATAAAGGACGGCGATCGATTCAGTCATGGGCTGAACGAGCGCATTCCCACGGATGATATCCGGCCGTCCATGGTGTACCTGTTGTCGCTGTTTACGGATCTGTCGAAGTAGAGATCAGCCGGAGGGCCTGCCCGAGATCCTCGAGCAGGTCGTCGGTATCCTCGATGCCGACCGACAGCCGAATGAGCCCATCGCTGATCCCAGCACGGAGGCGCTCGTCGCGCGACAGCCCCGCGTGCGATGTGACTGCAGGACGTGTGATCAAAGAGCGAATGCCGCCGAGGCTCGGGGCGACCGCTGGCAGCGTCACTTTCTCGATGAGTTGGTCGGCCCGCTCGGCGGAGCCGCGCAGCTCAAAGCTCAGCACACCGCCGAAGCCGCCGAAGAGCTTGCGGGCGCGCGCGTGGCGCGGATGGCTCTCGAGGCCGGCGTAGTTCACCTTCGCGACGGCGCGGTGATCTTGGAGAAACTGCGCGATGCGCAGCGTGCTCTGATTCTGATGACGAACGCGGAGCGCGAGCGTCATCAGGCCTCGGTTGAGCAGAAAAGCCGCGTGCGGGTCCATGCAGCCGCCGAGATGATTCATGCGATGCCGGATGCGCTGGATCCAGTCTGAGCGGCCGGCGACTGCGCCGCCGACGATGTCCGCGTGGCCGTTCAAATACTTCGTCGCGCTATGGAGTACGAGGTCGAAACCCGCCTCGATGGGGCGGAAGTTCACCGGCGTGGCGAACGTGTTGTCGATGAGAGAGACGAGGTTATTGCCGCGCGCGAACGCGACGACGCCTTCGAGATCCGCGACGTCGAGCAGCGGGTTGGTCATCGCCTCGACGTAGATGGCCTTGGTATTCGGGCGCAGCTTAGCGCCCCACGAGCTTGCATCGTCCGCATCGATGAGATCTACCGCGATGCCGAACTTTGAGAAATCGTGGGTGATGAGGTCCTGCGTGCCGCCGTAGAGTGTGCTCTGGGCGAGCACATGATCGCCGGCGGACAGCACTGTGAGCAGTGTGGTCGAAATCGCTGCCATGCCGCTTGCCGCGATCAGCGCGTCCTCGGAGCCTTCGAGCGCTGCGAGTTTGGCGTGCAAGGCCTTGTGATTTGGCGTGTTGTTGAGGCGGATGTAGCCGAGGTCGTGATAGCTTGTCTCGCCGGTGTACTCGAACATCGCCGATTGAAAGATCGGCATCTCCACGGCGCCCGCAATGCGCGGTTGCCCAGCGTGGATCAGTTTCGTGTCGATGCG
The DNA here is from genome assembly GCA_028293725.1 of Gammaproteobacteria bacterium. The sequence continues at coordinate 34,629 of JAQGOE010000029.1, read as the reverse complement.
TTTGAATGCCATGCGCGGCGCTCCCTTCACTACGGTTGGCGCAGAATAGACCATCGCTCCACGCGCCAGAAGATACGCCTCCGCGCGTTCCGGGTAAGACTGTACTGCGTCCCGACCAGTACGGCCTAGTGGAACCTGTTGTTGACAGGCCGAATATCAGTGGGGGTTGCAGGACTGAGCGATGGGCGCTTCGAGCTTTTAGCCAATTTATTTGTCTCCACTCTCGGCCGGGTGGCCCGCTGCGGGTGCAAACGATCCATCCGACCAGTGACTCACTGGAACCAGAAAAATGATTTGCTGTTCGGGGATCTTGCGGTGCTCGTCGTCCACGACGACCGGGGAGCCCGGTAGGTTCGCGCCCCAGCTCGATATGTCTGTCCCCGGGATGTAGAACATGAGGTGCGAATGCCAGTGCCCGGCGCTGTCACTCAGGTAGCCGTCCTTCGACATCATGAATGACATTGCGCCAGGTTCGGGCGCCGGCAGCGCTTTCCTTGAAATCGCAGCTCGGATCTCATCGAACATTTGGTTCTTGGGCACGCCAGACTGTGCGAGTTTCGTGCGGTAGCGGGTGATCGGCAGAATGGAGCGTGTTGCAGCCGGGTTGTAGCAAACCGGACCCCTCAACTTTGGATTCCAGAACTCCGGACTGTCAAACGGCGACATCCACGCTCTTTCGACGAGACACGTGAATTCGTTCTTACCATTGACCGCCGTCTCGTAGCCTTTGGATGACAAGACCAGGACGGTAGCGTTTTCGGAAATTGCCGCTGGCGCAGCACTACGCGCAAGCGAGATTTCCGCGGCACGGTTCGGCATGAGGTACTCCGCGCCAGGGGCCATCTGCGGATAGGCCGCGCCGGAAGCCTCGGACCCCGCAGATGCGGCTTGGGCGGCTCCGAGCACCACAATCCCCAGAAGCGCTGCTCGGCAGCGTCGTGCGATTTCCCGTCCAGGTACCGTCATAGACATCCTGTTCCCCCTCGGCCTCCAGGATTGCTGCACTTGCTCGGGTGAAGTTCAAGTCAGGTAGTCTGTCCCGCCCGATACGGTCCATCATCCTTTTGGAGCGTCAAGTGTCGAAGTCTCGCCGCGAATTCCTCGTAAGGTCAACTGCTATGCTGGCTTCGGCCGCCGCCGCTGCCCAGCAGCCGCCCGGAAAGGACTCCTCTGCGGCGAAATCTCAGCAGACCCCAGAGGGGACGCCACCCGCCTTCGGTACGGCGCCGGCGGTGGGGCCCGAAGTGAACTCAGCAACCTTCGCGGCCGCCGAGAAGCTCGTGCAGGTGGATCTGACGGAGGCGGATCGTGCGATGGCCGCGGCGAGTTGGCGCAGCAGCATGGCGGCGCTTTATGAACGGCGCGTTGGGCCACGCAAGGTCAAGTTGAGTACGACTCTCGCGCCATTCTCAACCTGGAATCCCGTGTTGCCCGAACACGGTCCCATTCCTCGGCAGGATCGATTCGTACGCAGCCAGCGCGACCCTGGTACCGTTCCGTCGCCGGATGCGCAGATCGGGTTCGCTCCCTTGTGGAAACTTGCGCGTTGGGTGCAGACCCGCAAGCTCAGCTCGGAGCGCCTCACGGAGATCTATCTAGATCGCGTGGCGAAGTTCGATCCAAAACTTCGCTGCGTCATCACTCTGACGCGAGATCTTGCGCTCGCTCAGGCCCGGCAGGCTGATCGTGAGATCGCCTCGGGTAAATATCGTGGCCCCCTGCATGGAATTCCCTGGGGGTGCAAAGACCTGCTCGACACCGCGTCTATTCCAACCACCTACGGGGCGGAGCCCTTCAGAAACAGAGTGCCAAAGGAGGACGCCGCCGTCGTACGCCGCTTGCACGATGCAGGCGCCGTGCTCATCGCAAAGCTGAGCCTCGGTGCGCTGGCGCTCAATGATGTCTGGTTTGGCGGTCAGACGATGAACCCGTGGCTCCTGGAAGAAGGATCGGGAGGCTCGAGCGCCGGGCCTGGTGCGGCAACCGCCGCGGGGCTTGTGGGATTCGCCATTGGTAGCGAGACAGAGGGCAGCATCATTGATCCCAGCATGCGCTGCGGAGTAACCGGGCTGCGCCCGACATTCGGCCGGGTTCCTCGCACGGGGGCGATGACACTCGCATGGTCGCTCGACAAGCTGGGTCCCATGGCACGCAGCGTGGAAGACACCATGCTCGTACTGCAGGCGATCTCCGGCCCGGATGCCGGCGATCTCGCCAGCGTTTCGAGTCATTTGGATTTTGACGCGACGGCTCCTATTGTAAATTTGCGAGTGGGGTACTTCCCCACATGGATGAAAGAGGCACCGGCGACAGATGTCGATCGTGCCGCGCTGGCGAATCTGCAAAAACTCGGGCTGCGAACGATCGAGGTTTCAATGCCCGATTGGCCCTATGACTGCCTCAATGCGATTCTGTTCGCCGAGTCCGCCGCTGCTTTTGAGGAGCTCACTCTCAGTCGCCAGATCGACTCCTTGAAGATGCAGACGCCGGACTCCTGGCCTAACACGTTTCGCCAGTCACGGTTCGTCTCCGCCGTCGACTTCGTCCAGGCGGATCGCTTCCGGCGCATGGTTGCGCAGGAGATGCAGCGGGTCTTCTCGCAGGTTGATTTGCTTCTCGTGCCCTCGCTTCGGGACGAGATTCTGACGATCACGAATTTCACTGGCCACCCCTCGTTGACTCTTCGGGCAGGATTCGTGAAGGTCACGCAATCGCGCAGCGACTGGGCCCCCGATCCGAAGCACGCGTTGCCGAAATTCAACCCGGCCCGGCGCGTCCCGCACGGTGTAACGCTCATCGGACGGCTGTTTGATGAAGGCACCATTGCGCGTGTTGGCCTCGCTATGGAGCAGAGTCTCAACGTTGTCGATGAGGTGCCTCCGGGTTTCTGAGCCCACCCGTGTCCGCGCGTGGACAGCGCGAATCGGTTCGACTACGATTCGTACAGTGTAAGTCCCGTAAGCGGTACAGGCGCACAGAGCATTGTCAGGATGTACTACCACGTGCTGATTTCGCGTTGCCGATGAGGGTGGGTATGGGGTTCTTGAGCCGGTGCGGCACGGTGCTCGTGTGTCTTGCAGCGAGCAGCCTGGCAGGGTGCCCCTACATCCCATGGGACCGTGTGTGGTGGCCCGTGGTGCGCAACGACTTCGGTGAGGCGATTGATATTCACATCGACTACAGCAATGGCACCTCGCGCGACTGGCATACCGGCAAGGGAGGGTGTGTCGTAACAGGGGTTGCGAAGGCCCGTTCAACAGAATTGATCGTGACGGTTGGCGGTATACAGCAGCTGAGGCTCGACCAGGCAACGTTGGATGAGACGCTGCATAAGTCAGGTCGGCCGGAGATTTCGTGGAGCCTTCGGCCCGGAGCTGTCGCACCGATCAGCTCGCGCGAAATTGGCAACCTTGGACACTGCCAGCAGTAGGCTCCAAGCACGAGGAACTTCTTCAGGAAAAGCAGGTTCTCCATGCGCATCCTGTGTTGTCTGAACCGCGACCTGGCGAGTAACCTGGCGCTCAATCTTCTGCTACCGGCGCTAGCGCGCCACACGGTACGTGTCGGGCTGACCGAGCAGGTAGGGAGCACGCCTGCGGATGAGCCCCGGCAGCGGCGGGAGCTGCGCATCGCTGAGCAGACCCTTCCCAATCTGACGCTTTTTCCGTTAGTCGAGCGCGCCGCGCTGAGCGACAGTGGCCATCGCAGTCTCACTTTTACCGAAATACAGCGGCTGCGCGGCATATCAGTCGATTCCCTTGCGGATCCGAACCGTGGCGCGGGCCTGGAGCTCGTGAAATCCTTTGCACCCGACCTGATCCTGACCATCCGGTATGGCGCGATTCTCAAGGCTCCTGTGATTGAGATTCCGCCACTGGGGGTGCTCAATCTGCACTCGGGCATCCTGCCGTCTTACCGGGGAATTCTCGCAACCTTCCGGGCGATGTTGAACAATGAGTCTGAAATCGGCTGCACGCTGCATTACATCCGCGATGCAAGCATCGACACCGGCGATATCGTGGCGATTCAACGCCAGGGACTCCAACGCGAACGATCCCTGCTACGCAACATACTGGATCTCTATCCTCCTGGAATCGAGATGCTCTGCGGCGCTCTGCAGACGTTGGAGCAGGGTGGTGCGCTCTCGAGCTCCGTCCAACAGCGCGGCGCAGGAAACTACTATTCCTACCCGACACCCCAGGAATGGGATGAGTTTACGCGCCGCGGCTGGCGGGTAGCCGATCCTTCCGATCTGCAGCAGGTGATGCTCAGTTACGCCGCGTGAGGCCCGCGCAAGCCAGGAGGGCAGGTGAGTGCCTCACTCATTGGGTTGCAAGCTCAACACTGCGGGGTGCAGCCAACCCTCCGTACCGGACGTCTATTTGACTCAACAGCTGCTTCGCACCGTTCGGGTCGCCGCGCGCGAATGCGTTTTCGACCTGTCCCAGCTGGGTTCTGAGCTCCTGGTCGATCCGCGCTCGACAACTTTCGAGTTTACCCGGATCCAGGTGGCGCTCGCCAAGTAACGCCTCGAGAGATCGACCAAAGGCCGAAGCGTCCGCGAGGTCATGCCCTGAGCGAGGCTCGGTTTGCGTGAGTACATCGTATGAACACCATTTGTCGAGTGACCGACGGCTATGCATGTCGAGGATGAGATTTTCTTCATCGCGTTCGCCGGTGAGGTATACGAGACGGGTGGATTCTTGAAAGCGCCGGAAGAGGTCCGCTGGCGGAAGCGGGACATCCAGGGTACCGATAGGGTCACTGCCCGCATTGAGCAGCGCGCCGTGGAAGACATCGGGATATCCGAGCGCAAGACGCAGCGCGACACGCGCACCACCGGAGAAGCCGCCGATGTATACCTGCTGCGGGTCTACAGGGTACTGAGCCATGATGTTGTGCAGGGCAAGCAGCGCCAACGGCTCACGGCGGTCGATGGTAGGAGCTTCGTTGCCGGAGTTCGCTGCGGTCACCAGAATTGTGTTGTAACGATTGAGCGCCGGAATCCACTGGCGCGGCACTTCTGCCCGCGGCCACGGCGGGATAAACACGAGTAGGGAATACGCGCCTGAGGGGGAATGAGGGTGGTCAGGGACATAGATGGAATAGTGCTCCTTGGCCAGATCGAGCGGCTGGCCCCGCAAAGTCCGGCCTGCGCGCTGCGCCTCCTGATTGATTCGAATGGCGCTCAACGGGCTGTACAAACGCCGCACCAGCTCCGCGGTGCTGGAGAGCGCGGAGTATTCGGTAAATACGACGTCGGTCCTCAGTTGCGAGGAAGCGGTCTGCGCGCTGGCGGGTAACGCCATCATCGCAGCGAAGCCTGCACCGAGCCGCAGCACCCGGCGAAAGAGCTTGTGACAAGTGCTATTCACAACCGGCTCGCAGGAACCCCTCGCGTCATGAGACGCGAGGGGGGTGCCGGGACCGTCAGAACTTTGCCGCCAACCGGAGGTACCAAAATGCTCCGTTGAAGCCGTACGGACCGCCCGTACGAGGGTATACCTCGCCGTCGATCAGACCTCCCGTCGTCGAGTAGACCTTGTTGGAAGCACTGTTGGCGACCTTGTCCGGGAACGTATTGGTGATGTTCTTGCCGCCAACGGCCACGGTGATATTGCGCCACACCGTGTAGGCCAGATCCAGATCCGTAGTCCAACTCGCCGAGAACAGCTGGCCCGGATAGTCATTCTCGTCACGGAACGTGCCGTAGTAGTTCTCGTGCAGAACAGCCGCGAACGGGCCGAGCTGGTAGTCCAGCGTCAGATTGGCGCGACTATTGGGAGCATAATGCTGAATATCGATGATGCGCGCCGGGCTGATGACGGTTGGATCGAACTTCGTGACGTCTGTTTTGTTGTAGTTATAGGCCAACGTCGTGGCCAATCGCCCCGGGCCGATGTCGAAGCGATAGGTGCCAACGACATCGATGCCGCGGGTCTTGGTGTTGAATCCGTTCGTGAAGTATTGCACGGTGCCGCCTGCGCCGACGTATGCAAGGTCGCTGAGCTTGGTGATATCCGCCTGCGTTACATTGAACTGCTGGGAAATACCGATCCGGTGGCGGACCTCGATGTCGTACCAGTCGACGGTCACCAGCAGATCCTGGATGGGAGTCAGGACGATTCCGGCGCTGAAGTTGTCCGATTCCTCCGGCTTGAGCGTGGTTGCTCCATAGTACTTCGCGATCGAGCTCGTCACCGGGTAGGTGCCGATCTGCACCTGGGTCGCCGTACCGGGTATGAAGGTGGTGCTCAATGTCTCCACGTTCGACTGACCGGGCGTGGGCGCATGGAATCCGGTGCTGATGGTACCTCGCAGGGCGAGCGCATCGAAGATCTTCCAGCGAGCTGAGAACTTGCCGAGGGTCGTCGTGCCGAACGAATCATAGTGCTCCTGGCGTCCCGCAAGTCCCAGCGTGAGGTTCTTCAAGACGTCTGCTTCGAGGTCCAGGTAGGCGGCATAGTTGATTTGCGAGGAGTCGACGGAGGCGCTGACACCGCCATAGCCGTTGGACGCGCTCGATTGCGTGGCGACGACCTGGTGCCCGGTGGTATCCAGGGCGGGCGTACACACGGTACCTGCGCAGCTGTACAGCGGCTGATAGGCATACGGTCCCGCGATATAGGACGGTTGATCGCCCAGCAGCTGCTGATAATTCTCATCGTGCCATTCCAAGCCTCCAGCGATCGACACCGGGCTCGCCAATCCGGGCACCGTCCAGGGGTAGCTCAGATCCACGTTGAAAGTGGTCTCGCGCTGCGCGAACTTGCCGTCATTGAAGCTGGTGGGCGAGAGCGGGCCGAGTGACGGATTGAGGGAGTTCTTCAATGACACGGCGAGCGTGTTGCTGGCCTGGGAACCGGAGAGGTCGTAATTCATCCCAAAGCCGGTGACGCCTTTGTACCCGACAGTCCCGAAGAACTGTTGCGTTTGGCCGTAGAAGCGGGGGGTAAACCCACCCGGATACACCGAGGCGAAGTTGAAGGTGTTGGTGTCCTGGATAAAGCCGCCCGTCGGGCACCCGGTCAGGGCGGCCGTGCAGGGGTCCAGGTAGATGTTATTGAATGCCGGATGATTTCCGAAGGTCGTGCCGGTCGAATCGGTGACCGTCTTGGGCAAGCGATAGTTGAAGCTCTCGTTCGTCTGGATATCGGCGTAGTTGGCGAAGAAATAGACCTCGTCGCCATTGTCGAGCTTGATACCGCTGTTGACCACCACCTTGACGGCTTGCGAGGGCGGTGTCCCCCATTGCTGTACCGGACCCGGATAGTGCGGCAGATCGTGGGCGAGGTCGGGATAGGTTTCCGCGAAGGCCAATGCCGAGGGGCGTGTGACGCCCCGAGTCGTCTGCTGGTTTTTGGAAAATTCCGCGCTGACATTGAAGAAGCCCTGACTTCCCAAGGGTAGGCCGATATTCGCGGCAACGCTGCGGTCCCAGCCGTCATTGGGAAAGCCGTGGCCGGGAAAGTATTGGCCAAATCGCGAAGTCAGCTCTATTCCCGAAGGGTTATCGCGGAACCCGAAGTTGAGCACGCCAGCGATGGCATCCGAGCCATATTGTGCGGATGCACCATCGCGCAGAATCTCCAGATTCTTGATGGCGATGGAGGGAATGGAGGCCAGGTCGGGTGCCTGCGACCCGAAAGACAGCTCAGTTTCGCCGCCTTGATAGACCTGAACCAGGGCGGAGCGATTCATGCGCTTACCGTTCAACAGGACCAGCATCTCGTCCCCCGGCAACCCGCGCAGCGAAGGCGAGCGTACGAAGCTGGAGGCGTCAGAAATCGAGTTTTGCCCAACGACGAACGAGGGTACCGCGTTGGACAGAGTGTCCAGCATGTTCGTCGTGGCCTCGGACGCCAGATCGTTGCCGCTCAACACATCGATCGGCGCCGATGACTCCTGCACGGTACGATCAGAGCGCCGGGTACCTGTAACAATGACCTCCGAGACCTCGTCCGCCGGAGCCGCGCCGCTTTCCGCCTCAGCGCTCACCTTCTGTTGGGCCCCGGCTGGATCGATGCAGGCGACCAGCGAGGCCAGGGCCGCAAGTAGTGGCAATGGTTTCATATCCGCCCCCAAGTAGTTATTGACTCCCGTCTTTGCAAAGAGTGGTTGGGCCGAAAAAAGAGGTACCCCACGCCCGTTGTTTTTGCACGACGGATGGGCAGCGGGCGGTTCGGTGCAAGTGTGGAGGGGATGGGGCATGGCGCACAGGGCGACCGCGGCGTAACCTTCGGTGGCGTCATGCCGGCTGACTCCCGGACCACTGGACCGGCGAGATTGCGCTGCGTGGTACCCGATTCGGACCCGCTAGCACTCTTACTGAGGAGGGAATCGAGCGGGCCTCGGTCAGATACCTACTTAGGTCTCGAGATGAGTTATTCGCGCAACGAAAACGAAACGAACCGACTCGTGGAGGGTCTGGCGCAGGGATGTGGCAGCGATCTGGTGCGTTTCATTGCCAGACGGCTGCGGAATGTCGCTGACGCCCGGGACGTGGCTCACGAGGCTTACGTGCGGCTGCTGCGTGTCAAGCGCAAGGACCTCATCCGCGATCCGCAGGCATACCTCTATCGCATCGCCGTCAACATCCTGTACGAATTCGAGCTGAAGAAAAAAGCAGACGCCATAGGGCTGGCGCGCTGCGCCGAATGGCTGACTGCGGAGGCGGATTTTGGCCATCCGGAACAGGATGTCGAGGTGCTGCAGGCGCGCAAGCGAATCGAAGCGGTGCTGGGTGAGCTCTCACCGAGGTGCCAGGCGGTCTTCATCCTGTATCGGCGCGACGGCTTGTCCTACAAGGAGATCGGCGCCCGGATCGGGATCTCCACCAACATGGTGAAGAAATACCTGGTGCGCGGCTTGCGGCATTGTCGAGAGCATCTTTCGGAATTGCGTTGAGCTGCAATGGGAATCACACGAAGAACGCGCCAACAGATTGCGGCCGAAGCGGTTGACTGGTTCCTCCAGTTTCGGGAAAGGGCGGCGGCCGAGCCGGACCACGAGGGCTTCAGTGAGTGGTTGCTGCGATCACCGGCGCACGTCGAGGAATACCTGCAGGTGTCCTGCTCATGGTCGCTGATAAATGTAGACGCCGCGGGAGACCTGGAAGCCGCTGCGCTGGTTGCGGCCGCGAAAGCACATCGCGAGACCGACAACGTCGTGGCGCTCCCCAGTCGCTTTGGCCGGCGCTTGCCACCGGCAGGCAGCGAGCCGGGGCGGGTCTTGTCCGGCAGAAGGTGGCGGGCGCTCGCCCTGGCCGCATCGTTGGTGTTGGGCATCACCCTGTGGGTCACCTTCCTGAACTGGCAATCCCCCATGACATTCCAGACCGTAGTGGGCGAGCAGAGCAGCTTTACATTGCAGGACGGATCGGTTGTCTTTCTCAACACCAACTCGAAGTTGCGCATAGGATGGTTGCCTACAGAGCGGCACATTGAGCTGGTTCGAGGTGAGGCACGCTTCAAGGTCGCCAAGGACGCCAGCCGCCCGTTTACCGTTGCCACCACGGCGGCGGCGGTCCGCGCCCTCGGCACGGTCTTCAACGTCCGCGCCGAACCCCTCGGTACGCAGGTTGCCGTGTTGGAAGGGCAGGTCGAGGTGACTGTTGCGCCAACGAAAGAGCCTGCATTCGGTACGCCGGTCACTGCAAATGAAGGTTCTACCGCAGTCCAGCCACCCGCCATTGAGCGTGTCCGTCTTGCGGCAGGAGAACGTGCCGCAGTGACCAGTCACGGAATACAGACCAATACCGGCCCCACCATCGAGGCAGTCATGGCCTGGACGGAGCGGCGCCTGGTATTCCGGGACCAGCCCTTGGATGCGGTGGTTCATGAGTTCAATCGCTATCGGACGCATCCGCTCGTGCTCGATGACCCGGGGCTCGCGTCATTGCGGATCAGTGGCGTGTTTGACCTGAGTGACCCGGAGTCACTGATCGCCTACCTGGGTACCTATGAGGCCGTTCAGGTCGATCGCCGCAGCGACGGCAGCCAACATCTGTTGCGAGGCCGATGAAGGGCGGCCGCATTACGCTGCGCCTGAAGTTTGTTTCGGCGGCCCTCGCCACGACGGTGTTCTTTTTGGGCGCCCGTGCCGAGGGGCCCGCGGCCGTCGGGACTCCGCAACCGCTTGCCGATGCGTTGGAAGCCTACGCCAAGGCGAGTGGCTACCAATTGATCTACCGGTCGGATCTGACTGCCGGATTGACATCCAGCGGAGTTCCCCCGAATACACCCCCGGTGGAGGCATTGCACCAGCTGTTGCGCGGAACCGATCTGCAGTTCTCTTTCGTGAACAGCAGGACGATTGTGATCTGGAGATCCACCCCGGGCACGGGGCGTTCCAACTCCGCGTCCGAGCCGGCGCCCCAGCGGCCGGACATGACCAATACCGATGTCGGGGCGCACAAAGATACCAGCCCCGGCGCCCCTGACAGCCGGGACCCGAATCATGGTCATATGGCGCCGTCAGCAGGAATCGCCGGGCGGTTTGCCACCTGCAGTTCTGCAGCGCCGGAAGAGGGGTGTCCGCGGGATGCAATCACCCTGTCACGTCTGGCGCTCGAAGAGGTCGTGGTCACGGGTACCCGTCAGCCGGGACAACAGGTCGTGGCGAGTCCGGCCCCCATCCAGATGCTCAGCACGGAAAGCTTGCTCCAGGCGGGCGGCAGCCAGGATCTCATGGGGACCCTTGCGCAGGCCGTACCGTCGATGACCATGCAGGCGTACGGCGTGGATATGGCGGCACAGACTCTACAAGCCAAGCTACGCGGCTTGAGCCCAAACGACGTCCTGGTGTTGGTTGACGGAAAACGCCGCCACACCACCGCCAATCTGGCCGTGGCCTCGGGTTCACCCTACCAGGGAGGAGCTGGCGTCGACCTCAACTTCATCCCGGTCGATGCGATCGATCATATCGAAGTTTTGACCCAGGGCGCGGCCGCCCAATACGGCACTGACGCGATTGCTGGCGTCATCAATATCATTCTGAAGAAAAACTCGTCCGGCGGCAGCGCGCGTGGGACCTACGGGAGTTATTACGGCGGCGACGGATCGACGAACGCAGTCAGCGCAAACGTGGGCCTCGAGCCTTATAGCGGTGCGTACCTCAATATCACTGCTGAAGTACGTAACCACGGACACAGCAACGTGGGCGCTATCGACGAGCGTGTTGTCAACCCGGCCAACCTGGCTACGTACCCCGGCTCGAATATGACCGAGTTGACGGACTACCCGTATCTCAACAGGGTCGAGGGGGATGCGCAAACGCATCTCAAGCTCCTGAGCGTCAACGCGGGTTTCAGCTTCGAGCGTGGCACGGAACTCTATGCATGCACGACCTACGGCAAGAAGGAGGCCAACTCTTACGAGAATTACCGGCTGCCCACCAAAGTCCAGTACACCGATCCCGTGACCGGCGCCACGAGCTTCCCTTTTCCATTCGGCTTCAATCCTCGAGAAGCGACCGAGGAGCGCGACTATTCAGTCACGGCCGGCTTGCGGGGCTCGTTGGCCGAGTGGCAATGGGATTTTTCCAGTACCTATGGTGTGGACAGGATTCGCCTGTTCACCCTGGATTCGGCCAACGCCGGGCTCTTTGCGCTCACTGGCACACCAACGCCCTCGAACTATTACGACGGTTTCCTCGAGGCAACCCAGTGGACCACGACGCTCGATGTCAATCGCGATTTTGACGTCGGCCTTTCGACTCCTCTGAATGTAGCTTATGGAGCGGAGTATCGGCGCGCGACTTACTCCATTGGACCGGGCAATTCTTCCTCCTATCTCAACGGCGGTGCCCAGTCATATCCAGGCTTCACGCCGATGGACGCAGGCAGCAATAACCGCAAGAACTATGCGGGTTACATCGACTTCGCACTCAAGCCCGTCCCGCAGTTGCGTATCGACGCTGCCGGGCGCTACGAGCGTTCCACTGACTTCGGCAGCACCGCGATAGGAAAGCTGACCGGCCGCTACGATTTCACCCCGGCATTCGCCATTCGCGGTACGGTCAACAACGGCTTCCGCGCTCCTACGCTCGCCGAGGAGTTCTATTCATCTACCAACGTCACACCGCACAGCGCGTTCGTACAGCTGCCTCCCGACTCACCGGGCGGCCGGCTGCTCGGTCTGGGCAACGGGCTGAAGGCCGAGAAGTCGGTTGCCTACAGCCTGGGTCTCGTGCTCCGGCCGCTGCCCAGCCTCAACATGAGCCTGGATTTCTACCAGATCACCATCACCGACCGCATCGTCAGCAGCGGCTCATTGCTCGGATCGAGCCAAGGCGTCGTGGTCTCCCAACCTGTGCTCGATGCGATCGCCGCCAATGGCAATTCGCTCGACAGCGTGACGGAGACCGGCCTGCAACTCTTTACCAACGGGATCGACACTCGGACGCGCGGCGCCGATCTCGCCTTCATGCTACCCGTCTCGTATCGCTGGGGAGATGTCACCTACGGGACCGCCGGAACATACAACGCCACTACGGTGACCCGCATCCGGCCGACTCCCGCCGAACTGGGCGGGACGACCCTATTCGACGCGACCGCGCTCTCTGACGTGAGTACAGCGAGCCCGAAGTTTGTGCTCGACCTCTCGGCATTGTGGAGAGTCGGTGCTCTCTCGGTAAATCTCGTAGAGAAAATTTACGGGCCATCATCGGAGTACGAAAACGACGACGGTGATAACGCCACGGGAAAACTGCAGTACTTCAAGACAACCATTCCCTCCACTCCGATCACCAACCTGAATGTGAGTTATGACTTCGGAAGGCACTTGAGGCTCAGCGCCGGCGCGATCGATCTGTTCGATCGCAAGCCGCCTCACCTCAATGGGAACCTGCTGGCGCACTACGATAGCTTCGTCTACGGTGACAATCAGGGCGTACAAGCCTATCCTTCTTTCTCGCCGTTCGGAATCAATGGAGGCTCGTACTACGCCAGCGCGCTGTTCACGTTCTGAGCGTGGAGTGTCGCAGACGACGCTCGAGGGAGAATGAGAAGATGAATGTTTGGCGTCATTCTGTCGCCGCTCTGGCGCTCGCTGCGGCGGTTTGGAGCGCCCCACTCCTGCCCGCCCAGGAGCCCGAGAAGTTCCGGAACACGACCTTATCTTTCGAGGAGCGTGCTCGCGACCTGGTGTCGCACATGACGCTCGAAGAGAAAGTGTCGCAGCTGGGACATACTTCCGATGCCATCAAACGCCTGGGCGTGCCCGAATACAACTGGTGGAACGAAGGGCTGCACGGGGTAGCACGCGCCGGAGTCGCGACTGTGTTCCCGCAGGCGATCGGTTTGGCGGCGACGTTCGACGATGCCCTGATACGCCGCGATGCCGATGTGATCGGCACCGAGTTTCGTGCGAAGTACAACGTGGGGCGCGGACCTGATGGATCGAGTGACTGGTATCACGGGCTGACCGCCTGGTCACCCAATATCAACATTTTCCGGGACCCACGCTGGGGACGTGGCCAAGAAACATACGGAGAGGATCCGTTTTTGACGGCGAAGATGGGTGTTGCATTTGTGCAGGGATTACAAGGCGATGACCCCCGCTACGTGAAGGTCATATCCACACCGAAGCACTACGCGGTACACAGCGGGCCGGAGGCAACTCGGCATGAAGTAAACGTCGAGGCTTCGCGGCACGATATGGCGGACACCTATCTGCCTGCGTTTCGTGCCACCGTTGTGGAGGGGCATGCCGGCTCGGTCATGTGTGCCTATAACTCCCTGAATGGCGAGCCGGCATGCGCGAACAACGTTCTGTTGAGCGAGTTTCTGCGGGGGGCTTGGAAGTTCGGCGGTTATGTCGTTTCGGACTGCGGCGCGATTGAAGACGTGAGTGCCCACCATCATTTCAGGCCGACGATGGAGGAGGGCGTTGCAGCTGCTGTGAAGGCTGGCACCGACCTGATCTGCGGAGAGCCGCCGCAGGACCGTGTACACCTCGAGCGCACAGCGGCCTTGAACGCGGTACGGCAGGGGCTGCTCACAGAGACCGATATTGACCGTGCTGTGGAGCGCCTTCTGATCGCGCGATTCAGGCTGGGAATGTTCGACCCTCCGGCGATGGTGCCATGGTCAAGGCTCGGGACTGCCGCGAACGATTCCGCAGAGCACCGGCAGCTTGCGCTCAAAACGGCGCAGGAATCGCTGGTGCTGCTGAAAAATGACAGTCAGCTTCTACCACTGAAGAAATCGTATCCGCGAATTGCGGTGATCGGGCCCGACGCCGATAGTCTGGATGCGCTCGAAGGCAACTACAATGGAACCCCGTCCGCCCCGGTAACGATTCTTGCGGGAATGCGCCAGCGATTTGCCGATTCGAAGGTCAGCTTTGTGGAAGGGACAGGGCTGATCGGCACAGTGGTGCGTCCGGTACCTGCGTCGCGTCTCTACACCAGTGCGACAAAGTCAGTGCATGGATTGAAGGCCGAATACTTCGCCAACGCTGATCTGACTGGAGAGCCCGCGCTGCGACGTATAGACCCGAGCGTGAATTTCACCTGGGGATTCAACGGCGTGTCTTCGCAGTTCAAGCAGAATTATTCGGTGCGCTGGACCGGTGTGCTCGCCCCCGCCGAAAGCGCGGATTATATTCTCGGCTTCACGGGACAGGATGGATATCGGATATGGGTTGATGGGCAGTTGCAGGTGGAGGACTGGACGCGGCATCGTCCTTCGACGACCGTCACCAAGGCGATTCATCTCGATAAAGGACGTACCTACGCTCTGAAAATAGAGTACTTCCAAAGTGTGCGCTCCGCAGAGGCTAAGTTGATGTGGGGCATCCCTGGCCGTGGGGAGCAAGAGGCGGTGAACGCTGCTCGATCGGCCGATCTCGTCGTGATGGTGTTGGGCCTCTCAGCGCGGATCGAAGGCGAGGAGATGAAGGTCCAGGCCGACGGGTTCTCCGGTGGCGACCGAACATCGCTCGATTTGCCGGAGCCGCAAGAGCGATTGCTGGAAGCCGTCTGCGCCACGGGCAAACCGGTCGTGTTGGTGCTGGCCAGCGGCAGCGCGCTCGCGGTGAACTGGGCCGACGCCCATGTTCCGGCGATCCTGGAGGCATGGTATTCGGGAGAGAGCGGAGGTACCGCCGTCGCCGGCGCATTGGCCGGTGACTTCAGCCCCGCGGGACGACTGCCTGTCACGTTCTATAAGTCCGTTGCCGATCTGCCTCCATTCGAAAGTTACGCAATGAAGGGGCGGACGTACCGGTACTTCGAAGGGGGGCCGCTCTATCCGTTTGGATATGGTCTGAGCTACACCAGTTTCCATTATTCGAACGCGCGTGCATCGGCGACTCCGGATGGCGGCGCACACGTTGCGGTTGAGGTGACGAACACAGGTGAGATGGACTCAGATGAGGTCGTTCAGCTTTTCCTGTCTCATCAGGGTGTGGCAGCGGCGCCCCTGCGCGAGTTAGCAGGGTTCAGACGCGTTCACCTCGAGCGCCACGAGACGAAGGTGGTTGAGTTCGAGTTGCGCAGTCGCGATGTCAGTATTGTGGACGATACGGGAGTACGCAGGGTCGTTCCAGGCGAAGTCGGAATGTGGGTCGGTGGAGGCCAGCCGCATGCACGTGCCGGATTAGTCGAACCACCTGGAGCGAGCACGTCCTTCCACGTCGCGAACGGCGCGGTATTGCCCGACTAGCGCCGGTTCGCGCGGGTTGTTTCGGGGTGTCCGCCGCCGGGAACGCGCGGCGTCAACAACGGCCGAGTTAGTGCGAGGCAGCGCCCCGCGTTGGGTGGGAACGCAGATCTGACTTAAATCCCACACCGGAGTGAACAGATGCCCCGTGCTCTGGCGACTCACCGGAGTCTCCATTTCTGACAATCACACAAAAGGGGATTAACCATGTACCAGCTCATACGACAGCTTGGCGCGGCGGCCGTCATCGCCGTGGCCGCGTCATCCATTGCGGTCGCCGGTGATCATGATTCGCGAGGGGAACGCGACGCCTATGTAGTCACTCCGCTCGTAGCAAATCTGACCGGCCATGCCGCGATGCAAGATCCAATACTGCAGAACGCCTGGGGCATTGCCTTCTCACCGGCGGGAAGTCCTTTCTGGGTTAACGACAACGCTACCGGTTGTTCGACTTTGTATGACGGTACCGGCGTAAAGGTTACGGCCCTTCAGGTATCCATCCCACTACCCGGCAACTTCGTACCGGCGTCGTCTTGCCAGCCCAGGGACCCGAACAAACCGCCCAATCCAGCTCCGGCGGCCCCAACAGGC
This sequence comes from Gammaproteobacteria bacterium, assembly GCA_028293725.1. The sequence goes on along the minus strand of JAQGOE010000029.1, from coordinate 18,374 downwards.
ATAGTGTGGAATCCTGCCGCATCCTTCCTGGTCCCGGGCACCAAGATTCCGGCGGTCTTCATCTTCTCCACCGAAGATGGAACGATCTCAGCCTGGGCGGGCGGACTGAACCCGGCGGAGAATGCGGTACTTGCTGCCGACCAATCATCCAGTGGCTCCGTCTACAAAGGTCTGGCTTTCGCGGTCAACGCCAAAGGAGCATTCCTGTTCGCGACCAACTTCCACAATGGTACGGTAGATGTGTTCGGACCGAACGGGGCGGACGGAATGTTCACGAAGGTCACCCTCGACGGAAATTTCGCCGACCCTGAGTTGCCGTCGGGTTATGCACCCTTCAACATTGTGAACATCGATGGCGACTTGTTCGTGACTTACGCGAAACAGAATGACGAGAAGCACGATGACGCTGCCGGTCAGGGGCATGGCTTCGTTGATGTGTTCGATACGGACGGTCACCTCATTCGCCGGTTTGAGTCGCGAGGGAGGCTCAATTCACCTTGGGGCATTGCCCGGGCCTCCTTTGTATTCGGGCCCTTCAGCGGCAAGATCCTCATTGGCAACTTCGGAGACGGCCGGGTTAACGTGTTCAACAACGACGGAACATTCGTCGACCAGCTGGAAGATGTGCACGGCCGGCCGCTGGTCATCGATGGACTGTGGACGTTGACCCTCGGCGGTGGGCGCACTTCGAGCCCTGACACACTGTACTTCTCCGCGGGACCTGACGGCGAGGCCAACGGATTGTTCGGTACGATTACATTGGCGCCTTCACACCACTGACGCCGGCGGACGCTAGGACGGGCCCCGCAGGGGAAGCGGGGCCCGAGGGCGTTGGGACCGGGTCCGTCGTCGCTCTCAGCTGGCGGCCGACGCCGATTTGCCCTGCTTCGCTTTGATCATCGCTATCAAAGGTCGAACCGGGAACGTGAACTGTTGCGGGATCGATAGTCTCCTGCGCTCGTCTTGGCCCACGCATTGCGATTCCCCAGCACGAAACGTACCGAACAGGCGATCGCAAAGCAGCAACGCATTGGCGTAGTTGCAGCGGGTTTCGTTGTAGCCGACCGAATGGTGCAGGCTATGGGCCTCGACCGTCGTGAAGACGTACGCGTACCAGCGCGGAGGGTCGAAGCGAACATTGGCATGAGCGAAGGCCGACACGGCGGTGAGCACGTTGAACGCACAGAAAACGGCATTTTTTGGCAAATCAAAAAGCGCAATCACACTGAGGGAGACCAGGAACAACTCGAGTGGATTGCCCACCAGGCCCTTTGCCGCATTCAGCTGGGTGATATGGTGATGCGGAGCGTGGGTCCACCACACAAACGAATTGTGCATCAGCCGGTGCATCCAGTATTGGCCGAACTCAACCAGAAACACCACCAACGCAACCTGCGCGACAAAGGGCAAATGCATGGCCCAGGCGGTGGTGATGCCGAGCGCATGTTTGGCTGTCCCCAGCGGTTCGTCAGCCAGCTTCGTTTCGGCGGTCACAATCACGGCGTAATACAAAATCACATAAAAGAGATCGGTTAGAAATTCGCGGGCACTCAGCCGCCAGCCGGAATGCCGCTCATTGGCGAACTCCAGCGCCTGCACCATCGCGAGCGTGGCAATGCTCGCCGCGGTGATCGCCCAGGCTTTGTCGAGTAACGAGGCGGGTGCATTGGCCCAAAACAACACGATCAGCACCAGCGTCGCGGGCTGAAAAAAGCTGAACACGATTCTCTTCATGGGTATCCCCGACTTGACACGGAATGGTGCCTCCGTATCGGGTGATCAGCATAGCAAGGCGTCGCAATCGAGGGGAGTTTTCGGTGTCTCTCGCACCATGTCTGTGCGCGTGCCGGTGTATTTGATAGATGTTGGTGCAGGAGTATCGACTACTCCCCCCACCCGCTCTTCGTTCCGTAGGGCAGTTGCGCCCCCATTGCCTCGACCGCTGTAATCCGGCCGTGGTCGATCTTGAAGATCTCTCCAGCCTGCAGGTTGGACGAGGATCCGCCAAGCGGCAGGCTGTCCACCCCAGGCACGTTGGAGATCCTGATCGTCCCCGATCCGCCGCGGTGCTGGAACATCGGGAATGAAAAGACGAGCCCGTATTCCTCGTCGACGATCTCGTGGCGGCGCGGCCAAAGCCGAGTGATGAAGTCCATCACGTGCGTGTCGAACTGATCGCTGCAGCTCAGCGTGCCGATATAGGCCATTGCGTCGTCGGCCTGCTTGGAGCCGAGCGGAACCGGCCACGGGACCGGTTTTGCATTGTGCGTGGTCTGGCTGCCGTTTTCACGGCGCACGCATTCGTCGGCGAATGGGGCGAGTTTGCCGTTGGCATGCTCAATCGCTTCGAAATAACTGTCGGCGATATTCACCATCTGCTGTCGTGGCAAGCGGCTGGCCGGAGGCAGCGCCGTAACGAACTCAGGACGGGGATTCGCGAGATTCTTCACTGCATCCGCACGCAGGTTGCGCGCCAACACATGCTCAATCTCCGTGATTTGGCCGTTCACCACCTTCAACCGCAAGGCGATGATCAGCGGCCGGTCGCGCTCCTTCATCACGCCATAGAACCCAGCCTGGCCGGCGCCGACATCGATGGCATAGATACGGAAGCCGGTGGGCGGCTCGGACGCGCCCACCCACAGCCCTTCGCTGCCGACCTTGAGCCGTGCGGTGTTCTCGGTGAACTTGACGTCACGGTTCAGCGGGAGGCCCGCCGGGTCGTGGCGAACCAGCGCGGCCAGATAGCGATCGACGATGCCGGTCATGCAGACCCGTTCGCAGGCCGGCGCGACGTCGCCGCCGATCGGGGCGGCGGATGCGGAGGCGCCGAGCGTGAGCGCAGTGGCTACCGCAAACCAGTAACGAGCTGACATTCTCTATCCCCCTGTTGGCGCGCGTAAGATCCAATATTCACGCCGACTGCGCGGCAGACAGCGTGCTCAGTGCAGAATTCTTTGAACTCTTTCTGGACGAATTACATGGCTACAGAAATCGAGCGCAAGTTTCTTGTTCAGGGTACATCCTGGCGTAACGGCAGCGGTGTGCCGTTCACCCAGGGGTATTTGAACCGCGACAAAGAGCGGACGGTTAGGGTGCGCATTGCCGTCGGTAAGGCGTTTCTCACCATCAAGAGTTTGACGCGGGGCGCCTCGCGTGCGGAGTTCGAGTACGATATTCCCGTGGCCGATGCGGAACAACTCATGAAACTAAGTGACGGGCCGATTATCCGGAAAAACAGATATGTCATTGTGCATGACGGGTCCACCTGGGAAGTGGACGAGTTCCTGGACGATAATGCCGGCCTGGTGTTGGCGGAAATCGAGTTGTCTTCCGAAGGCCAGCAATTCAGCCGCCCTCCATGGCTCGGAGCGGAGGTGACACACGACCCCAGGTACTACAACTCGAGCCTCGCGAGTTATCCGTATGCAATGTGGCGCGAGCAGGGCGCTTGATCCAGGGGGCGACGACCACATTGACACTTTAGACAGTTTGGAATTAAGGTTAACGCTGTCTCAAGTAGGGTCCTCACCATGCGAAAGCAATCCGAGGCAGCCTTTGACGGTGCGACGCTCGCGCTTCCCGAGCTATCGGCAGCCGCCGCAGAGTTTGTCCACCAGCATCCCGAGGAAGCAAGAGTCGCAGTCACGGCGGCACTCGAAGCAGTTGCGGCTCACTTTGATTCCGTGCGCGATGCCTCAAATGTTCCGGATGCTCTGCGCACGTTTGTAGTTGAAGCATCTGGAGAGGATGACGAACTCATCGGTGCAGAGGAAGCCGCACGGCGACTGGTCGTTTCGCGAGCCACCGTCTACAACTGGATCGAATCGCGACGTTTGCTTGGCTGGCGCCTCACGCGTCAGGGCACACTGATTCCGGCAGAACAAATCCTGGGTCCCGGAGAACTAGTCGCTGGGATGGACAGAGTACTGGAGATTCTTTTGGAGCCGCGCGCTGCATGGCGCTTCTTGAAGGAGGAGTCACTTTTTTTCGATACTCCACAGCGGCCGATCGACGCGCTCAAGGCCGGCAAGGTCGATGACGTCGTGGAGGCTGCGCGAACCTCGGGCGAAGCATTCACGTGACCGTCCTATACCCGCGCGAGCGGGTGGAGGAAGTACCGAGTTAGAATTGAGCGATAGTCAGGGTCAGGCAGCTACAAGAGAAAGCTATGTCTAGCGCATCGCAAGTTTCCCAGCGAACCGTCGCCTCTGATAGTTTGATTACGGTCTCTGATTCCTGTCTCAACTCCATAAGTCGCCCGCTGTTTTCGATTGCCTTCGGCCTGCATGGCCGTTGAGTCGCCACGCGACGCAGTGCAATACGTGTGCGCTATGTACGCCACAGCACAGAACCCGACGTGATTCGATGAAATTCTTGTAACAGCATGAGCGACTATCAGGTGTCGCTAGTCGCGCAGGCCCATCGCCGGCGCGCGCAGCTTCGCGGCAAGAAAGCGCGGCTGGAAACGCGATGGTGAAATTGCCGCATGGCGCACGTTTCTCGAGTCGGCAGCGTCGCGCATAACAGAGGTGGCGAATGGACCAGCCAGTGGGAACGCCCAGTGCTGTCGAGAAGGCGTTCGGGTTTGCAGCTCCGCAGCTGGCGTTGCCCAAAGGCGGTGGCGCCGTCCGCGGCATTGGTGAGAAGTTTGCGGCCAACCCCGTCACGGGCACCGGCTCACTCACCGTTCCGATCGTGGTCAGTCGTGGGCGCTCCGATTTTGGCCCTCAACTCAATCTCTCGTATGACTCCGGTAGCGGCAACGGTCCGTTCGGAATGGGCTGGAGCCTTGCCCTGCCGGCAATCACACGCAGGACAGACAAGGGACTGCCGCAATATCGGGACGCCGACGAATCGGATGTCTTCGTACTCTCCGGTGCTGAAGACCTCGTGTCGGCCTACAAAAAGAACCCGGACGGGAGCTGGGCTCGCGATCCGCAGGGAAATATCATCTTCGATGAAGAGCCGCGCAATGGCTACCGGGTCAAACGCTACCGGCCGCGCGTAGAAGGGCTGTTCGCTCGCATCGAACGCTGGACGCGCCTCATTGACGGGGACACCCATTGGCGCTCCATATCCAAGGACAACATCCTCACGGTCTATGGCGGCACTGCCGAATCGCGTATCGCCGATCCCGCGGAGCCAGCGCGCGTCTTCAGCTGGTTGTTGTGCCAGAGCTATGACGACAAGGGCAACGCTATCGTCTATGAGTACGTCGCCGAGAACGAAGACAATGTCGATCTCTCTCAGGTCAATGAGCGCAACCGCGTTCGCTCGGCGAACCGTTATCTGAAGTCCATTCGTTACGGAAACAGACAACCTCTGCTCATAGACGCGACTCAACCAAGCTTTCGTCGCACCCACGTGCCGGCGCCAGATTTCAGCAACGCGGGCTGGATGTTCGAGGTCGTGTTCGACTACGGCGAAGGCCACTATCAGGAAATGCCCGCGGACGCGAATGGCCGGATTTTCGCAACCGCCTCCCTGAAACCGCCGATCGGCAGCAAATGGCCGCAGCGTCTCGATCCGTTCTCGACCTACAGATCCTGCTTCGAGGTGCGCAGCTACCGGCTGTGCCAGCGGGTACTGATGTTCCATCACTTTCCGGACGAGCTCGGCGTCGACGATTACCTCGTACGCGCCACCGAGATGACCTATCTGCAGAAGCTCAGTGGTTCTCACGTTTCTCAGCTTCTTCAGTCCGGCTTCAAGCGAATCGCCGGCGGGGGCGCGGGCTATCTCAAGCGCTCACTGCCGCCTCTCGAGTTCGAATATTCCGTCAGCCCACTCGATGACCTGAGCTACGACCAGCTCCCCATGCAGGAGGTCGCCGATCTCGGTGTGCAGAACATTCCGTCCGGCATCGATGGCGAGCGGTATCGCTGGGTCGATCTCGACGGTGAGGGCATCTCCGGTGTGTTCAGCCAACAGGCCGCTGCATGGTTTTACAAGCCTAACCTCGGCGACGGCCAGTTCGGCCCCACTAAGTGCGTTTCGCCCCGCCCCTCGCTGGCAGCACTGAACGGCGGACGGCAGCAGCTACTGGATCTGGCAGGCGATGGCAATCTCGATCTGGTCGACTTCGAGGCGCCGACACCAGGGTTCTTTGCTCGCACCAATGATGCCCGCTGGGACCTGTTCCGCACGTTTAGCGGCCTGCCGAACATCGACTGGCGGGATCCGAACCTGCGTTTCGTCGACCTGACCGGCGACGGCCATGCCGATGTGCTCGTCACGGGCGACGAGGTGTTCACCTGGCACGAATCCTATGCTGAGGCGGGGTTCGGGCCTGCGACCCACGTGCCTCTGCCTTTCGACGAGGAAGCAGGACCCCGGCTGGTGTTTGCCGATGGAACACAGTCCATCTATCTCGCGGATATGTCCGGTGACGGTCTGACCGATCTCGTGCGGATCAACAAGGGCGAGATCTGCTACTGGCCCAACATCGGCTATGGACGCTTCGGCACCAAGGTCACGATGGACCATGCGCCCCGGTTCGACGACGTCACTTCCTTCGATCAACGCCGCGTTCACCTGGCCGATGTAGATGGAACCGGGCCGAGCGACATCATCTATCTGGGCCGCGATGGTATTCGCGTCTATCTGAATCAGTACGGCAATAGCTGGTCGGAGGTGCGACTGATAAGTCGCGTGCCGCGCGCGGACAACCTGACATCGGTCTCCGTTGTTGACTTTCTTGGCCGCGGTACCGCTTGCCTGTTGTGGTCCTCGCCGCTCGCCGGGGACGCGCGCCGACCCTTGCGCTACCTGGACCTCATGGGTGGAGTAAAGCCGCAGCTGCTCACGATGGTGCGCAACAACCTGGGCGCGGAAACGCGCATCGAATACGCATCCTCAACGCAGTTCTATCTGGCCGACAAGGCGGCCGGCACGCCCTGGGTCACACGCCTTCCTTTCCCAGTGCATGTCGTCACGAGGGTTGAGATCCGTGACCTCATCAGCGGTAACCGCCTCGTCACGCGCGCGGCCTATCACCACGGTTATTTCGACGGCATCGAGCGTGAGTTTCGCGGTTTTGCGCGGGTCGACCAGTGGGATACCGAGGAGTTTGGTGTCGATGCCGCCTTTCAGGTGCCGCCCACGCTCACGAAGACCTGGTTTCATACCGGCGCTTACTTTGCCGGTGCTCGCATTTCGCGCCATCTGGAAGACGAGTACTACCGCGAAGGTGATCCAGCTAAGGCCGGCAGCGAGCTGAGCGCTGCTCAACGCGAGGCGATGCTGCTCGAAGACACCGCGCTTCCGCCGGGTATTGCGATCGAGGAAATCCGCGAAGCGATCCGCTCGCTCAAGGGTGCGACCTTGCGGCAGGAAATCTACGCGCTTGACGCTAAGGACGCTTCCGACCGGCCGTATTCCGTGTCCGAGCGCAACTACACCATCCAGCCCGTGCAGCCGCGCGGCGGGAATCGCCATTCCATTTTCTTCACTCACGCGCGCGAAACCGTCGACTTCCATTACGAACGCAAGTTGTTCCCGGTATTGAACCAGAAGATCGTCGATGCGGCGACGGCTGCTCTCGATGCGGGCACTCGATGGCTGGCCGATCCCCGGGTCACGCAGAGCGTGACTCTGGACGTGGACGATTACGGCAACGTGCGTCAGTCCGTGGCAATTGGCTATGGCCGTCGTTTCGACGACGAGAGCGATCCGGCGCTGACCGCGGCGGATCGCAGGAAACAGAAGCAATTGTTGGTGACCTGCACGGAGGCCAGCTTTACCAACGCAGTTCTTTCCGCTGATGCCTACCGCGCGCCGCTGCCCGCTGAGGCGCGGACCTATGAGCTGATCAGGCTGCAGCCGAAGTCGAATCAACCTGATATCACCAACCTGGTCCGCTTCGATGAGTGGGTTGCTGTCGTTGCTCAAGCGGGCGATGGCGCACACGATCTTGCGTACGAGGACATTGATTCCAGCGGTGCAACGGGTGCGGGGGTCTATCGGCGGCCCATTGAGGAGATGAGAACCCGTTATCGCAGCAACGATCTGGGCCAGTTATTGCCGTTGCACATATTGCAGGCGCTGGCGTTGCCCGGAGAGAGTTACAAGCTAGCTCTTACGCCGGGACTGTTAGCCACCGTCTACCAGCGGGTACGCGCTGGCCAACCCACGGAAAATCTGCTGCCCAGCCCTGGCGACGTACTGCCCGTGGACGCCACGCATGAGTTCGGTCGAGGCGGCTACGTCGACCTGGATGGCGATGGTCGGTGGTGGGTTCCGTCCGGCCGTGTGTTCTTCCATCCGATCGAGACCGCCTCGGCTTCCGCCGAGTTGGTGGAAGCCACCGGTCACTTCTTTCAGCCGCGGCGGTTTCTCAATCCATTCGGACGCAGCGACTTCGTGGATTTTGCGAACGATCTGTTTGTCGCGAAAACCCGTGACGCGCTCGGCAACACCGCTGAAGCGATAGTTGACTATCGTGTCTTGCAGGCCAGGGAGCTGACCGACCCCAACGGCAATCGCTCGCTTGCCGCCTTCGATGCATTGGGCCTGCCAGTCGCGACCGCGGTGTGTGGGAAAAGCACCGAGATGCTGGGGGATTCCCTCGCTGATTTCGGCGACTTCGACGCCGACCCGGCGCTCGCCCAATTGCAGGCATTTGTCGCGAGTCCCGCTGACTTCAAGACAACCTTGCTCAAGAGCGCGACGAGCCGCTTTGTCTACGACCTCGATCGCTTCCGCCGCTGCGGCGAACCGCCGTTCGCTGCAGCACTGGTCCGCGAATCCCATGTTAGCGATGCGCTGCCTCCGCAAAGCGTGCGGATTCAGGTGAGCTTCGTGTACTCCGACGGCTTTGGCCGCGAGTTGCAGTCGAAGTTCCAGGCAGAGCCCGGTGACGCGTCGATCCGTGCGGTGAGCCTGCCGTTGCCGGGCGGCGATGTCAGCCCCGGCGCGTTGACGCTCATCAGTGGCGTGTCTGTGCTGGGTGCCGCGAGCCCCCGATGGGTCGGGAAGGGCCGCACGGTCTACGACAACAAAGGCAAGCCGGTAAAACAGTACGAGCCGTTCTTCAGCAGCACGCATCTGTTTGAGACGGAGCCGGAGATGACGGATACAGGTGTTACGTCGATTCTGTTCTATGACCCGCTGCAGCGCTTGGTCGCCACGCTCCATCCGAACCACACCTACGAGAAACTGGTGTTCGATCCCTGGCGACAGGAGATGTGGGATGTCAACGACACGGTGACGCCGGCCGATCCCGCGACAGATTCCGATGTGGGCGATTTCTTTCAGTTGCTGCCTGCCGTTGACTATCTGCCCACCTGGTCTGGCCAGCGAATCGCCGGACAGAAGGGGCCAGACGAGAAGGCCGCTGCGCAGAAAGCTGCCGCCCACGCCGCAACACCCACGGTAGCGTACTTCGACACGCTGGGCCGGCCGATGCTCACCGTTGCGGACAATGGCAAGGATTCCACCGCCGCGGTAGTGAAATATGCCACGCGTGTGACCCTGGACATCGAAGGCAATCAACGCGAGGTCTTAGACGCCAACAACTGCGTCGTCATGCGTTGCGACTACGACATGCTCAGCAATCGCATTCACCAGTCGAGCATGGAGGCTGGACAGCTTTGGATGTTGGGCGATATCGCCGGCAAACCCATCCGTGGTTGGGATTCGCGCGGTCAACGCGTGCGTACCGAATACGATGAGCTGCGCCGCGCGTCGCGTTCGTTTGTCGTCGGCGCCGATGTTGCGAACCCGACGCGTGAAGTCTGTTTCGAGCAACGCCTCTATGGCGAATCAGCCGGCAGCGGACTTACAGCTACTCAGGTCCTGCAGGCCAATCTGCGCGGCAGGCTTTACAAGCACCGCGACACCGCCGGCGTCGTGACCACCCAGGAGCACGACTTCAAGGGCAACCCGTTGCGAGGTACCCGGCAACTGTTGCGGGACTATAAGAGCACGCCGGACTGGTCACTGAGCCCTCTACCGGCTCTGGAAGGGGAAACCTTCACGAGCAGCACTCGCTATGACGCGCTCAATCGTCCGGTCCAGATCCTCGCGCCGCGCAGCGACCGGCCCACTACGCGTATCAATGTCATTCGTCCGGGCTACAACGAAGCCAACCTGCTGCAGCGGGTCGATGTATGGCTGGGGCAAGCCGCCGAACCCATCGGGTTGCTCGACCCTCCGTCGGCCAATCTGCATGCCGTCACCAATATCGACTACGACGCGAAGGGCCAGCGCGCCGTCATCGACTACGGCAACGGCGCATCGACGGAATATTTCCACGACGAGCAGACCTTTCGGTTGATGCGTCTGAAGACCCGCCGCACGGCGGCTGGCGCGCCAGGGACGATATTTCAGGACTTGTTCTATACCTACGACCCCGCGGGCAACATCACTCACATCCGCGACGACGCCCAGCAGACGATTTACTTCAATGGCCAGGTCGTACCGGCGCACTGTGACTATGTGTACGACGCCGTCTATCGCTTGATCAACGCAACGGGTCGCGAGCACATCGGTCAGCTCGCACAACCGCAAACCACCTGGCAGGACGAGTTCCGCATCAATCGGCCTCAACCCGGCGTGGGCCAGGCGATGCGCAACTACACCGAACAATATCTGTATGACGCCGTCGGCAATTTCGAGAAGCTGATTCATCAGGCAACGAACGGCAATTGGCAGCGCAGCTACGCCTATGACGAAGCGAGCCTGATTGAGCCAGCGACCCGGAAAAGCAACCGGCTGAGCAGCACGTTGGTGAGCGGGCCGGCGGAAACCTACACCTACGATGCCCACGGCAACATGACGGGCATGCCACATCTCACGCTGATGCAGTGGGATTTCAAAGATCAGTTGAGCGTGACATCGCGCCAGGCTGTGAACGCCGCGCCCCCGCCGGACAGGGTGCCGGAAACTACCTTCTATGTTTACGACGCTGGCGGTCAGCGCGCCCGCAAAGTGACTGAGCGGCAGAACGGTTCGCGTAAATCGGAACGGATCTATCTGGGTGGGTTCGAGATCCATCGCGAGTTCGACAGTAGCGCTTCTGACATATCGCTCGAACGCGAAACATTGCAAGTCTTGGATGAGGAGCAGCGCATCGCGTTGGTGGAGACTAGAACGCGCGGTTCCGATGGCTCTCCTGCGGAGCTCATCCGCTATCAGTTTGCCAATCATCTCGGGTCCGCGAGCCTGGAGTTGGATGACGCGGCGCGCGTCATTTCATACGAGGAGTATTTTCCGTATGGGAGCACGTCGTACCAGGCTGTGGACCAGGCCATAAAGACGGCGGCGAAGCGGTATCGCTTTACGGGCAAAGAGCGGGATGAAGACACGGGCCTGTATCACGGCGGGGCGAGGTACTACATCCCGTGGCTCGGCCGATGGGCAAGTTGCGATCCGCAGGGAACGGTCGATGGGACTAACCTTTTCAGGTATGCGCGAGCCAACCCGATCCTGTTCATGGATCCTTCGGGCACGCAGTCCACGCTGCAGCTCACCATGCCGAAAGAACGGACCCTGGCGGACTATTCCGCGCCTGCAAAGGGCTCAGGGGCGGATCGGGGAGCGCTCCCTCCACCGGCGGCGCAAAACTCGAATCCTTCAGCAAAGAAGCCGGATGTCGGCCTGTTGAGCCCGGCTGAGCGTGCAGCCGCCCAGCAACCGCAGGCTCGCGACACGGCCGAGAAACAATGTCCCGTCACTCCGCCGCCGGTGCAGCCCGCCCCGACAATCACGCCCGTACCGTCGTTTTCGGAATTGCCGAGCCCGGATCGCCGGGATCGGCCGGGCCCCACTCTCGATCCAACCGATCCGACGCAGAAGGATCCGAGCCTGGCGCTGGCACCCCCGCCAGATCCGTCCGTCAATCCTGCTACGACCGCCCGTCAGCCCGATGTTCAGACCGATCCCAATGCCGATCCGGGGGCTCGCGTCTCGCAGGCCGATTCTTCGAAGGCCACACGAGAGGCCGACGAAAGCGATGTCACCGATCAGCCACGCGTGTCGGAGAAGCTGGACGAGTTGCAGAACAAGGCCGAAGCGCAGGCGCAGAGGGATCTGAAAAAAGGCGCCATGGGGCTGGCGATCGGGGGGGGCCTGATCGTGGGCGGGCTGCTGGCGGGATTGCAGAGTGATCCCGAGACTACGGCAGGGGGAATCGCCACCAAGACGAAGAAGCTCACGCTCGTGCTGGGTGACATCGGCCTTGGCCCGAAAACAAAGATCAGGATTCAGTACGACTTTCGCAAACCCGCGCCGCCGGATCCAAACGCAGTGCCGGGAGTCGGCTTCCCGGGCCTTCCGGGTCCGAAAGGCAATATCCAGTTCGAGTTCAGATTCTAGCTCGCGGCACCAACGCTGGCGGGCCGGTTCGGGCCCGAGGGTGCCCAGGGACAAGCACGGGAACAAATCATGAATAAAGTCACCTCTCCACTGAAGCCTCCCATGCAAGGCCCCGCCGTCGCGGATCTGCAGAACGCGCTGCAAGCCCTCCTTGACCGACGAGCCGTTCTCGCCAACGACGAGAGCGGTCGCCAGCAACTCTCCGCCGCCTTACAGCGCGAGCGCGTTGGTCAGACTTACGGAACCGCCACCCGCAAACTGGTGGCCGTCATTCAGCAAGAAAAGCAACTCGTCGTCGGCGCGGGGAATGAAGGCAACGTGGACGAGCAGACCGCTGCCACGATCAACGCCATGCTGCGCGAGTTGGGAGTGTTGGTCGAGGACGCACCGACCGGGGAGCCGGTCTACAAGGTGAGCGGTACGGTTCGCTTCGCCGATGGCTTTCCCGCCGCGGGATTCAGCGTCTCGGCCTTCGATCGGGATCTGCGCAACGAGCAGCCGCTGAGGCCAAGCGAAATAAGCGAACCGCCGCGGACCGACAAGGAGGGTAGATACGAGATTCAGTACTTCGCGCGCCAGTTTAGCAACCGCGAAAAACTCACCGCCGATATCGTCGTCAAAATCTTCGCCGCGGACGGCACTCGTCTCGCCGCCTCGCCGGTGCTATTCAATGCGCCGCCTGTCGCTCAGGTGGACGTAGCCATCCCTGCCGAGGCCCTGAAGTCGCCCACGTTGTTTGAAAGAATCGCTGGCGAGCTGGCGCCGCTTCTCGAAGGCGTGACGCTTGCGGAACTGGAAGAAGACCAGGAACACCAGGACGTCACTTTTCTCGCTGGCGAAACCGGCCTTGCAAAAGCCGACCTGGCGCGCTTCATCATGGCGCACAGACTGGTGGAGCTGGGAATCCAGGCCGAATTCTGGTTCGTGCTGCTGGGAGGGACATCGTTCGCGATCGCTGAAAATCAAAGTCTCAGGCAGCGGATCAGCGCGATCGTGGATCTGCTGCCGACGCTCGATGCCAGCGCCGTGAACAAGTCGCTCGTCGCCGGCTTCAACCGACGCGAAATCCCTGAAGCACTTCAGTCGCAGGTCGCCGCCTGGATCGAGGCTTTTCTTCAAATCGCTTCTCGCAGCCCGCAAAGCAAGTCGCCCACCGCGTCCTTCGTTCGCGCCGCGCTGGAAGAGGCCGGCGTCAAAGACGCGGTGAAGCAGGGCGCCTTCGTCCGCTTGTTCAATGAGCACAGGGCGCTCACGCCGGACTTGTTGAAGGCGCTCGAGGCCGACAGGTCGTTCAGTCAAGAAGAGATTGCCGAGCTGCGTTCGTCATTCGAGCTCGCTGACCTGACGCGCGGCGACTTCTCCGTCGTCGGGATGCTGAAGCGCGCGGCGGATATTCACCAGCCTGAGCAGATTCGATCGCTGGCCAAAAAGAGCGTGACCGAGTGGGTCGATCTGGTTCGCACCACGCGTGCCTCCGGAGAAATCAACATCCCACTCAACCTTTCTGATGACGCGGATGCGGCCGCGCGTGTGCCCAAGCTGGACGCGACGGAAGTCTACGGTCAGATGATCGAACGTCAGTTTCGCGAGGCTTTTCCGACGGCGGCGTTTTCCGGCGGCCTCGCGCGCGCCCTTCAAAGTGGCGAAATTCGCGGGCTGCGCCAGCCTGAAGCACTGAGCCGCTTCCTGGAGGGCCACGATCGCTTCGAGCTGCTCAACACCCCCATCGATGATTTCCTGGATCACAGGATTCAACCTCAATTTGCATCGATGGCCAGCGACCAGGGGCTTCGACTCGAGCTCAAGGCGGTACAGCGCGTATTCAAGGTAGCGCCGAACTTCTCTGCAACCAGCGAGTTGCTTGCGGACGACCTGCATTCAGCCCAGCAGATCTATCGTGTGGGGCAGAGCGAGTTCGTGCGCAGCTATGCGAGTCGCCCGGGTTTCACGGAGGAGAGCGCACGTGTCGCCTGGAACCGTGCGGCGAATACGCACGCGGCGGTGCTCACCGTCGTCGCCGACCTCAAGAGCCTCGACGCGGAAGCCTTGCCGCAGGCGCTGAAGAGCGGGCCGGCGCCGCTCAGCAGTTTTCCGAACTGGAACAACCTCTTTCAGAGCGGCGACCTGTGCGACTGCGAGCAGTGCCGCTCGGTGCTGAGCCCCGCGGCCTACTTCGCCGATCTGCTGATGTTCCTGAAGGACCGCAAGTCCGCCAAACCACCGCAGACCGTCAAGGACATCCTGTTCAATCGCCGTCGTGACCTGGGGTATCTCGAGCTCAATTGCGAGAACGCCCTGACACCCATCCCGTATATCGATACGGTTTGTGAAGTCATGGAAGACGTGGTGGCCGCCGGCGGCAACGACCTGGAGCTCGCAGGTTTCGCAGCGATGCCGGCCGACCCCGTCATCGCCAGAAAAACTGTGGCGAATGCGTTCGCGGCCGAAGCGATCGATCTGGGCGGCGACTTTACAGTGAGGCAAGTGAGCAGCGCGGATCCGAATCGCTGGGTCGTCCATGGCGAGGCCGTGACGTACCTGCTCAAAAAGAAAGCCACGCCCGATTTTTTCGCCGAAATCCTGCGCAACACCAAGGCCAGTGCCGCGGAATTGCGGGCCTACCCGCAATACGTCAACCCGAAAGCCTACGAAACATTGCGAGCTGCTAAGTACCCGCTGAGCCTGCCGTTCGATCTGTTTGCCGCGGAAGTCCGCGCGGCGTTTCAGAAGAGCAACCTGCAACGGTGGGACCTGATGCGCGCACTGCGCGGTGCCACTGCTCCCAACAACCCGACCGATGGCGAGATCGCGGCTGAGTACTTCGGCATCAGTGTCGATGCAGGTGCGCCGTTCGATGAAAGGCGTCTGCTGCTGGTGGCGGATCCAACCGCCGCCGGACAGAAACTGATCTGGGGCGAGAGCGCCGCGACCTGGCTGAGCATCGTCGGCAATGTCAAAAACTTCCTGCGCAAGACGAGCCTCGAGTACAACGAGCTGCTGACCCTGCTGGACCTGAAGTTCATCAATCCAACGGGCGCCCTCGGTATTCATCATCTCGACGCCTCGTGCGACACCGACAAGAAGATCATCCAGGTTCTCAATGCGGGCCGTCTCGATGCCATTCATCGCTTTCTGCGGCTGTGGCGCAAGCTCGAGAGCTGGCAGATGTGGGAGCTCGATCTCGTGGTCGGCCATCCCGCCATCGGCAATGGCGCCATCGATGAAGCGTTCCTGATCAACCTGTTTTATTTCTCGCGCCTGAAAAGCCGGCTCGGCAACAAAGTCACCGTCGAGCAGGTTTGTGGCCTGTTCGGCAACCTGAACACGGTAACCGCATTCATCGGGCTCTACGAAAAGCGCGCTGACGCGCACTACCAGAGCCTGTTTCTGAACAAGCGCCTGGTTCATCCGCTCGACCCGGCGTTTCAGCTCGACCCGGCAACCCACGACCTGCCTGCAGGCGAGACACTCACCGCACACCACCCGGCGCTGCTTGCGGCACTCGGTATCCGTGATGCAGATCTGAACGTGTTGAAAGGGTTGACCAAGGCTTCGGACGGCACGCCTTACATCGATGATGGCCTCACGCTCGCTAATCTCTCGTTCCTGTGGCGGCATGCGTGGTTGTCGAGGTCGTTGCAGCTCAAATCGGACGAATGGCCAACGACACTGAAACTCTTCCAACAGGACGTTGACAGCTTTCCGGGGCCGCAGGCCGCGTGGCAGTTCGTTGCACAGGTCGATCTACTCAAGGCCTCAGGCTTCACTGCCGATGAGCTCAACTGGCTGCTGGCCGCCGATCGCGCGTCGAAGGCCACGATCAAGGAGACGGATGCCGCGCGCTTTCTTACGGCCTTGCGTAAAGATCTGCAGGCCATCCGGGCCGAGTTCGATCCGGCCCAGTACGAATTTCTGACGGCGGCGCCGCCCAGCGACACCGACCGTCTGGCCGCTCTGCTGACCACGCTTCTGCAAAAGCTCAATCGGGATGAAGCGTCCGCCCAGCAGTTCGTCGCAGCTTTGCGCGATGAGATCGTCCAGGAAGAGGCGATTGCGACCCTGCCCGCTGGTTTCAACTTCCCGGCGGCGATTTCAGGCGCGCCGAACAACATTGCGATTCGCTACGAACCGCTATTGCACTTCACTGGCGCCATGACAGCGGGACAGCGTACGGTTCTGCTGACTGACGCCGCGCTCGCGACGGTGACTGGCCGGCCGGGCTACCAGCAAGCGATTGCGGATCTGTTTCTGAAACCAGGCTCGGCGCGGGTGAACGACCTGCCGGCGGGCTTCGCCTTTCCGGCAACCATCACCGGCGCGCCTCACAACATCCCCATTCGCTACGAGCCGGTCCTGCGGCTCACGGGTGTTTTGACCACGGCGCAAAAGACCACTCTGCTCACCAGTCCGACACTGGCGGCGATTACAGGAATCGCGGCTTACCAGCAGACCATCGGAGAGTTCTTTGCGACTCCGCGTCTCGCTTTCAAGTTCTTCGAGCCGATCTTCACGGCGCCACTGCGCAATCTGCCTGCCGCGGTCGATTTCAAATTGCTGGTGGATCCGGCCCTGGCATTGAAGATTTCGTACGATGCCGAGCTGCGCCTGCTGCGCTTCAATGGCGTTCTGTCGAGTGACGAGAAGGCCGCGCTCGATGGGCTGTCCGCGAACGTCGACTACCGCAATGCGGTCAACAGCATTGCCAGCCAGCCCGCCACCATTGCTCCGCCCGATGAGCGCATCTGGCTGCTCGATGCCGATCTGAAATTCCCGCTTCGCGACCTCGACACGCCAGCCAACGATCATCTCGCGTCAAATCTTGCCGTCGCAGTGGCCAGGGCTCTCGGGTATCTGTCGAAGCGCTCGTCTGAACAAACCGTCGTGACGCAGGCGAGCACGCAACTGGAGCTCACGGAAGCTGTCACGCGCCGGCTGTTGACGAGCTACGCGGTGCTGCCCGACACGTTGCTGAAACATTTTACCGAGGCGCTCCCGGCGACATCCGGTGTGGTGGACTACGCGACGTTGCAGGCGACTTTCGATGCCTGGTTCTGGGCAACCCGGCTCGGCGGGCTGCTCAAAAAATGGAACCTCTTGCTCGACGAGTGGGAACGGCTGGATGAACTGGCTGCTGCCGCGCAATTGCTGGATGTGCAGAAGCTGCCGCTCAACAGTCTCGCGGCCATAGCTTCCATGGAACACTTCCTAAGAACTAGTCGTCTGCTGCGCCTGCATGCCTCACTGCCGGAATCCGGGATCACGCTGCTCGAAGTGCTGCAGAAATTGAACGCAGGCACCTATGCAACGGCTGCCGATTTCGCGATCGACATGCAAGGCGTCAACGATGCCTGGCTCGCAGCGGACGTTGAAGCGTTCGTGAACGCCGTGGACGCGGCATACCCTGCGGACTACCTGCTTGCGGAAACTTTGGAACGCATGCGCAGTGCCCTCGACTTCGTCGATCAACTCAATACGGGCATCGGCACCGTCAAAACGTTCGCCGCCGCCGCGATGACGGCCAAACATTCCAGCACGCTGCAGGGCCTGATACGTTCGAAGCTCGGCACCGAGACCTCGTTGGAGCTCATCACCGAGATCCAGGATGTGCTGCGCGAACGCAAACGTGATGCACTCAGCGCCCACCTGCTCGCACAGGCCATGCCCGTCGATGCGCCCAGCGGCAAATGGGACAACACCAACGACCTGTATGCGTACTACCTGCTCGATGTGGAAATGTGCTCGTGCCAGTTGACGAGCCGCCTGGTGCAAGGCTCCGGCTCCGTGCAGTTATTCGTGCAGCGATGCCTGATGGGGCTCGAGCCGGCGGTGAGAGTCGAGATCGACGGCGATCGCGGCGACAGCGCGTGGCGCTGGTGGCAGTGGATGAGCAAATACCGTGTGTGGGAAGCGAACCGGAAAGTGTTCCTGTGGCCGGAGAACTGGATCGAGCCGGAGTTGAAGAAAGACCGCTCGCCGTTCTTCAGGGATCTCGAGAACGAGTTGATGCAGAACGAGGTGAACCCGTTCACCGTCGAGACTGCCTATTCGAACTATCT